>JAIMBG010000225.1 GCA_023511555.1 Acetobacteraceae bacterium | reverse complement strand
CCTATGAAACATCCCTGGAAACAAGCCTCCTACCAGGCCTACCTCCGCCGCCGGGCCGCCCTTACCCCCTCCCCGGGGGGGTGACATTTTCTCAGTCCGATCTTCGCCCCGGGGGGGTGACATTTTCACTGTCCGTTGACAGTCTTGAACTAAATGCACCGGTATGCGATATTGGCACTTATAGTGGGGGGGCCGGCGGGTCCGACCGCGGCGCAAGCTGTCCCCTCGCACCGACGAGCTTCTGGCCAAGAACAACCCCCCGTCATCTCCCCCCGCACCGTGCGCCGCGTCTGGCCACCTCGCCCCGCTCCAGAACGCCCTACAACGTCACCGCTGCGTTGGCCCCCGCTGCACCGGCAGGCGGTTCCACCGGTCGGAGACTGCGACGGCGGGCCGCCCCCCGCGGCTCCGGACGCCTGGGGGTGACACAGGGGGCGCAGGCGAGTTATACTGAGGTTGGATTTCCCGCGGGAGCCGAGAGGGAGTGAGGGGTGTGAAACAGCCGGAGGAGCCTGATACCGCTGCCCCCGAGCCCGAACCTCAGCCTGCCCGCCGCCCGGCCCGGCCGTCCGCCGCCGTGCGGGCGGGGGCGCTCCTGGCGCTGCTCGTCGTCACCGCCGTCTGGGGAACGACCTTCGCCATGGTGAAGGAGGCCCTTTTATCCATGCCTCCCTTCACCTTCCTGGCCGCTAGGTTCCTCCTGGCCTCGGCGCTGCTTATGCCGGTCCTCCCGCTGGCGCGGCGCGGCGGGGGAGGCCGCGGAGGGGAGGGCGGGCCCACCGCCAACAGAAGCCTGGCCAGGGACCTCTGGGAGGGCGTCAAAGCCGGCGTGTTCGTCTGCCTGGGCTACTCCTTTCAGACCCTGGGGCTGAGGTGGACCGGGGCCGCCGAGGCGGCGTTCATCACCGCCACGTCGGTGGTGATGGTGCCGGCGCTCTCCCCCTGGCTGGCGGGGCTGAGGCCCTCTGCCCCCACCTGGGTGGGGGTCGCGACGGCCACCTCTGGCCTGGCCCTCCTCACCCTGGGAGAGGCGGCGGGCGTGAGGGGCCTGGGGCCCGGTACCGCTGCGGGGGACGCGCTGGCCCACGCCTCAGCCGCCGCGTCGGGCCCCTTCGGGGCGCTTACCCCCCTGGCCGGAGACCTGCTGGTGGCGCTGTGCGCCCTGGCGTTCGCCCTCCAGATCCTGTTCGTAGGCCGGGTGGCGGCCCGCTGCCACCCCTTTCCGCTCGCTCTGGGCCAGACGCTCACCGTGACCGTCCTCTGCGGCCTGGCCGCGATCGGCCTGGAGAGGCCCCTGTGGGGCCCGCCGTCGCCGCAGGCCTGGGCGGCGCTCGGCGTCACCGCGGTCCTGGCCACGTTCCTGGCCCTGGTGGTGCAGGGAGCCGCCCAGCGGGTGGCCACGCCCACAGAGGCCGCTCTGGTCTTCTCCACCGAGCCGGTCTTCGCTGCCGTCTTCGCCTGGGCTTACTCCGGAGAGGCCCTGGGGCCGGTGGGCCTGGTGGGGGCAGCATTCATCCTGGCTGGAACGCTGATCCCCGAGCTGGCTCCGGGCCGGCAACGGCGCGCCGGCGGCCGCAAGGCCCCGGCAGGACCGGGGGGCTGAGCGCCTCCAGGGCCAGAGATGGCGTACCGACCCGAGGCAGCGGAGCAGGAGCGTCTGAGGCCGGCAAAGCGGCCTGCCCGGCCGCCGGCCCTCACTGCCGCTACAGCCCGCTTATCCGCACCACCTCCAGCCCCCGGCTCTCCAGTTCGTCCAGGAAGGGGCAGATGCCACAGGCGTCACTGGCGGCGTGACCGGCCACCACCAGGTTCCCCCGCCCCTCCTGCCGCAGGCGATCCAGGGTGGACTGCTCGGCATGGATGTAGACCAGGGTGGAGACGCCGTGGCTGAAGTAGGCGGCCGCCACCGGGTAGCGACCGTTGGTGCCGGCGCCGTGCGAGACCACGGTGCGGCCGGCGGGGTTGTCCGGCGATCCCACCAGCACCCGGGGCCGCGTCCGGGCCCGGGCGAACTCCGGCAGGGTGAGGAGGGCGTCGACCACGTCCTGGACCCTGGCCGCGGGCCCGCGCTCGGCGAGGCGGGCCTGGACCGCCGCGTCCATGCGCCGGCGCCCCAGCTCGTCCAGAGGGTTGTGGATGTTGAGGTAGGGGAGGCCCAGCGCCCTGGCTACCGACGGGACGTGGTCGTAGTTGCCCACCAGAAACGCCAGGTCGTAGCCCTCCTTGAGGGAGCTCACGGCGCGTACAGCCTCGTCCTCAGGGACGCCGGCCGCCACCATCTGGTCGACGTGGCGGTCGAGTATGGCGGAGAAGGTGGGAAGCCCCGGGGGAGGGTGGTGGGCCAACGCCGCGTCGCACTTAAGCTCCCTGGCCAGCCAGAACTCCGCCGGGCCGAGGGCTATCCCCGCCAGCACGCGCCTTATCCCCCGCCCCGGCACAAAGATGCCGCTGTCCGGCGGGACGCCGCGAAAGCCCACCATGTCCAGCGCCGCCTGCATGATCTCCTCGGTGGTCATAAACAGCCCTCCCTCGGCGCGGTTTCGGCAGGGTCCGGTCCTGACAGGGTTTGGGTTCTGCGGGCGAGGGGCTTTTCCTGCGGGGTTGGGCCGCGGGGAACGCGACGCCAGGGCTTCCGCTGCGCCGCGGGGCAGCAGCTTCCGAGGGGCCCCCGGGGAGGGTAGGGGGAGGTGGGCCGGCCCCCCCCCAGACGGCCGGGCCCCCCCCCCCCCCGGGCGGGCCGGGGGGGCCCCCCCCCCGGTGGGGGGGGGGGGGGTTTTTATACCCGGGGGGCCCCGGGTGTTACTCCAAGCCCCGACCC
>JAIMBG010000026.1 GCA_023511555.1 Acetobacteraceae bacterium | reverse complement strand
GCCTCATCCGGCCGGCGGCGGCCCGCCCCTGCCCCACCGGCCACGTTCGCCTCAACTTCAAGCCCCGCGCGGGGGAGGGATCGCTGGTGATAATCGACTTCCACAACCACGTGGAGTACAAGACCCTGACGGAGCGATGGGGACCCAAGGAGTTCGTGGCGGGCCTGGACGCGGGCAAGATCGACAAGGCGGTCGTCCTGGGCGTAGACCAGGTGGACGCCGGCTACAAGCCCCCCTGGGCCGGCCTGGCGGGGGGCCCCAACGAGGCCAAGGGGTGGCTCAGGACCCCCAGCGCCATGCCGGTGGCCGCCAACCTCGACGACGAGGCGGTGGCGGAGTTCTGCAGCCAGTACCCTGACAGGCTCATCGGCTTCGCCTCGCTGCACCCGGAGCGCTACCGCCCCGACCTCAAGGTGGAGCGGGCCATAAAGCACCTGGGCCTCAAGGGGGTCAAGATATACCCCCACGCCGGCTTCTACCCCAACGACCCCCGGCTGTACCGGGCCTATCAGAAGTGCGTGGACCTGGGGGCCGTGGTGATGTTCCACACCGGGATAAAGGCCCTGCGCTGGCAGTGGCTGCAGTACAACAACCCGGTCTACGTCGACCAGATCGCCACCGACTTCCCCGACATGAAGATCGTGATGTGCCACGGGGGCTTCCCCTGGGCCGACGAGTTCCTGGTGGTGGCCTACTCCAACCCCAACATCTACGTGGACATCACCTTCATGGACTACGTGGAAAAGACCTTCCGTCGACCGGGCCTGGTGGAGAGCACCATGCGCCAGTTGGTGGACCTCATCGGGCCGGAACGGCTGCTGTGGGGGTCGGAGGGGCCGGCCATGTTCCTGGGCATGTTCGGGCAGCACGACACCTCGTACTACGCCAGGTCCCAGGAGTATCTGGTCAAGCGCTTCGACTTCCTCACCGAGCAGGACAAAGCCGGCATCCTCGGCGGCAACGCGGCGCGGCTCCTGGGCCTGAAGTAACGGCCTCAGTGGGTCGGCACGGACGACCCGGGCGCCCCGGCGGGGAGACCTGCACCGGATTCCCCTGCCGGGGCGTATCGTCGCCACGGACGCCTAGTGCGTGCCGGAGTTGTCGGAGAGGGCGCGGCGCACGAGCTGGAAGAGCGACCGGGTTTCCCCGCCAGCCTGTCCCCCCTCCCCTGGAGGGCGCCGAGCAATCACGGCGTCGTGGCACTGAACCGGTAGGCCCTCCCTCGTCCACGCGGCTAGCGGGCCCCCCAACACCGCACCAGGCGCTCCACCGACCGGTCGTACGTCCTCTCCACCTCCGGGGGGAAGCAACATCCCGGGAGCTGGCGCATGGCCAGATGATAGCGCAGGCACTCACAGCACCGGCCCTTGCGCTCGCAGCCCGGGTAGGTGCAGGCGCAGTCCTTCCGGTTTTGCTTAAGGTTGGGACACTCCGCGGCCACCCCTCTCCCTCCCTTCTTCCTGCCGCAGGTCTGGGGCCGACCCCCGCCGACCGCCGCCATAGCCGGGCCGGGCCCCACGCCTCACCAGCGCCTATACTCCCCGCTCCCCCTGCGGTACTCCTTCACCTCGCCGCCCAGGCCGCGCAGGATGGCGATGATTCTGGCCGCCGTCTCCAGCACGGAGGTCCACTGGTAGGCCTCCTCCAGGAACTGGCCGATGGCGAAGCTGCCGTGGCCCCGGAGCATCACGATCTTGTACTCCTGCAGGGCCTGAGGCACCACCTTCTCCACCTCCGCCGAGCCCACGGTGTGCTCCGTGGCCACCACGGGCACGCGGTGGAGCAGGTACGAGGCCTCGGAGTCCACGGGTATTATCTCGTCCTGGAGCAGGGAGAGGGCCACGGCGTGGGGCGGGTGGGCGTGGACTATGGCCAGGCCGGACGTGGCGCGGTATATCGCCCGGTGGACGCCGATCTCGCTGGAGGCCAGGGTTATGCCCCAGTCGTCGCTCTCCACCCCCGTCTCCACCACGTCCCCCTCCTTGAGGTGGCCCAGCATGGAGCCGCGGCGGGTGATGAGAATGCGGTCGCCCACGCGGACGCTGAGGTTCCCACCGTGCGAGCTCACTATCCCCTCCTGGAACAGCGACCTGCCGATGCGCTGAAACTCCTCCAGCACCTCTAGGCCCCTCCTTTGCGGGCCGGTCCCGCGGGGGCGACACCCGGGCCCGCCGGTCCTGGCGCGGCCCCGCCAGGCCCCGGCGGCCCCGCCGCGCCCCCCGCCGTGGCGGCCCCGTCAGTCTCCAGCCCCAGGGCCTTGAGCTTGGCAGGGGACGGCCTCCCCTCCCTGTCCCAGCCCCGGAAGCGGTAGTACTCGTCCAGCATGGGCTGAAGCTCCACCACCCTCCCCGCCGCCGGCCCGCCCTGCACCGGCGTCTCCAGGAGGCGGCGGGGGAGGGTGTCCCGCTCCCGGCCCCAGCCCTGCCTCAGGTTGTAGAGCCGCTCCAGGTTGTAAACGCGCTCGCCCACCAGTTGCAGGTCCTGGGTGGCGTAGTCCACCCCGGTGGCGGCGGAGAGCATCCGGGCCCAGTGCTCGTCGCTGAGCGCGAACCCGGCGAACTTGCAGACCACCAGCGAGTCCATGGCGGCGCTGGAGTGCTGGA
Source organism: Acetobacteraceae bacterium (assembly GCA_023511555.1). GTDB lineage: Bacteria > Bacillota > Sulfobacillia > JAIMBG01 > JAIMBG01 > JAIMBG01. Next base: position 18,776 of record JAIMBG010000026.1, on the reverse strand, counting down.
TGACGATGAGCAGGCCGGCCTTGCCGGAGCGGGCGAAGCGGTCCACCATCTTGGGCAGCCCCAGCACCTCGCAGGTGAGCATGTTGGCCCTGAGGTGGCAGCCGCCCCGGTTGGAGGTGGCAAAGGCCAGCCCCTGGCCCTGCATCCCCCGCGGGTCGTAGGCGGGAAGCTCCAGGCCCTTGACCTGCATGGCCAGCTCCGCGGCACCGCGGGAAGCGGCCAGCGCCAGCGAACCCTCAGCCAGCTCCGCCCCGGGCCCGTCCCGGCGGGCCGCCCCCAGCAGCAGGCGCCTCTGCCCCTCGGCGTCCCCGAACCGGGCCCCGTCCGAAAACGCGCCCGCCTCATAGAGCTCCATGGCGCAGGCCACCGTCCCCCCGGCCGAGATCGTGTCCAGGCCCAGCCGGTTGCACAGCCGGTTGGCCGCCACGATGTCGCCGAGCGCGGACACCCCGCAGTTGGCCCCCAGCGCCCAGATGGACTCGTACTCGGGCCCCTCTTCCTCCCCCTCCGGCCCCCGGATGACCCGGGCGCAGGCGATGGGGCAGCCGTGGCAGGCCGCCCGCCGCAGGAGCACGGTCGAGGCCACGGCCTCGCCGGAGGCCAGGCCGGCCTGGGGGAACTGCGACTGCAGGAAGTTGCGGGTGGGGTAGGCCCCCAGCTCGTTGAGCAGGTTGACGAGCACGGCGGTGCCAAACTGGGGAAGGGCCCGGGAGGTCACGGGGTTGGCGCGGACGAGCTTGAGCGCCTCGTAGACCACGAAGTCGAAGGCCTCGCGGTCGGCCACCTCCACCGGGGCCAACCCCGCCGCCACCACCGCCTTCAGGTTCTTAGAGCCCATCACCGCCCCCACCCCGCCGCGGGCCAGGGCCCGCCGCCCTTCCACCATGATGGCCGCCAGCCTCACCAGGTTCTCCCCCGCCGGGCCAATGCTCAGCGCCGCCGCGCCGCGGTGGGGCCCCCCGGGGCCGCACAGCGCGTCCGTCGCCGCGGGGGCGTCGAGACCCCAGAGGCGGCGGGCGTCGCGGACCTCAGCGCCGCTCCCGTCCACGTACAGGTAGACGGGGTGGGGGGCCCGCCCCTCGACGACCAGCGCGTCCAGGCCGCAGCGCTTGAGCCTCACCCCGAACGTCCCGCCGGCGTTGGAGTCGTGGATGGCGCCGGTGAGCGGCGACCGTGTGGAGAGGCTGAACCGGCCGGACGCGGGGGCCCTGGTGCCGGTCAGCGGGCCCACGGCGAAGACCAGGAGGTTCCCGGGTCCCAGCGGGTCCTGGGTGGGGGGGACGCGGTCGAAGACGATCCTGGCCCCCAGCCCCCGCCCGCCCAGGTAGTCGCGGGCCAGGCGGGGGTCGAGCGGCTCGTACGCGGTGCGGCCCGACCCCAGATCGACCCTGAGCACCCTTCCCATCCAGCCGGGCATACCCGGTCACCTCGCTTCACGGCGGCTGCGCCCGCCCTCCCCAAGAGCGGGGCACGGCCCGAAAAGCCCGGGCGACCGCGGGCCCCGGCCCTGACGCGGCCGAGGCGCCGGGCGGTCAGCGCGGCAGCAGGTCGTACTTCTGAATCATGTCCTCCAGCGCCTCCCGCAGGAGCGAAGCCTCGGTGCGCTTCAGCCGCTCCGCCAGCCGGGAAAGGACGTCAAGCTGGCAGGGGAGGTAGTAGGTGGTCTTGAGCTTCATAGGCCGCTGGGGAGCCAGCAGGGTGCGCCCGCCGCCCTGGCTCTTGGCCACCGCGAGCGCGTCCCAGGCCAGGCACACCAGTTCCGTGGGCTCGTCTGCGTCCCGGGGGAAACTGGCCACGCCGGCGCTGAAGGTCAACGCGGCCTCCACCCTCCCCGCGGGGCCGATGACCGAGATGGGGGCCGAAGCCAGGTGGCGCCTCAGTTCCTCAAGGCGGGCCAGGGCGGCCTCGGGCCCCTCCCCGGGCCACACCAGCAGGAAGGCGTCGCGGCCGTAGCGGCTGACCGAGCCGCCTCCCGCCTCCACCCGGGCCCTTATGGTCCTTTCCAGCGCGGCGACCAGGGGCTCGGCGCTGGCCTCCCAGCCCTGCGCCCTGAGTCCTGACGTGAAGCGGTCCAGGTCGAGGACGGCCACGGCACAGGGCCGGCCTTCGAGCCGGCTCCGCTCCAAGCCGCGCTCCAGCGCCTCGCGGGCGCCGCTGCAGGCCGCCTCCATCTCGGCAACCCCTCCCCTGGGCAGGTTCCGACCGCTCCCGCCGGGCCGGGGGGCGCGCCGGCCCCACCGGAGGCGCGGCCGCGGACCCCAGCCGCTCCGTATGTACCCGGCCATATTTATATTACTCCCGCCCCTCGCGGGGCGTCAAGCGCCCTTCTCAGGCTCCCCCTCACCGGCCTCCGGTATTGTCATCGCGGCAACATAGTCCCCCTGCGCCCCAGGGATAACGCCACCGCCCTCCCCCGCAAGCGATGGGCGCCGAAGGGGAAAGAAGGCGGGCCGCCGGCGGTCACCGGTGGCCCCGAGGCCCTGCTCCGTAGTGGGCGGCACAGGACTTAAACCTGTGACCCCGCCCGAGATGGCCTCTTGCGGGCCGCCTCGCCACCCGCATAAGAATTAGGGGCGGGCTTGCAGTCTGCGGAGCCCCCTGCGGCCAGGCCGCCGGGGGACGGGGCAGCCCTGGGGAGGTGCTGAGATGGGCTGGCTGAGGCTGCGGCCCAGGACCCGCAGGCGGCGGGCGGAGGCCCGCCCCCGGAGGGCTTGGGCCTGGGGGGTGACGGTGGCGGCCGTTGCGGGGATGGCCCTGCTCCTGGCGCTGTGGCGGTGGCCCCGGCCTGATGCGGTGCTGCCGCCCGCCCCCGACCGGCCGGCCCCCGCCCCGGAGGGCGCGCCCAGGGTGATACTGCTGATGGGCATAGACCGCCGCGACCCGGCCGACCCCGGCCGCTGCGACGTGGTCATGCTGGTGACGCTGGAGGGGGGCGGCCAGCCCCTGGGCTGCATCTCCCTCCGCCGTGACTCCCTGGTCAAGATCCCCGGCCGGGGCTGGGACAAGGTGAACCACTCCTACGCCTTCGGCGGCCCCGAGCTCGCCCGTCAGACGCTGGCCTGGCTCATCGACCGGCCGGTCGACCACTACGTGGCGGTTTACTTCGAGGGCTTCCGGGACCTGGTCGACCTCGTCGGCGGGGTGGAGGTCGACATCCCGCAGAGGCTCTACCACTACGACCCCGACGAGCGGCTGCTCATCGACCTGGGGCCGGGGCGGCTGAGGCTGAACGGCGCCCAGACGCTCAACTACTGCCGCTTCCGGGCCGACCCGGAGGGCGATCTGGGCCGCATGCGACGCCAGCAGGAGGTGGTCAAGCAGCTCGCCCGCAAGCTGGCGCAGCCGGCCATGGTGGTGCGCCTGCCGGCGCTCATCCGCATCGGCCTGGAGATGGTGAGGACCGACCTCACCCTGCCCCAGGCCCTGGCGCTCACGGCGAGGGCCGGGCGGATGCTGGAGAACCAGGAGATGCAAGCACACACGGTGGAAGGCCGGAGCGTGCGGCTGGGGCCGGAGGGTGAGTGGTACGTGCTCAACGACGTGGTTGACCTGCGCAGCCGGATCCACGCGCTGCTCACCGGCGGAGACCCGCCGGCCGAGCTTCTGGACCGGGCCCGGGCCGCTCAGGCCGAGATCGAGGCCGCGGCCGATGCCATGGGAAGGCATGACTGGTAGGGCAGGGGCCCAGGCGTGGGTGCCTGGGCCGGCGGCAGGAAGGGACGGTCGGACCAGCGTGGAAGCATAGGGGAGGGCATAGCCGGAAAGGCAGGAGGTGGGCGGCGGTGGGGGGAGGGGACCGGTGCCAGAACGGGGGCCGGGAAGGGACCGGAACGCCAGTGTGGAACTATGGGGCAGGAAGCCACCGGGGAGGCGGGAGGTGGCAAGGGTGAAGCGATGGCGGGTCGGCAGGGTGGTGGCAGGGGCGGCGCTCATCGCCCTGGGGGCGTGCTGCCTTATGGCGGCGGCGTGGCTGGCCAGGCTGGACGGGTACCCAGACTCCAGGGCCGGAAACGGCCAAGAGGCTACATGATGTCCCTGTCGGCAGCGGGTGCGGCCTGGCTGGCAACCTCTACGATGGCGTCCAGCTTCTCGACGACCTCGCCGTACAGCTCCCGCACGCACTCCTCCATCTGCGTTCGGCGCCTTTGGGCCTCTACCCGCCCGAACATGTCGTCGCGCTCCCCACCCCTCGCATACGCTAGCAGCGCCTCGGGGTAACACAGGTAGTTCTCTATCTCCCTGCGTGACCAGATGAGCATCAGCGCTTCAGCCCTACGTCCCAGAGCGTGAGCGCCTGCAGCACGGTAGTCTTACCACAGTTGTTGGGACCGATCAGCACTACCGACTTCCCCAGCTCTATGTCGGCCTCAGAGAAGCGCTTGAAGTTTCGGATGCGCAGCCTAGTCAGCACCCCGTGGGTCCCCCTTCACGGATGTGGCGATACGGTGCCGAGAGGGTCCGCGGGAACGGACAAACGCGGGCATCCTGAGTATACAGTGCGTAACTTCGTTCACCGATTTCGAAACTCCTGCCCGAGAAGCCGCACAGGCCGTGCCTCACAGGAAGGCCCAGCCGGCCTCGACAGGTAGACCTGGCTGGGCGGGAGCGGCCGCCGTCCCTCCCAGCCCACGCCCGGGGGCAGGGCGGGGTCGGGCACGGGCACCCGCACCACATGGCCCAGGGTGCGCCACAGCCTGAGGGCCAGGGCCGGCGAAAGGCCGGGGCACCAGAACGCCAGCACCCCGCCGCGGGCCAGGAGGCGGGCCAGCGCGAGAAGCCCTCGGGGCCGGTAGAGCCGGCGGTTGGAGGCAAGCACAGTGCGCTCCGGCCCGTTGTCGACGTCGACCAGAAGAAGGTCGCAACCGCGGACCTCTCGGGGCAGCCGGGGGGTCTCTGACAGGTCTGCGAGCCACAGCCTGACGCGGGGGTCGTCCAGCCTCCCGCCGTTGAGCCCGCGTAGCGGCCCCCGGTTCCAGGCCAACACTGCAGGCTCCAGCTCCACCACGTCGACCCTCTCCACGCCGGGCAGGTCCAGGGCCGCTGCGAGGGTGTAGCCCATGCCCAGGCCGCCCACCAGGACGCGGACGCCGCGGCCCTCGCCGGGGCCGCAGTGCCGAACAGCCGCGGCGCCGCTGACGGGCGGGTTCGGGCCGGAGGCGGCAGGCGAGCAACCAAGGGCAGCGGCCGGGTTTCGGCCCCCGCCGGGACGGGAGCGGCCGCCGCCGGCGCCCTCCCAGCGCCGGTAAGCGATGCGGGCCATCGCCGCCTCGGAGGCCCCGTTGTAGCTGGCCATGAGCAGGACGCCGTTGTAGACTATTTCGAACGCCGCGCCCCGCCTCTGCAGCACCAGCTCCCCTCGCCGACCGCTCACGCGGTCCACTGTGACCGCGGGTGGAGACGCAAACGGAAGCCAGGGCATCGCCAGCACCCCCCCGTCGCGCAACCGAAGGCAAGAGGGCCGTGACCGCCACGCCCCCGCGTCCTGCCGCTCAGCCGCCGACGCTTACTGACGAGCTACCGCCAGCCTCCGCCTCGCCACCAGGATTATGCCGCGGCCAGCCTGAACCACGGCGAAGAACACCGAAAGGTAGGCGAAAGCGTAGCCCGCATTCAGCCAGGCCCGGCCCCGGTCCAGTATCCTGCCCAGCAGCATGAGGTTAAAGCCGATGAGCACCGCCGTGCCCTGGAAGCGGCTCACGGCGCTGGCCTGCATCCCCGGGTCGCGGTCCACCCCGACCCCGCCCGCTCCCGCCGCCTCGATCGCAACAGCGGGGGCCCCCAGCTCCGGACCTTGGGCCCGGACCGCCAAGGCCGAGGCCTCCGCGAGCTGCAGCCGGCCGGGCTGGTCGCCGGCCTCACCCAGCATGCGGTCGGTTACTGCGACGACGACCTGGGGGATGATGAGCCACAGGGCCAGACCCAGCGTGATCAAGCCGTTCAGCAGCACCACCACGCCCAGCCATAGCCCCAGGCCCCAGTCGATGTAGTGGTCCAAAAACGACCCCAGGCGAGTGGCCTGGCGGCGGTTCCTGGCCAGGACCCCGTCCACCGTGTCGGTGGCGGCCGCTATGGACAGCGTGACAACCTGGGCCAGCAGGGGCAGGCTGGCCAGGTACAGCCCCACCGCCACCAGCACCAGTATCCCCCGGATCAGCGTCACGTGAGTGGGGTGGACCCAGCGGGGGACGACCTTGAGGATGATGGGCGCCAGGGTCCGGTCGCGGACCTTCTGCTCCGTCACGGTCAACCAGTCCCAAAAGGTGTCCAGCAGCACTCCCCTCTCCCCCCACGGCCCCAACCTGTGGCCGGCCCCATGCCTCAGCTCACCCCGACCGCCCGGGGCCCCGCAGACCGCCGCTCCCCCGGGGCGGCCACTGGCAAAGGGCCCCCAAACCCCAAGGAGGCAATTCGTGCCCAGGGAGAGCTTTCCCTTCTCTCCCCAACCGCCCCTATGGCGGGAAGCCGCGGCGGCCGGGGGGCCCCAGGTCCGGGGGGCGCCGTAAAGGCCGGCAGGTTCGCGGGAACGCCAGGTGGGAACTGCGCCGACCCCTTGACAAAGGCCGCCCCTGCGGGTTATAAAGATTAGTGAATCTGGCTAGAGGCGGAGGGAGGGTCGACATGCCGACGTACGAGTACTCCTGTCCCAGGTGCGGGCGCTTCGACCACTTCCAGCGCATCTCCGAGCCGCCGCTCGAGAGCTGCCCGCAGTGCGGCGCCCGCCCCCGCCGGCTGATTTCGGGGTCTGCCGGCATCATGTTCAAGGGCTCCGGCTTCTTCCTCACCGACTACCACGACGCCAGGGCCGGCTGGGCCACCGGCGCCAAGGGGGAGGCCGGCCAGACGTCGTCCGGGCCCGAAGGCGGAAAGGGCGGGGCGAAGGAGGGCCCGGCCGCCTTCGAAGGCTCGAAGCCCGACAGGGCCGGCTCGTCTGCGGGCAGGGGGTCGATGGCGGCCCCGCCGTAGGGTTCGAATGCGCTGGGCCCAGCGCACAGGGCAGCCGCCTGGCCGACCGGTTCCCCATCCACCCCTCGAGCGGAACGTCGACTACCGGGTCCTCCCCCCATGCCCTGGAAGGATGATGAACCAGGATACGTGTCCTTGTAACCGGCGGCGCCGGCAGGCTGGGGGCCACCGCCTGCCGGGCGCTGCTGCAGGAGGGTTTCAGCGTCCGGGTGCTTGACCTGGACTCGCCGCGGAGCCGGGGCAATCTCCGCCAGGCAGGCCCCGGCCTGGAGGTCCAGTGGGGTGACGTGACCCGGCCCGATGTTGTCCGGGCCGCGCTGGAGGGGGTCGACGCCGTGGTCCACATGGCGGCTGTCCTGCCCCCAGCGGCGGACCTGCACCCGGATCTGGCCTGGCAGGTGAACGTAGGCGGCACCCGGGTGCTGGTGGACATGATCAAGGATAGGGGCGGGCGCCTCCCCCTGGTGTTCACCTCATCGGTGGCGGTGTTCGGCCCCACCCCCCATGCCACGGAGCCACTCAGCGCGGAGAGGCACACCCCGGCCCCTCAGGGCGGCTACGCCACCTCCAAGCTCGAGGCTGAGAGGGTCATCGGGGAGGCGGGCCTCGACCACGTGATCCTGAGGCTGTCCGCTGCCATGTACCTCAGCTTCGGCGTGAGCGACCTCAAGCGGATGTTCGCCATTCCCCTGGACAACCGCGTGGAGTTCTGCCACCCCGACGACGCGGCGCTGGCCATCGTCAGGGCCATCGGGCGCTTTGAGACCGTGAAGGGCCAAACCCTGATCATCAGCGGCGGCCCGAGCCAGCGGATGCTGTACCGGGACATGGTGGGCGCCATCCTGGGAGTGCTGGGCCTGCCCCTCCCCCCCGCCCACAAGTTCGCCACGAAACCGGCCTACCTTGACTGGTACGACACGGAAAGGTCCCAGGAGCTCCTCGAGTTCCAGCATAGCACCTTCGCCGACTACCTCCGGGATTACAGGCGCGAGCTGGAGCGCCGGCTTTCGCCCCCGTTTGTCGGCTTCATGCGCTGGTTCGCCGGGCCCGTGCTGGGAGGGATCATTGTAAGATGCATGTGAAGCAGGAGCGGCTCGACCACAAGTTGAATTGATGAGGCAAGCACAGCGGGCAGCGGACCGCAGCCTATAGAGGGGCGTGCGCCGGGCCTTGCAGACCTTGCTCGCCCGCGCTTTGCAGTAAGGGACAGCCGGAGAAACGGCCGCCCGAAGGCCCTGACGATCATCCGGCGGTGGATTCTGAAAGCGGAGGGCAGGGACCCCCGGCAAGGCAGCCCAGCCACACACCCTTCATCCCGGCGCCCGCGCCCAGCCATCGGACCACGAGCTCCCCGGGCAGCAGCACCTTCATCATCCCCGCCACGACGAACCCTGCCAGGAGGAGGGGAAGAACCTCAAGCAGCTTTTTCCCCGCGAGCCTTAGGCCCTCAAGACACTGGCCGTGGCCGCGGAACCAGGCGACGGCGGCCAGAGCCACCATGATGAACGTAACCACCTTCAGCATCGGCACGCCGGACCCTCCTCTGCCGCAACCGGGGCCGGCCTGCGGGGCCCCGTCCGCCAGGCTCAGTCCTGGCTTCCCGCCGGCCTGCACCCCCTCGCGGGGTGGTGCAACGCGCCCCCAGGCCGTCAGACCCCCTTGGCTCGAGCGCTCTGGGGACACGGTGCCGTGCGGCCCGAAGAGACCCCGCCGGCCGTGTCAGCAGGCCCTGACTAACCCCGCCCCGGCGGGCGCACACTACCCGGTGAAAACGACGTTCTGGGGGTGAGGCCAGTGGAGGTTCCCCGCACCCGCGACCCCATAAACCGGGTAAAGTGCGTGGTGGACAACTGCATGTACTGGGAGACCGGTAACAGGTGCCGGGCCGAGAGCATCGAGGTCCAGGGGCCCGACGCCACGACCGTGGAGCACACCGATTGCGCCACGTTCGAGTGCCGTGAGGAGATCAAGAAGCGATAGATGGGCGCCGGGGCTGGGCCGCCGGGTAAGGCCGGGCAGCCGGACGCCCAAAGACGGCCAGTCCGGCGGCCCCCTGAGCCGGAGGCCTGGTGCCGCCACGCCCGGGGGACGGGACCGGGGACAGGCGTCAGCAGGCGGCCGCGCGGCGTCGACGGCCGGCAGGAGAGCCTGCGACGCGTCTCCGTCCGCCCCTCCGGGGACGCAGGATAGACACACAAGCGCAGGGAGCCCGGAACCGGCTCCCTGCGCCGCGCTTTCAGGCCCGCACCCTAGCCCTCTCCGCCCTCGCCCCGCCCTTCCCTCCTCTCCAGCTTCTCCACAAGGCCGAACACGCCCAGGGGAGAGGGCAGACCAATCCTGGTCTCGGTGGGCACGAAGATGATGGTATTCTTGCCCTCCATGGCCATCTCAAACAGCATGTTCATGGACCTGAGCTGGAGCGCCACCGGGTCCCGGGCGTATATGTCCGCCGCCTCGGTGATGATGCCCGCCGCAAGCTTCTCGGCCTCGGCCAGCTTGAGCCGGGCCCGCTTCTCGCGCTCGGCCGCGGGCTCGCGGGCGATGGCGTCCTCGAGCTGCTCGGCGATGAACACGTCCCGGATCTCCACGTTGGGGACCTTAATGCCCCAGGCCCCGGTCAGCCCGTCGAGCGTGGCGCGGATCGTCTGGCCCAGCCGCTCCCGCTCCGACAGCACTTCGTCCAGGGTGGACTTGCCGATGAGGTCGCGGAGCACCGCGGCCGCCCCCCACTGCGTGGCCTGGCGGTAGTTCTCGATCTTCAGCACCGCCGCCTGGGGGTCGGCCACCTGGTAGTAGACGATGGCGTCCACCGTGACCGGAACGTTGTCACGGGTCAGCGTCTTCTGGCTGGGGACGTTGTACGGGACGATGCGCAGGTCGACAATGTAGGGCACGGAGTCCAGGATGGGGATCACCAGGAACAGGCCGGGCCCCGCCATCCTCCTGAACTTGCCCAGCCTCAGCACCGCCGCCCGCTCCCACTCGTTGACCACCCGGATGGCCGAGGCGAGCAGAGCCCCTACCACCACCGCCGCGATAACCCACACCGGGTTTGTGGTGATCACCGTGTAGTACACCCCGGCGAGAACCACCAACAGGAACACCAGCACGGCGAAGGGGTGGACCCGCAGGCTCGTCGTGGCGGGGACCGACTCCCTGTCGGCGTCCGCGGAAGAGTCCCTGTCCCGGCGCGGCAGCCCTGCAATCACTGGCACCGGACCTCACCTCCCCACGGCGGGGATTCTACGCCGGGGGCCCGGGTCCCTGCCCGGCAGAGCGCGCTGCGGGTTGCCAAAGCAGGCCAGGTCTGCTAATATACCCCTGGGGCCCGAAGTACGCCGATTGAAGGGAGGCGGGACGGTGGCCGTCCTGGAGCTGGCCTGGGTGTTTGCCCGGGTGGGGCTGTTCACCTTCGGTTCGGGCTACGCTATGCTGGGGCTTCTGGAGAGGGAGGCGGTGGTCCGGCACGCCTGGCTTTCCGCCCGGGAGTTCGCCGACGTGGTGGCCATCGCCGAGGTCACGCCCGGGCCCATCATGGTCAACATGGCGACGTTCGTGGGCTACAAGGTCGCCCGCGTCCCCGGCGCACTGATGGCAACCCTGGGGCTGGTGCTCCCGCCCATACTGGCCATCCTGGTGATAGCCGTCCTCTACCTCAGGTTCCGCCAGAACCGGCTGCTGGAGGCGGCGCTCGCCGGGCTCCGCCCCGTGGTGCTGGCCCTGATCCTTGCGGCGGTGCTGAGGCTGGGCCGGGTCGCGATGGCCGACTGGCGGGGGCTGGTGCTGTTCGTGGCTGCCCTGGCTGCAGCCGCCGCGTTCCAGGTTCACCCCATCGCCGTGGCCCTGGGCGGGGTGGTGGCCGGGCTGGCCCTGTTCCGCTGAGGAGGCGGAAGGCCATGGACGACGAGGAACCCGGGCGGGGGAAGGATCCCACCCCCGGGGCCGCGATCCTGGAACTGATGAGATCGCGGCGCAGCATTCGGCTCTACCAGGCTCGGCCGGTCCCGGAAGCGGTTCTCCTGGAGCTGCTGGAGGCGGCGAGGTGGGCGCCCAGCGCCGCCAACCTTCAGCCCTGGCAGTTCGTCGTCGTCACCGACCCGCAGACCCGGGCCGCCGTGGCCCGCTGGGCCCGCCTCTACTTCCTCCGCTTCCCCCACGTGGCCGCCGCCCCTGTGCTGATAGCCATCCTGGGCGACCCCACCCTCAGCCGCTGGTACCGCATCGACTGCAGCCTGGCGGGGGCCAACCTGATGCTGGCCGCCCACGCCCTCGGGCTGGGCACCTGCTGGATAGGGGCATTCGACGAGCGCAGGGTAAGGGAGGTGCTCCGGGTGCCCGACCGCCTGGAGATCGTGGGGCTGCTCACCCTGGGCTACCCGGCCGAGGACCCCGTCCCACCGCCCCGTTTCCCCCTGAGCGATCTCGTCCACCGCGAGGCGTACAGCCCCGCGGTGGGCCCCTCGCTCGCCCGGCGGCTCACCCGCAGCGGCATATGGTCATTGCGAAAGCGGGTCCGGCGCTTTCTGCCCTCGGTGAGGGGGCGGCTCCGGGCGGCCCTCCGCCGGAGGGGCCGCGCCGGGGACGGCCAGGGGAGGCGGGGCTAACCCTCCCACCACAGCCCCAGCCGCCGCAGCACCCCTTGCACCCGCTCCTCGGCGCCGAGGGCGGCCGCCCGCCGTCGCAGATACGCCAGGTCCAGGCGGCGGCCCAAGGCCAGCGAGCGGGCGTCTTCAAGGTCGTGCTTGCCCCGCTCCGGGCCACGCTGGAGTATGGCCTTCATCAGGAGACAGTCCTCGGGGGAGGCGGCCCATACCGGAAGAGCCTCCAGCCAGGCCAGACGGCGGTGGGCCCAGAGGTCCCCGTCCAGGACGAACCGGTACTCCCTCCCCTCCAGGCGGTTTACCACCTCGCCGCACAGCTCCACCCGCCCCAGGCTCACCCTCCGCACCCACCCCAGCTCGCTGGTCTTCAGCCCCGGGGCCGAGCCGAAGGCGCTGCCGAGCAGGGCAAGGTCCCCGGCCGGCACCAGGATGTCCACGTCGGTGAGCGGCCTCCGGCTCCCGTAAACCCTGGCGGCAGCGCCCCCGAATACTACCCACGGCCGGCGCCGGATCCAGAGCCGGAAGACCACCCCGGCCAGTGAAGGAGCCTCCCTGGGCCCCGGCGGGCCGGACCGGGGCCCCGCGCCCCGGCTCAAGGCAACCCCCCTCCCCGTGCTGGCCCGGGCGTCCCGGAGCCCCTGGGCGCCGCGTCCACCGGCGGGGCCTGCGCTGAAGCCCCCGCAACGCCAGGCTCAGACGACGGCCCCCCCCACAGATCCGGCTCCCCCGCCAGGGCCTCCACCACTCCGGCAGCCCCGGCCCCCAGGGGGGCGCCCTGCCATCCCAGGTCGGCCAGCCCCAGCTCCAGCGCCGAGACCGCTGCCAGGGCGTCGAACCCTCCGCAGTAACCCATGTGGCCGATGCGCACCATCCGGCCCCGGGTCTGGCCCAGGCCGTTGGCCATGGTCACGCCGTACCGCCGGTGGAGGTGGTGGAGGAGTGCGGTGGAGTCCATCCCCGAGGGGACGCGGACCGCGGTGAGCGCCGAGCTCAGCGGGGCCCGGGTGAAAAGCTCCAGGCCGAGGGCGGAAAGCCCCCGGCGCACCGCCCGCGCCAGGGCGGCGGCCCGGCGCAGATGGAGGTCCAGACCGGCAGCCAGGACGGCTTCGATCGAGGCCAGGAGCGCCCGGGCCAGCGACACCGGCGGGGTGCAAAGGTGCTTGCGGGCAGAAACCCGCGAGCGGTGCAGCCTGAGGTCGAGGTAGTAGGAGCCGGGACGGCGCCCCTCCATGGCCTCCCAGGCCCGGGGGCCCACCGCCGCAAAGGAGAGCCCCGGCGGGCCCATCAAACCCTTCTGGGACGCCCCTACGGCGCAGTCCACGCCCCACTCATCGAAGCGGAACTCATCGGCTCCCAGGCTGCCTATGACGTCCACCACCAGGAGCGCGCCGGCGCCGTGCGCCACCCGGGCCAGGCCGGCCACGTCGAACAGCGCCCCAGTCGAGGTCTCGGCGTGGGTGACGAACAGCGCCCGAACGCCGGGGTTTTGGGCCAGGGCCGCGGCCACCCCCTCGGGGTCCACCGCCAGGCCCCACTCCACCCGCACCGGCACCACCCGGGCGCCCCTCAGCCGGCACATCTCCGACCAGCGCTCCCCAAACTTGCCCGCATCGACCACGGCCACCCGGTCCCCTTCGCCCACCAGGCTGGCCACGGCCGCTTCCATCGCCCCCGTCCCGGTGGCACCCAGCAGGAGCACCTCGTGCCGCGTACCCAACACCGCTCCCAGCCCCCGGCGGATGCCGTCCACCACCTCCCAGTACTCCGGCGTGTTGTGGTGGATCATCTCCCGGCCCTCGGCCGCCCGCGCCACGGGAGGCACCGGGCTCGGACCCGGGGTGAAAAGGTACCGCTTGAGAGGGCCGGCCATCGCCCCACCCCCTTCCCGCTCCCCCGCCCCCCCCCGCCGATGCAGCCGCGGGCCGGCACCCCTACCCGGCGTCGAGTTGGGCCACGATGAGCCCTGCCGCCGCCTCGGCCCGCGCCCGGGCCAGCTCCGGACGGGGGGCGAGCGCCCTCACAAACCCCAGGCGGTCGGTGAACGCCTCCGGCGGGCACCCCAGCCTGGTCCCGACCGGGGTGAGATCCACCTCCACCACCCCGGGGCTGCGGGCCGCGGCGTCGACCCCCAGGAAGCCCCGCACCACCCCCGGCGCCGGGGGGAAGAAGAACCTGAGGCAGGCGCCGCCGGCGATCCTGCTCCTGCGGCGCCTCTGACTCAGGCTGGCGAAGAACCGCCTCCTTTCCCCCAGGGCAGCCCACAACGCCGCCCCCACCAGGTCGGCCCCGGTGACCTCCCGCACCATCTGGGGGATGCGATCCCCCTCGATGCGGGCCCCCACCTCGATCACCCTGGGGCCTCCCACCGCCAGCCTCATCTCCACGTAAGCCCCGCCCTGCTCCATCCCCACCGCGCGCACCGCCAGCACCGCCGCGTCCTCGGCCGCCCTCCGCTGGGCCGGGGAAAGCGGGGCGGGCACGGTGATGGCCGTCTTCTGGAAGTAGGGAAGAGGGCCCGTCTCCTTGGCGGTCACCGAGACCGCCAGCGGCCGCCCCTCCCACACCGCCAGCTGCACGCTCACCTCGGGGCCCGGGACGTACTCCTCCACCAAGAAAGGGACGGGGCCGTCGGTCAGCCACGGCGCGGCTGAGGGGGCGAGGGCCCACAGCCCGCTTTCGCCGGCGGGCGCCGAACCGGCCGGCACGCCGCCAGGCCCAGGCCCGGCCGTCACGCCGCCAGGGCCCGGGCCGCAGCACCGCCCCAGGAGCCCCAGCCCCGTCTCCAAACCGCCTCGGCCTCCACCCAGACCACGCCCGACGAACCGATGCCGGACGGCAACTTCAGCACCACGGGGTAGCCCAGGCCGGCCGCGGCCCGGGAGGCCCCGGCAAAGGAGGCGACCCGGGCGAAGCGGGGCCCGGGAACGCCCGCCGCCTCAAGTGCCTCCCTCATGCGGCCCTTGTCGGCGCAGAGCTGGGCGGCGCCCTGGCCCGGGCCGGGAAGGCCCAGGGAGGCCGCGGCCAGGGCGGCAAAGGGCACCGCCTCCTCGGAGTAGGTCAGCCCGCGCCGAAGCGGTCGGGGAGCTGCAGGTGGTCGGCCAGAAGAGGCGCCTCCCACCCGGGAGGACCCGGCCGGGCCAGGACAAGCTCCAGCCCCAGGCCCCTGGCGTGCTCCAGGATGTAGCGCCGGTAGCGGGCCTGCCCGCTGCCCACCAGCATGACCCGAGGACCGCCCACGGCGCCCACCTCCTCTCCCTGGACGCCTGCGCCCCGCCGGCCCCCAGGCCGCCCCAGCCGGCGGTCGAGGGCAGACCCCCAGGCCGCAAAGGGGCGGGCGGATCCGGCCCCGCCCGCCCCCCTCCCTTTCTGGTGCCGGGTGAGGGACTCGAACCCCCAAGGGCTTTCGCCCACAGCTCGGTAACCCGAGTCTGCGTGTATGCCAGTTCCACCACCCCGGCACCGCTCTTATTCGGCGGAGGCCCCCGCCTTCCCCTCCCGGGATAAAGGCCGCCGCGGCCCGACCCCGCGTCCCAGTCCCTCAGTGAAACTCCAGGGTCCCCAGCCGCCTGGCCCGCACCGCGAGCAGCTGCAGCGCGGCCCAGCCGCAAGCCAGGTAGGCCAGGCCGGCTGCTGCCTCCCGCAAGGCCAGGCACGCCACCTTTGCCCCCAGCCCGGCGGCCGCCGCGCCCGCGGCGGCGTGCCAGCCGCCGGCCGGGCCGGGGAGCAGGGCCCGGATCGCCTCCAGTCCGTGGGTCATGGGGAGCAGCCTTCCCACCGCCGCCAGGACAGGCGGCAGGGTGGACAGCGGCACGTTGACCCCGGCCAGCACCATCAGCAGGTAGCAGGCGGTGTTGGCGATGAATATGTCGGCCCGGGTCATCAGCGTCAGGCTGCCCAGCAGTACCCCCAGCCCGGTGAGCGACAGGCTCCAAAGCGGCACGACGCGCGCCAGCTCTGCAGCTTCCAGCCCAACCCCCAGCAGCGGCCCCACCGCCAAAAAGGCAATGAGAGTGGCCAGCAGCCCATTGAGCCCATAAAACGCGCAGCGGCCCAGAAGGTTGAACGCCTGGTCGGCAGGGCTGGCCAGGAGCAGGGGCAGGGTCCCCGACGCCCGGTCGTAGGCTATGACGGTGAGCAGCATGGCCACGGAGGGGAGCGTCGACACCTGGACGGCGTTGCCCACGAAGGCGTAGGCCATGTAGTCCCGACCCCCCAGATACCGGGCGAAAAGGGTGAAGAAGGCCGTCTGAAACAGGATGCGGGGGACCCAGCTACCGAAGTAGATGCCGGGCGGGTACTGGGCCAAGAACATCCTCCCCGCCATTTCCGCCCCCACCCTGAAGATCCGCAGCCGCCGGGCCAGCGCCCCCATCTCAGTACACCCCCAGGGTCCCGGTCTCCCTGACCCTCACCAGGACGGCGGCATACAGCCTCCGCGCCACCACGAAGTACAGCCCTCCCAGCGCCGCCACCGCCAGGAGGGGGCCCGCCGCCGGCCCCACGGAGCCGGCGCTCAGGCTCAGCTCCAGCGCCCGCATCGCCCAGGTGGGCGAGAGCAGGTAGCCCAGGGGCCGGGCCCAGGCCGGGACCAGGTCCAGCGGGAACAGCAGCCCGCAGAGGATGTAGACCGGGTAGTTGAACAGCTCCACCAGGCGGCTGGCCGCCCGGGACAGCACGAAGGCCGACCCTATCACCAGCCCCAGGGAGGCGAGCGAAAGCGAGAGCAGGACGAGCGTCCCCAGGAACAGGCCGGGGTGGGGCAGGTGAAGGCTCACCCCGCAGGCCGCCCGGGCGAACAGCAGGGTGACCCCCATGGAGCAGGCCGCCAGGGCCGAATCGGTGAGCGACTTGAAGCCCAGCACCAGCTCCAGCGGCGATAGTGGGTGGTGAGGAAGACGGTCTTGTTGGCCTCCTTGAGGCGGCGGATCAGCGCGCGCACCTCCACCGCCCCCTCGGGGTCCAGGCCCAGGGTGGGCTCGTCCATGAAGACCAGCTCGGGGTCGTGCACCAGCCCCCGGGCGATGTGCAGCCGCTGCTTCATGCCCCGGGAGTAGTTCTCCACCCGGTCGAGCGCGCGGGCCTCCAGCCCCAGCAGGGCCAGGAGTTCCTCCACTCGGGGCCGGATGCGGGCGGGCGGCACGCCGTAGAGCTCGGCGAAGTAGCGGAGGTTGTCGCGCCCTGCTTCGATGCCCCTCCCCGCACGGGCGTGAAGGGCCGCCCCCCCGCCCTGGTGAATAAAAACAACCAAGGAGTAAGGGAGCGCGGGGTGGAGCTCCCCAGGGTCCGGAGGCCTGGGGGCCTCCACGGCACGGCCCGAAAGAAAGACGGGCAGCCGGAGGCCGGCGCTCCGGCTGCCGCACGATCGCTACGCGGTTTAACCAGGGGAGGTACGGCCTGAGCCTCCCGTGCAGCGGCTCAGTAAGCCACCGCGCCGGGCGCCCAGACCCGACCGTAGCCGTACCAGGTGTCGCGGCCCGCCGCACCGAGGTCGATGGCGGTGTAGTCCATGGCGTTGCGGATCTGCTGGTTGGTGTAGCTCCAGTGGGCATACTTGACCAGCGCGGCCACGCCCGTCACGTGCGGGCAGGCCATGGAGGTGCCGCTCATCGTGGTGTAGGTGCCGCCCTTGTAAGTGCTATAGATGCTGACGCCGGGGGCGGCCAGCTCCACCGCCGGGCCGGTGCTGGACCAGTACGCACGCACGTGGTTGGAGTCATAGGCCGCCACCGCGATGCAGGAGTCGTAGCGGGCGGGATAGGTCACGTTGTCGCCGGTGCCGCTGGAGTTGCCGTTGTTGCCCGCGGCCACCGAGAGCACGATGCCGGCGTTCCAGGCGTTGTCACAGGCGTTCTTAAGCGTGATGGACCCCAGCGTGCCGCCCAGGCTCATGCTGATCACGTGCATGCCGTTGTTGCGGGCCCAGTCGATGCCCTTGGCCACGGTGCTCCAGGAGCCGGAGCCGCTGGCGCTCAGGACCTTGCACGCGTAGAGGTGGGCCAGCGGGGCCACGCCGATCACGCCGATGTCGTTGTCCAGAGCGGCTGCGATGCCGGCGCAGTGGGTGCCGTGGCCGTGGTCATCGTCGGGGTTGCTGTCGTTGTTGTAGTAGTCGTAGCCGCCGAGGTAGGCCAGGTCGGGGTGGTCGATGTCGACGCCGGTGTCGATGATGCAGATCTTGACGTTGTCGCCCTTGTTGCCGCCCGACCAGACGGTGGGGGCGCCGACGTCAGTGATCCCCCAGGGCGTGGTCTCCGCCATGATGTGGCAGGTGCCGTCGTACTCGACGTAGTCTACCAGCGGGTTGTTCTTCAGGGCCTCGACGGCCTTGGCCGGCACGACGGCGTAGACGGCGGGCACGATGCTGTAGACGTAGTCCACCTGCCCGCCCACGGCCGCGACCACCGCCGGGTCAGGCCTGCCCTTGAAGCCGATGAGCACCTTGGCGGTGTCGGGCCCCTTAGCGGCGCTGATGCTGGCCACCAGTGCGAACACCAGGACCGACGCCACGATGAGGGTAAGGGCCTTACGCATTCACCACTCGCCTCCTTGTTCTCCGCCGAGGCCCCCGCTCGACCCGGTTCGCGGGTCCCGGCCGCCGGCTCCGGTGGGGGCACCCCAGCTATACCCTTCCATCACATAGTATACTACAATCTGTCAAGAGACGTTGTCGGAATTTGCGAACTAGGGCACAAAAATATCTGACACCAGGGACAGTCAAGCTCGACCATTCGACGGCGATCGTCACCAACCGTGCCTCTGCCTTCCCCCGTCTCACTGCCGGCCTGAATCGCCGCCTTCCCTCGCCGTCCCCAGACCCCTAGAGACGGCTCAGGTTTCACCACCGGTTTTGAGAAGGCGTCCCCAGGGTAGGCCGCCAACCCCCTCGCTCATCGACGCCCTCGCGTGGGCATAGGCTTGCCCTGGGGCCGCTGCGGACATGAGGCCGGGGCGAGGGGAAGCAGCATGGCGCGTCTTCGGTGGAGGCGGGTATGGTGGGGGGCCGGCGGGGTACTGCTGGTGCTCTTATCCCTGGCCCTGCCCTGCGACCTGGAGTCTCTCCAGGTGACCCCCCGCGGCCGCGTGCACCCGTACGCCCACTGGTTCGTGCAGACTGAGGAAAAGGCACTGGCGCTCACCTTCGACGACGGCCCCCACCCCGTGTACACCCCCCGGCGGCGGGCCGGGCTGGGGCGCCACGGCGCCCGCGCCCCC
>JAIMBG010000025.1 GCA_023511555.1 Acetobacteraceae bacterium | reverse complement strand
GCTGAGAGAGATCTCCCGCATCAGGCCTATCGCTGAGCTCAAGTCGGGGATGGCCCCTACTGAATGTTGACACGCACGGCCCTCCATCCCCCCTTGACAACCCCCACCGCCGTGCGCTATTCTATACCTGGAATCCCGACTTCTCCGCTCGGAATTATCCGGGAACAGGGCCGGAAATGGCGCTGGCCTCCACAGGGCTGGCACCGCCACACCCCCGCGACGCCCTGTGTCGGTGGGGGCCGGCGCGCCACGGAAGGGGGCGCTTCTCCGATGCGTCTCTCCACTCGCGGCAGGTACGGCGTAAAGGCGCTCTTCGAGCTGGCCCTTCACCAGGGCGAGGGGCCGCTCTCCTTGAAAGCCATCGCCCGAGGGCAGGGGCTCAGCGAGCACTACCTGGAGCAGCTCATGGGGCTTCTGCGCAACTCGGGGCTGGTGCGCAGCGCCAGGGGCCCGCAGGGCGGTTACGTCCTGGGCCGCGACGCCTCGGAGATCACGGTGGGCGACATCATCCGCACCATGGAGGGCCCCATCGCGCTTACCGACTGCACGGCGGCCGAGCCCGGCGCCGTGGAGCACTGCGGGCGCGCCGAGGGCTGCATGGCCCACACGGTGTGGTCCCGCGTGACCCAGCGCATCCTGGAGGTGGTGGACTCCATCACCCTGGCCGACCTGTGCCGGGATTTCCGCGCAGCGGGGGGGAGAAGCTAGTCATGCCGCGCACGCCGCGCCTTGACTGCCGCCAAATCGGCCAGACAGTGCGGCTGCGACGGCCGCCCCAGGGCCGGGGTGCCATCGCGGGCGGCTGCGGCGGCAAGCGGGGAGGTGAAGACCTTGCGTAGAGTATATCTGGATCACGCGGCCACCACGCCGGTGCATCCCCAGGTGGCAAAGGTGGCCGTGCAGTATATGACGGAGACGTTCGGCAACCCGTCGAGCATCCACTGCTTCGGACGCGAGGCCCGCCAGGCGGTGGAGGGGGCCCGAGCCACCGTGGCCTCGCTCATAGGCGCCCAGCCCGAGGAGATTTACTTCACCAGCGGCGGCACCGAGGCCGATAACCTGGCCATCCAGGGAGTGGCGCTGGCTGCGGCCGACGGCAGGGGGCACATCATCACCTCCCAGGTGGAGCACCATGCCGTGCTGCACACCTGCGAGTTCTTAGAGAAGCGGGGCTTCGACGTGACTTACCTTCCGGTCGACGGCCACGGCATGGTGGACCCGGATCAGGTGGCCCGGGCCATCCGCAAGGACACCGTCCTCATAACCGTCATGCTGGCCAACAACGAGGTCGGCACCATCCAGCCCATCGCTGATATCGCCCGCCTGGCCAGGGAGAAGGGGGTGCCGGTCCACACGGACGCCGTCCAGGCCGCAGGCAACATCCCCGTGGACGTAAACCGGCTCGGCGTGGACCTCATGAGCCTGTCCAGCCACAAGATATACGGGCCCAAGGGCACAGGGGCCCTTTACGTGCGGCGCGGCACCAGGATCTCCCCCACCGTCCACGGCGGGGCGCACGAGCGCGGGCTCCGGGCCGGTACGGAGAACGTTCCCGGCATCCTGGCCATGGCCAAGGCGTCGGAGCTGGCGCAGGCGGAGATGCCGCAGCGCATGGCCCACGTGGCCCGGCTTCGCGACCGCTTTCTCAAGGGGCTCATGGAGAAGGTGCCCGACGTCAGGCTGAACGGCCATCCCACCGCTCGGCTCCCCAACAACGCCAGCGTGAGCGTGCTCTATGTCGAGGGGGAGTCGGTGCTGCTCAACCTTGATCTCCAGGGGATCGCGGCTTCCAGCGGCTCGGCCTGCACCTCGGGGCGGCTTGAGCCCTCTCACGTGCTGGTGGCCATGGGCATACCCCACGACATAAGCCAGGGCTCGCTGCGATTCAGCTTCGGCCGCGGCAACACCGAGGAGGACGTGGACTACGTGCTGGAGGTGCTGCCCTCGGTCATTGCCAGGCTCAGGGCCATGTCCCCTCTGGGGCCCGGCAAGAAGCAGGCCGGCCCGGCAGGCGGCCGGGCCGGGGCGGCGAGGGGCCGGGGCTGACGGTAACGAGTAGGGACGGGGCGGCGGTCGGCGGCGGCTGGCCTGCTGGGGGGGAAGGGCCGGGGAAGGGACGGTGCTCTCATGTACAGCGAGAAGGTCATGGAACACTTCACCAACCCGCGCAACGTCGGGGAGATCCCCGACGCCGACGGGGTGGGCCAGGTGGGCAATCCGGTGTGCGGCGACATCATGAGGATGTACATCAAGGTGCGGCGCGGCCGCATCGCCGACATAAAGTTCAAGACCTTCGGTTGCGGAGCCGCGATCGCCACCAGCAGCATGGTGACCGAGCTGGTGAAGGGCAAGAGCGTGGCCGAGGCGCTGGAGATCTCCAACCGCACCGTGGCGGAGGCCCTGGGGGGGCTGCCGCCCCACAAGATGCACTGCTCCAACCTGGCCGCCGACGCGCTTCATCGGGCGATACAGGACTACCTGGGGAAGAAGAAGGCGTCAGGGGCGGAGGGGCGGGGGGCCCGGGTGGGTACACGGGCGGGGCGGCCTGGAAGGGGCGGCGCGGCCAAGCAGGGCCGGCGCTGGAGCGGGCGGCGCACCGGGGCTCAGACCTGAACCCGGGAGAGGGGTCGGCATCGTGGCGGAGGCCGGTCTGGTGGCGGTGGCCATGAGCGGCGGCGTGGACAGCTCCATGGCCGCCCTGCTTTTGAAGGAGGCGGGGTACAGGGTGGTCGGGCTCACCATGCGGCTCTGGCCACCAGCGGGAGCCCCGGGCGCGGTCGGTGCCTGCGACGATGGTGGCGCGGCGGGGGATCATGAGGCCGCAGCCGATTTCGCCCGCCGGGTGGCAGAGTGGCTGGGCGTCCCCCACCACGTCGTTGATCTGAGCGAGCCCTTTTCCCGGGAAGTGGTGGAGCCGTTTTCAGCCGAGTATGGCGCGGGCCGCACGCCCAATCCCTGCGTCATCTGTAACCGCCGCATAAAGTTTGGGGCGCTGTGGCTGGCGGCCCGGGGGCTGGGCGCGGGGCGCTTGGCCACCGGGCACTACGCCCGGGTCCAGTACGACGACCGGCGGAGGCGCTGGCTCCTGCTCCGGGGCGTGGACCGGGCCAAGGACCAGAGCTACGTGCTGTACGGCCTGAGCCAGGCGCAGTTGGCCGGGGCGCTGTTCCCCCTGGGCGGCCGCACCAAGGCCGAGGTCCGCGGGCTGGCGGCCGAAGTGGGCCTGCCGGCGGCGCACCGGGCGGAAAGCCAGGAGATCTGCTTTCTGGGCGGCGCCGGCTACCGTGCCTTCCTGGAGGCACGGGGCGGCCCCGGCCTTTCGCCGGGCCCCATTCTGGACACGGCCGGCCGCCGCCTGGGCACCCACCGGGGACTGGCGTTCTACACTGTGGGCCAGCGCCGCTGGCTGGGACTGGCGGCGGGAGAGCCCCGCTATGTGGTGCGTCTCGACCCCGCCCAGAACGCCCTGATCGTAGGCCGGCCGGAGGAGCTGGACGCCGGGTGGCTGGTGGCCCGGGGGGTGAACCTCATCGCCCTGGAGCGGCTCGACGCCCCGCTCCGCCTCAGGGTCCGCACCCGCTACCGCGGCCCGGAGGCCTGGGCGGTGGTGCGGCCGCTGAAGGCGGAAGCCCTGGGCGCACAGGAGGCGGGGCACACGGCCGGGGAGCCCGGGGGGCAGGGCCTGGCGGTGGTGGTCGAGTTTGAGTCGCCCCAGCGGGCGGTGGCGCCCGGCCAGTCGGCGGTGTTCTATGACGGCCAAGTGGTGGTAGGGGGCGGAGTGATAGTGGAGGCCGGGGGGATGAGGAGCAGTCGCCCCACGCTGGCCATCGACGGGTAGGTGAAGCTGGAGCGTTCCCGTCGACCCGCCGCCGGTCGGGGCCGGGTCGCCGGGATTGGTCCCCCGGTCCGGTAGCGGCGGCGGCGTTGGTGAGGGCGAAGCCCTGCCCCAGGCCACGTTTCCGGCCCCCCTCGCTCTTGCCGCTGTGCCTCGCATTTTTGCCCCCCCAGGGGGAAAACTAGCCGGTGGACGGCCCTGGGCCCGCGGTTCGGGGGTGGGGTCAGGGGCGTCCAAGGGGGTGGGGCCCTTGGCCGAGCCGCGCTGCCCGGCCTGCGGGTCCAGGCAGGTGGGCCAGGTCGGGGCCTCCCAGTACTACTGCTGGGAATGCTGCATTGAGTTCACTCTGGGCCGCCGGGAGCCCAGGCTGTTCAGGGTGGACCCCGAAGGGGTGCTGCTGCCGTACCGGGGTCCCCAGGTGGCCCGCGAGGGTTGCCCGCCCAAAGGGACGCCCGGCCGCCGGCGGCACGGGGAGCACCAGCGGCCGGAGGGGGACGTGACGGGGCGGGAAGGGGGGTAGTGCGGTGAGGGGCAGCTTTTGGAGGGGGATGCTCGCCGGCGGCATCCTGGGCGCCGTAGCCGGGCTGCTGCTGGCCCCGCGGATGGGCGAGCCGGCCCGAAGGAGGATGAGGATCGCCGGCGACATGGTCAAGCGCGGCGCGCAGAGGCTGTGGAGGCGGGCCCAGCACGGGGCCGAGGAGGTAATGAACCGTCCGGAGCAGTGAGGGTGGCCGTTCCCCCGATCAGCCGCGGGACCCGAAGGCCCAGGGCGCCTTGGCCGCCCGGGCTTTCGCCTTTGTGGCCGGGCTGATCCTGCTCGTCCTGCTGGCGGGCGCCCTGCGCAGCGTGTTGGCACCGTTCTTTATCGCGCTGGCCATCGCCTACCTGTTGAGCCCGGCCGTGGACTTCCTGGAGCGGCGGGGGATGGGCAGGGTCTGGGCGGTGGTGGCGATCTACGCCGTGCTCCTCGTGGTCCTGGGCGGGGGGCTGGCTCTCCTGGCCCCCCGGCTGAGCGACGAGCTCCAGCGCCTGGCTGCGGCGCTTCCCGGCCTGGTCAAGGAGTTTGAGGCCCTGCTGCAGGCCGCTCAGAAAGGGTACGCCCGGGTGGTGCTGCCCCCGCCCTGCGAGGCCTCATGGACCAGGCGCTGATAGGGCTCGAGCGCTGGGCCCTGGCACTGGCGGCGGGGGTGGTGAGGGGGGTCCCCGGCCTGCTGTCCGGCTTCGTGGCGCTCATCCTGGGGCCGGTGGTGGCGTTCTACATCCTCCGCGACCTCCCCCGCATTCGGGAGCGCTTTTGCGCCCTGCTGCCGCCCCGGGTCAGGGGCGAGGTCCTCTCCCTGGTGGGCGATGTGGACCAGGCCCTCGGCGGGTTCGTGCGGGGCCAGCTCCTGGTGGCGTCCGCAGTGGGGGTTCTCGCCGCCCTAGGGCTGAGTCTCCTGAGGGTGAGGTTCGCCCTAGTGCTGGGGCTTTTGGCCGGGGTCACCGACCTTATCCCCTACTTCGGCCCCGCCGTGGGGGCGCTGGTGGCTTCAGGGGTGGCCCTGCTGCAGTCCCTTCCCCTGGCGCTGGAGGTGGGGGCACTGTTCTTCGCCATCCAGCAGTTCGAGTCGGCGGTGCTGTCGCCCCACGTGGTGGGCTCTCGGGTGGGGCTCCACCCCGTGGTGGTGATCTTTGCTCTCCTGGTGGGCGGCCACTTTCTGGGGTTCTGGGGGCTGCTGCTGGCGGTGCCGGTGGCGGCCGTGGCCAGGGTGCTGGTGTACCACCTGCTGAGGCGCCTGGGCGGTCAGCCGTAGGTCGGGCGCCGCCCCAGCCCTGCAGTCGCCCGCGGCCGCCGCGGTGCCCACTCCCCAGCCGCCTCCGGCGGACGGCTGCCGTCCGGCTTGACACCCCGGCTGGGGGACAAGTATAATTGCTGGCAGAGGGCTCCGGGCCCCTGCGGCCAGCGGTCAAGGTGCGGTAGGGGAGGGACGGCGGTGAGAGAGGGGGAGCGTTCGGCCGGATCGTACGGCGAGCCCATCGAGGTGGAGTTCCCCCCGGAGGCCGCGGCCGAGAGGCGCGCCGGGGTGCCGGTAGCCTTCAAGTGGCGTGGCCGGCGGTTCCCGATCACCAGGGTGATGCGGGAGTGGCAGGACCACGGCCGGGGGCCGGGGTTCGGCGGCGGCCGCCACCCGGCGTTCCTGCGGGGAGGCAAGCCCGCCGGGTCCTGGGGGTCAGGGCGGGACTATTACCGGGTTCTCACCGAGACCGGCGAGGTATTCGACATCTACTGCGACCAGAGGGCCCGCGGCAGGGGGCGCGAGGCCGGCTGGACGCTGGACCGCAAGATCGGCGGGGGCTCGTCGGGGCATCCCGCCCCGCCGGAGGAGGGCGGGGGGGCCGCCCCCGGCGGCGAAGCCGCCTCCCGAGGCGAGGAAGGGAAGAGCGGATAGCGATGACGGGGAGTAGTAGGCGGGACCGGCCCCCCAGAGAGGGGCCTGGCCGCCCGGCCGGCGGGCGGCGGGTGGGATGGCCCCGGGGCGCGGCCGCCGAAGCCGTCCCGGAGCCGCGGGGCCCAGCGCCCAGTAAGCCCCGCCGGGCTGCGCCCGTTAGCGCGCAGGTGCCGGGGGTTCCCCGGCACCTGGAGCGACCGGTGCCGCGAGGCGCCGGTAACGAGGGTGGTACCGCGGGAATGGTCTCGCCCCTGGCAGCCGGATGAGGCTGTGCGGGGGCGCCGGCTTTTTGGGGGAAGGGTGGGGCTCGGGATCTGACTTCTGGGGCCGGTCGGGGCGGTCGGGGCCCAGGCCGGCGGGAGGGGGAGGCCAGCATGGCGCAGCCGGGAGCGGACAGCAGGTGGACGGGCGCCGCCATCCGCACCACCTTCTTGGACTACTTCGCCAGGAACGGCCACCAGGTGGTGGAGAGCTCCTCACTGGTGCCGGCGGGGGATCCCACGCTGCTCTTCACCAACGCCGGCATGGTCCAGTTCAAGAACGTGTTCCTGGGCCTTGAGGCCCGCCCCTACAGGCGCGCGGTGACGGCGCAGAAGTGCGTCCGCGCCGGCGGCAAGCACAACGACCTGGACAGCGTGGGCCGGACCGCAAGGCATCACACCTTTTTTGAAATGCTAGGCAACTTCTCTTTTGGGGACTACTTCAAGCGGGACGCCATCCGCTTCGCCTGGGAGTTCATGACGGAGGTCCTGGGGCTTGAGCCCGGCCGGCTCTGGGCCACGGTGTACCTCGAGGACGACGAGGCGCACGGGCTGTGGCAGGAGGTGGCGGGGCTTCCGCCCTCGCGGGTGGTACGGCTGGGGGAGAAGGACAACTTCTGGGCCATGGGCGATACCGGCCCCTGCGGGCCGTGCAGCGAGCTGGTCTACGACCGGGGCGAGGAGTTCCGCTGCTCGGCGCCGGAGTGCGCCATCGGCAGGTGCGACTGCGACAGGTGGCTGGAGCTCTGGAACCTGGTGTTCATGCAGTACGACAGGGACGAGTCGGGCCGGATGACGCCTTTGCCCAGGCCCAGCGTCGACACCGGCATGGGCCTGGAGCGGGTGGCCTCCGTTCTGCAGGGCGTAGACTCCAACTTCGAGACCGACCTGCTGTGGCCCATGATCGCAGCCCTGGAGGGGCTCTGCGGCCGGCGGTATTCCCCGGGAAAGGACGGCTTCCCCTTCCGCGTCATCGCCGACCACGTCCGGGCCTGCACCTTCCTCATCCAGGACGGCGTGGTGCCGGGGAACGAGGGCCGCAGCTACGTGCTGCGGCGCATCCTGCGCCGGGCGGCCCGCTACGGACGGACGCTGGGGCTGGATCAGCCCTTTCTGTTCCAGCTCGTCCCGGTGGTGGCGGGCACCGTGGCCTCCGCCTACCCCGAGCTCGCCGAAAACCGGGAGCGGCTGGCCCGGGTGATCCGGACAGAGGAGGAGCGCTTTGGCCGCACGCTGGGTGAGGGCATGCGCAAGGCGGCGGAGCTGGTGGCCCGGGCGCGGGAGCAGGGCCGGCGGGAGCTGGACGGCAGGGACGCCTTCCTGCTCTACGACACCTACGGGTTCCCCTTCGACCTCTGCCAGGACATCGCCGAGGAGCAGGGGCTGGGGGTGGACCGGGCGGGGTTTGAGGCGGCGCTGGAGGAGCAGAGGAGCAGGGCCCGGTCCGCCCTGGAGGCAGCCTGGGCGGGCGCCGGCGCCGCCCGGGGCGAGGCCGCGGGGGGCCTGGCGGCGGCCCTGCCCGGACCGGACGCGGCGCCGTCGCGGTTCGTGGGGGAGGACTCCGCCTCGCCCCTTGAGGTCCCGGCCCAGGTGCTGGGCCTGGCGGTGGGGGAGGCCGCCGCCGGCGAGGCGGGTGCCGGGACGGGGCAGGTGGCCGTGCTGCTGAGCGTCACGCCGTTTTACGGCGAGGCCGGCGGCCAGGTGGGAGACACCGGCTACGTGGCGGGGCCGGAGGGGCGGCTGAGGGTGACCGCCGCGCACCGCCTCCCTGACGGCCGGGTGGTGCACCTGGGCCAGGTGGTGGAGGGGAGGCTGCGGGTGGGCCAGGAGGTCGTTGCCAGGGTGGACCGGGACCGGCGGTGGGCGGTGGCCCGCCACCACACCGCCACCCATCTGCTGCACCAGGCCCTGCGCCAGGTGCTGGGGGAGCACGTGCGCCAGTCCGGGTCCCTGGTGGCCCCCGACCGCCTGCGCTTCGACTTCACCCACTTCGGCCCTCTGGAGGAGGGGGAGCTCCTGGCGGTGGAGGACGCCGTCAACGCCAGGGTACTGGAGGACCTGGAGGTCAGGGCCTACGAGGCCAGCCTGGAGGAGGCCAGGGCCCAGGGAGCCATGGCGCTGTTCGGGGAAAAGTATGGGGAGCGGGTCCGCGTCGTCCAGGTAGGGGAGTTCAGCCGGGAACTCTGCGGCGGCACCCATGTGGGGCGCACCGGGCAGATCGGCCTCGTTTTCATCCTGTCCGAAGGCGGGATCGGGGCCGGGCTGCGGCGGATCGAGGCGGCTGCGGGCTTGGAGGCGCTGCGCGAGGCCCGGGCGGCGCGCGACCTCCTGGGCAGGGCGGCGGCCCTGCTGAGAACGGAGCCCCCCAGCGTGGCGTCGAAGGTGGAGGAGGCGCTGGCTCAGGCCAGGGGGCTGGAGAGGCAGGTGGAGGAGCTTAGGGGCCGGCTGGCCCGATTCGGGGCCGAGGAGCTTCTGGCTCAAGCCCGGGAGGTGTCGGGAGTGCGCCTGGTGGCGGGCCGGGCCCCGGTGGCGGAGATGGAGGCGCTCCGGTCCATGTGCGACCTGCTCAGGGACCGGCTGGGGTCGGGCGTGGTGGTCCTGGGGGGCGCCGCCGGCGGCCGGGTGAGCCTGGTGGCGGCGGTGACCCGCGACCTGGTGGCCCGCGGGGTGTCGGCGTCCCGCCTGGTCGCCCGCTTGGCCCGGGTGGTTGGCGGCGGCGGCGGCGGCCGCCCCGAGCTGGCCCAGGCCGGGGGCCGCGACCCCTCGCGCCTGGACGAGGCCCTGGCCCAGGCCGCGGACGCGCTGGCCGAGGAGCTGGGCGGGGCGGGGGGAGGAAAAGGGTAGGGCGGTGGAGAATCCTGGCCGTGGCCGCCCTGGGGCGGTGGGGAGTGCAGTGCCCCGAGGGGGTATGGGCGCGTGAGCGAGTGGGAGAAGACCATGAGGTTCCGGGTTAAGGCCGAGGTGGAGTACAGCGCCCGGGACATACTGCGCCTCGTCTACCAGGCGCTCAAGGAGAAGGGCCACAACCCCGTGGACCAGATCGTGGGGTACCTTCTCTCCGGCGACCCGGCCTACATCACCAGCCACCGGGACGCCCGCACCCTGGTGCGCCGCCTGGAGCGGGACGAGCTTCTGGCCGAACTGGTCCGCCACTACCTGGAGGAGGAGAAGGGCGCCTAGCCGGGCGATCTCTCTGCCGGCGTCTAGCGCTGCTGCGCCGGGCCGCCCGCCGTCTCCACCTCCAGGAGCCCCGCGTTTGCCGCCATCTCGATAAACCTGACCAGCAGCTCCGGCTCTCTCCGGCCGGTCTCCATCTCCACCAGGTCAAGGATCTCGAGCAGCGTCCTCCTGCCGTCCATCCAGTACCCAGCTAGGGTGGCCCCGTGGTAGAGCACCGACCGCTGCCTGAACCACAGGTCCTCGGCGGCAGCGCGCTCTTCGGGCGGAAGCCGGCTGAGCCACCCCTCGACGTATATGGGACCGCGGTAGCGTCGGCGGGGTACCATCCGCGCCGCCTTTTGCTCCCAGTCGCTCAGCGCAGGGGGCCGGTGCTCGGGCAGATCCCCCAGGCCCAGCTCGGATTTCAGCGCGCTGACCAGGTTGCGGGCCCGGCACTGCGCCGCCATCTCCGCGGAGAGCACCTCCTCGCGGAGCGACTGCAGCAGCGCCTGGAGCTCCCCCTGGCGCTCGGGCTCCACCAGCCTTGCCACCGACCCCATGTCAGCGAGCTTCCGGTCCCGGAAGAACGCCAGCCTGCGGTCAAAGCGCGCCAGCGCCGCCGAGAGCGCCCTGGCGGCACCCGCCGGGTCGCCTCCTGCCGCCGTCTCCTGCGCCTTGTCCAGGGCCTGCTCCAGCTCGGGGATCACGGTCACGGCTACCTCGGAGCCGAAGTCCGCCGACATGCACTGGGCCAGCCAGGCCGCGCGGGCGTACCCCGCGTCGGCCAGGAACTGCAGGTAGGTTCCGGCCAGCGCCGCGACCTTGGCCAGCATGGCGGGGTCGCACTTGTCCGGGGTGTCCTGGCTGCTGTGGTAGAACCGGTCCGGCCACTGGATGATCATGGGCGTGGGGACGTTCACCGTGGGGTCGGAGAGGATGAAGTGGTCGCTGCCCCCGGCGAACGGCATCACGTGGTGGCGTATCGAGGGGATGGGATTTTCGCCGGCGTGGGCGGCGACCCAGCCCACCGCCACCTTGAGCAGGCGGGCGGCCAGCACCCCGGCAAAGGAGGGGAGAGCCCGCGGAGGCATCTCCGCCAGCATCGCCGACCGGCAGAGGTCGTGGTTTTCGCCCACCATGTCCAGGTTGAGGCCTGCTACCCAGCGGGGGATGCTGTCCTCCCGGCTGGAGAGGAAGGCGAATGTGCCGGTCATCTCGGGAACGAACAGGAACCTTATGCCCCGCCTGGGCCGGGGCAGCCGGCCGGCCTCGTACAGTCGGTTGAGGGTCCGCGCCACCTCCAGCGAGACGGCGCAGCCCGAGGCGTTGTCGTTGGCCGAGGGCTGGGGGTGGCAGAGGTGGGAGACCACCAGCACCTCCTCCGGGGTGCGGCCGGGGATCGCTGCCGTCACCACCTCGAAGTGGCCCTCGAGGAAGCTGGCCTTTATCTCAGCCTTCACCCGGAAGGCAGGCGGCTGCTCTCCCCGCTCCCTGGCCTCGAGCTCCAGGCGCCGCAGCAGGGCTCTCAGTTCCAGGCCCTGGCGGGGGCTGAGGGCGAAGGCGAACCCGCGGGGGTCCTCCCCGCCGGCTGGCCAGAAAGAGGCGTAGTGGACGGCGTCGGGGAGGTCGAAGCGGGACCGCGCCCCGGGAATCTCGGGCATGTGGTCGGTTATAATACCCATGGCGCCGTGCCGGCCTATGGCGACCTGCCGGACGCGCCGGAAGTCCGCCCCTGACAGCACCACCTTGCCCGCAAGGTCCAGGCCCTGATAGGAGGCCTCCTCGTCGGCGCGGTCCAGCACCACCAGATCGGCCTCCACCCCGCCCGGGGGGGTGGGGGAGCTGCGCGGCACCAGGCACAGGGGGTTGTCCTGGTAGCGGCACAGCCGCTGACGCGCCGACGGCGGCGAGACCAGCCAGAGCTCCGCCGACTCCACCCGCCACTCGAGGGGGATGAGGCAGCACCAGTACTGGGCCCTGCCATCGGCCGGAAACTTCAGCACCTCGGGCTTGAGTCCAACCCGCTCCAGCTCCGAGGCCACATACGAGGCCGCAGCCCTGAACCCCGGGGTGGCCTGGATGCGGTGGTGCCGGACGATCTCTCGCACGTGGGCCAGGGCCATGGCCCCGGAAACCTCCTCCTCCAACCGGCGGTACAGGCTCTCCAGCATGGCGTCGCTCCTTTCCCGGCCGGCGGCGGGCCGGCCGCCCTGATTCATGTTCTTTGCCCGCCGGCGGTTTCCCTGCCGGGGCGCAGGCGCTCCCGCCGGCCACGCCCCGGGCGTCCCCGGCAGGAGAGCGGGCCGAGGCAAAGAACTACTTCACCCTGGGAGGTCTTGCCGTGATACCGCTCAGGGACAGCACCCGGTCGCGCACCTACCCGGTGGTGACCCTGGCGCTCATCGCCGCGAACCTGGGGGTGTTCGCCTACGAACTCACCCTCACCCGCGGGGAGCTGGCGCGGATGGTCTACCGCTTCGGGCTGGTGCCCGCCCGCCTGGGGTCGTTTCTGGGGCTGACCGCGGCTGGCCCGGAGGTAGGGCCCGCGGTGCTTTTTACCCTGGTGACCTCCGTGTTCATCCACGGCGGCTGGGTGCACGTGCTGGGCAACATGCTGTACCTCTGGATCTTCGGCGACAATGTGGAGGACCGCCTGGGACGCCCTACCTACCTTATATTCTATCTCCTGGCGGGAGTGGCGGGGAACCTGGCCCACGCCGCCGCCAATCCCACCTCGCCGGTCCCCACCGTGGGGGCCAGCGGGGCCGTAGCCGGAGTGCTCGGTGCCTACTTCATCGCCTTCCCCCGGGCCCGGGTGCTGGCCCTGGTGCCCCTGGGCTGGTTCCTGCAGGTGGCCACCGTCCCCGCCGTGGTGTTCCTGTTCCTCTGGTTCCTCCTGCAACTGGTGAGCGGCGTGGCCTCTCTGGGGGTCTCCACGGCGAAGGGCGTGGCCTGGTGGGCCCACATCGGCGGGTTCGCCACCGGCGCGGCCTGGTTCTGGCTGTGGCGGCGGAGGCGCTGAGGCCGGGAGGCTGACCCCGGGCGGCCGAAATGAGGCGTCGAGGCCGGGCATCAGGGGCCTCGGGGCGGGGGGCGGGGCGATGGACCGGGTGGCGCTGGGGAGGACGGGGCTTACCGTCTCGCGGCTGTGCTTCGGGACGCTCACCCTGGGCCCGTGCCAGGCCAACCTTCCCCTGGCGGAGGGCGCCCGTCTCTTGCGCCAGGCCTTTCGCCGCGGCGTCAATTTTGTGGACACCGCCGAGGCCTACCGAACATATGCTTACCTTCGGGACGCGCTGCGCGGGCTCAGGCCGGGCGAGGCGGTCGTAGCTACCAAGTCATATGCCTACACCCGCTGCGGGATGAAGGAGAGCCTGGAGCGGGCGCTGCGCGCCATGGGAGTAAAGGAAGTGGGGGTTTTCCTCCTCCACGAGCAGGAGCCCGGCACGCTCGAGGGGCACCGGCCGGCCCTGGAGTTTCTGCTGGAGGCCCGCCAGCGCGGCCTGGTGCGCGCGGTGGGCGTCTCTACGCACTGCCCCGAGGTGGCCGAGGAGGTGGCGGCCCGGGACGATCTGGACGTGCTCCACGTCCCCCTCAATCCGGAGGGCGCAGGGCTCAAGGGCGGCGGCCTGGGACGGATGCTGGCCGCCGTGGAGCTGGCGGCGGCGCGGGGCAAGGGGGTGTACGCCATGAAGGCCCTGGCTGGGGGAAACCTCGTGGCCCGGGCCGAGGAGTGTCTCCGTTTCGTGAGCGGCCTCAGGTCGGTGCACTCGGTGGCGGTGGGCATGTGCAGCCCGGCCGAGCTGGAGATGAACGCCCTGGTGTTGGAGGGCAGGGAGGTCCCGGCCAGCCTCCGGCGAAGGGCCCAGCGGCGCCCCCGGCGGCTGATCATCGAGTCCCACTGCCAGGGCTGCGGCGAGTGCCTGCGCGCCTGCCACCAGGGGGCGCTGGTGGTGGACGGCGGCCGGGCCCGCGTGGACCCCGCCCGCTGCGTACTCTGCGGCTACTGCGGCCTGAGGTGCCCCGAGGCGGCCATTAAGGTGGTGTAGCCGTGCGGGTCATGGGCCTCGATCTGGGATCCAGGACCATCGGGGTGGCGCTGAGCGACGAGTCTGGGGTTGTGGCCCAGCCCCTCCTGACTCTGCAGCGACGGGGCGTGACGCGGGATCTTGAGGCCCTGGGCGCGCTGGTCACGAGGTGGCAGGTGGGCCGGATAGTGGTGGGCCTGCCGTTGAGACTGGACGGGCGCCGGGGCCCTGAGGCGGCGTCCGCCGCCGAGTTCGCCTCCCGGCTGGCGGCGGCCCTGGGGGTGCCCGTCTCCACCTGGGACGAGCGGCTCACGACCACGGCCGCAGAGAAGGCCATGCTGGAGGCCGACCTCAGCCGGGAGCGCCGCCGCCTCGCGCGGGACCGGGTGGCAGCGGCGCTCATGCTTCAGGGGTACCTGGACGCAGGCCGCCCCAGGCCGGAGCCGGCGGGTTAGCCGATGCCCGACGGGGGCAGACTTGACCAGGTGGGGGCGGAATCTGCGGTTGACAGGGGTTCCCTCGCCGTATTACAATAGGCGTAACGCCAGGAGAATAGAGGTGACGCGTTCATGGCCCGGGACGAGGAGGAGGAAGAAAGGGAGGACACCATCACCCTCACCGATGAGGACGGCCGCGAGCACGAGTTCACCATGGTCGACGTTATCGAGGTCGAGGGACGCGAGTACGCCATCCTGCTGCCCCCGGAAGAGGAGGGCGACGAGGCCGTCATCTTCCGCATCGACCGGGACGAGAACGGCGACGAGATCCTGGTGGACATAGAGGACGACGCCGAGTGGCAGAAGGTGGCCGACGCCTGGGAGGAGGCCCTGGAAGAGGACGAAGGGTGGGAGGAGGAGGAAGGCGGGGGGCCCGACGAGGCCCCGGCGCACGAGGACGAGGACGACGACGAAGACGAGTAGCCCCCGGCGCGGTGCGCCGGGGCGAAAGCGCGTCCGCACGGGGAGGAAGCGGGCCGCCCCGCGGCCCTGGCGGGGCGCCCCGTGGAGCCTGCCGCCTCCGCCCCTGAGGGTGGGGGCGGCTTCTCCTGGCCGGGTGGCGGGGCGAAAGGTACACTCCGGGCGAGGCACCGCGGCGGGGCGGGCTCCCGGCGCGGGGGACGGCAACGGCGGCCGCGGGGGCGTCCTTTACAGGGGTGGGGGTTCAAGGTATAGTTAGGGTGAGAAGGGAGGGGGGTTGGGGAAGGGGCCGCAGGGGGGAGGGAGGGCCTCTGGCGGGCCTGGTGGGACAGGCAAGGCATTGGCTGGGCCGGCTGGGGCAGGCGGCGCGGCCGTGGCTGGTCAGGTCCGGCCGGTGCTGGCCGGTGTTGAGGAGGTCGCGGCTGTTGCCGTGGGCGGCGCTGTTTTTGGGCGTGTTCGTGGCGTCGCTGGCGGCGGGCCTCTACGTGCGGTCGCTTTTTGAGCCTCTGCTGCCTGGAGGGGCTTCCAAGGTCATCGAGTTCGGCACTGGTGCCACTACTGCCGAGATCGCCCGACGGCTGGAGGGCGAGGGGATCATTAAGAGCGCCTGGGCGTTCAGGGCCCTGGCCCGCTACCGGGGCCTGGACGGCAGGTTGATGGCGGGGGAATACCGGCTGAGTCCGGCGCTTTCCCCGTCGGCCATCCTGGGTATGCTGGCCAGGGGCCAGGTGGTTACCTACCAGGTCACGGTGCCCGAGGGCCTCACCGTGGCGGAGGTCGCCGCCCTGCTAGAAAAGCGGGGGTTTGCGGACAGCGCGGAGTTCCTGGAGGCAGCGAGGGACGTGTCGTTCCTGCCTCCCGACCTGCGGGAGGGGCGCCAGGAGGCCCTCCTCCTGGAGCCCCTGGAAGGCTGCCTCTTCCCCGACACTTACCGGCTGAGCCACAGCATGAAGCCTGCCGACATCGTGCGGCTCATGGTCCGCCGCACGGTCCAGGTGCTCGAGCCTTATCGGCCCCGGGCGGCGGAGCTCCGCCTCAGCCTGCACCAGGTGCTTACCCTGGCCTCCATCATTGAGAAAGAGGCCCGAGTGGCGGAGGAGCGGGCGCTTATCTCCTCCGTATACCACAACCGCCTCAGGCTGGGGATGAAGCTGGATGCCTGCCCCACAGTGAGGTACGCCCTCCCCGGGCACCCTGCGTCGCTGACCTTTGCCGACCTGCAGGTGCCCTCGCCCTACAACACCTACCTCAACCCCGGACTGCCCCCCGGCCCCATCGCAGCGCCGGGGGAGGCCTGCGTCCGCGCCGCCCTCTATCCGGCCGACACGGCCTACCTCTATTTCGTGGCGCGCAACGACGGGACCCACGTGTTCAGCCGCACCTATGCCGAGCACCTCCAGGCGGTGCGCCAGTACCAAGCCTCCCCGAGGTAGGCCGCCCCCCAGCCGGCTCACCCTTCCCCGTCCCGCCTCATAAGCTGTATGGTGAGTCTCCTGCGGAGGTGGATGGGGTGGAGCCCGGCCCGGTTTCGGTGGCGGCCCTCTTGTTCCTGGCGTGGGTCGGCCGCCAGGGCCCGCGCCAACTCCGCTCCGCTGCGGCCCCGGCCGGACGTGGGGTGCTGGCGCTCGGCTACCTCAGCGGCGGCGGCGCCTTTCCCCAGCCGCTCGACGAGCGTCAGGAGCGCGAGCTCTTGCTCCGCAAGGAGGGAGGGGACCCGGATGCCCGGAACCTCCTGGTGGAGCACAACCTGCGCCTGGTCGCCCACGTGGTGAAGAAGTTCGACAACACCGGGGAGGACACGGACGACCTCATCTCCATCGGCACCGTGGGGCTGATCAAGGCCATCCAGACCTACGACCGCTCCAAGGGCACGCGCCTGGCGACGTACGCCGCCCGGTGCATAGAGAACGAGATCCTCATGTACCTGCGCTCCCTGCGCAAGACCCGGGGCGAGGTATCCCTTTACGAGCCGATCGGCGTGGACAAGGAAGGCAACGAGATCGCACTCATCGACATCCTGGGAACCGACCCGGACGCAGTCCCCGACCAGGTGGGCCTCCGCCTCGACCAGAGCCGGCTGCGCTCGGTGCTCGCCTTGTTGAGGCCCCGCGAGCGGGAGGTGCTGGAGCTCCGGTACGGGCTGGAAGGGGGGCAGGGTTGGACCCAGAGGCAGGTGGCGCGGGCCCTGGGCATCTCCCGGTCGTACGTTTCCCGCATTGAGAAGCGGGGACCCAGATCGACCACCGCCGGCCCCCGCAGGGCTGGCTCGCGTGGCGTAGGCCGGGCCCGGAGCGCATACACTCTGGTGAAGCGCCGGGTCGGGGGGTGGCTGGGCTGGCCATGCCGGGGAAGCGGCAGCCCCGGCTTCGAGTGGTCTTGGTGGGGGCGGGCGATGAGAGAGATCGCCTCCGCGCCCTGCGGGCCGGGCTGCGGCTGCTGGCCGCCTGCTCCATCCGCGCGGCCCCCGCCTCCATCCGCGCGGCCCCCGCGGCCGGGCAGGCTCCGGGGGAGGGCCCTGCGGGCGAAGCCCCCGCTGTGCCTCAGATGAGGGACGGCCCCGCCCCTTTGACCTTCGGGGGCGGCCCCCGGCCCGCGGCCGCGCCTGGGGAAGGGG
Organism: Acetobacteraceae bacterium; assembly: GCA_023511555.1. Lineage (GTDB taxonomy): Bacteria > Bacillota > Sulfobacillia > JAIMBG01 > JAIMBG01 > JAIMBG01. The sequence continues at coordinate 4,639 of JAIMBG010000025.1, read as the reverse complement.
CGCCGGCCCACCCATGAGGGCTCTGCTCTACCTTCGGGTATCCACCCCCGGCCAGGCCGAGGGCTTCAGCCTTGCTGCCCAGCGCGAGGCATGCGAGAGAAGGGCGCGGGAACTCGGGGCCGAAGACATACTCTGCCTGGAGGACGCGTACACCGGCCTGGAGCTGGACCGGCCGGCGCTGGCCAGGCTGCGGGAGCACGTGGCCCGGGGCGGGTTAGACCTGGTGGTGGCCTACGACCCCGACCGCCTGAGCCGCGACCTGGGGGACCTTCTGGCCCTCACCCGGGAAATCGAAGCCGCCGGGGTGAGGCTGGAGTTCGTAAACTTCGGCTGGGAGAGGACCCCCCAGGGGATGCTGTTCCTTCAGATGCGCGGGGCCATAGCCCAGTTTGAGCACGCGCTCATCCGCGAGCGGACCCGGCGCGGGAAGCTGAAGAAGGCGGCCATGGGCAAGCTGCGCACCTTCGCCCAGCCGTACGGCTACACGTTTGACCCCAAGACCGACGAGCTTCGGGTGAACCCCCTCGAGGCGCCCGTGGTCCGCCGCATCTTCCAGTGGTATGCCGACGACGGCATGTCTCCGCGAGCCATCGCCCGCCGCCTGGCCGAAGACGGGGTGCCCGCCCCCCGAGGCAGGGCGTGGCACCCCTCCTCGGTGTACCGCATGCTGGGCAGCGAGACGTACGCCGGAAGGCTGCGCCGCCGAGACGAGCGGCCCGACTGGCAGCCGGTGCTGACCCCGGCCATCGTAGACCGGGCGCTGTGGGAGAGGGCCCAGGCTGTCCGGAGAGCCGGCCGGCGCCTACGCGGCAGGGCTCCCCGCCACCCCTACCTGCTTAGGGGGCTGTTGCGCTGCGGGCTGTGCGGCCGGAGGCTTTATGGCAGTGCCCGCTGCCGGGGCGGACGCGCCTGGACCTACTACGTCTGTCCCGGCCGCTATCCGAGGGCTTGGGGCCCGGGCACCCGGCGGCCTTGCGAGCTGAGGCCGCTGCCCTCTCCGCTGCTGGACGCGAGGGTGTGGGCGGCAGTGGCCCGGGCCCTGCGGGAGGCCGCGCGGGCCGCCGGCGCCGCGGGCTGGCCTGCGGACCTCGAGGCGGCGCGGCTGGCCTGGCTCCGGGAGGAGCTGGCGGCGGCCGAAGATGCCCTGGCGCGGGCCCGGAAGGCCATGGAAAGGCTGCATCGCTCGTACCTGGCTGGCCGCCTTGAAGAGGCCGAGTACGTCGGCTTCCTCAGGGAACTGGCCGACCGGGAGGCCCGGGCCCGGACCCGCGCTGAACGGCTGCGCAGCGCCGCTGCAGGCGCGGGCGGCCCGGGGGGCGCGGGGGCGGGGGGCGAGGGAGCAGGGGCGGCGGGGCTGGGCCGCTGCCTGGATGAGCTGCCCTGGGAGGGTCGGCGGGAAGTGGTCCGGGCGGTCGTCCTGGAGGTGAGGGTGCTCCCGGGCCGCGCCGAGGTGGTCACCCCCCTGGCCGTGGCGGCCGTGGGGCGGGCTGGAACGGGCGTGGCCGGGCGCGCATCGAGAAGCGTGCCATCAAGAACATAGTGCGCCTCCTGTCCTGTCAGTAGGGGCTTTCCCGGGGCTGTGGTATAATGTCTCTGAGGGCGGCGGCGCGATGGAAAGGCAGCCCTTCCGCCGCCTTAACCGCAGCCTCGTCCTGGAAAGGAGGGACTCCTCCCCTGCTGCAGAAGCTCCGTCCCCGGGCCTACCTTCCCTCCATAGAACACCTTGACCTGGACGCCCTGAGGGGGGTGGGGATTGAAGGGGTGATCCTTGACCTGGACAACACGCTGGTGCCATGGCGGGACCCCAGGGCGCCGGAGGAGCTGCTTGCCTGGGTTAGAAGGCTCGAAGCCCACGGGTTCAAGGCCTGCATCCTGTCCAACGGACGGAGGCGAAGGGTGGCGGCGTTCAGCGCCGCGCTGGGCGTGCCGGGAGTGTGCGGGGCCAAGCCGGGGAGGGCCGGGTTCCGGCGGGCGCTCGCCCTGCTGGGTACCCCGCCGTCTCGGACCGCGGTAGTGGGGGACCAGGTGTTCACTGACGTCCTGGGGGGCAATCGCCTGGGCCTCCATACCATCCTGGTGGCTCCCCGCTCGGCTCGGGAGCTGGGTTTCACCCGGCTGATGCGGCTGCTGGAGGCGCTGGTTCTCCGGGCGATGGCCCGCAGGGGCTGGGTGGAGCTGCTTCCCCGGCCGTCGAAGGCGCGCGCGGCTTCCGGCGCGGAGTGACGCCGCTCGACGGGACACCCCAGGCCAGGGATTGGACCCAAATACCACAGGTTCCAAATGTGGGGGCGGCTTAGGCCGTCCTTACATATTCAGCCTAAAAGGATGCCCTGTGGTTGACCCTGAAACTCGCGCTGCACCTAGGCCAAAACGGTTCATACATGTTGAGTGTAAAGATTACACCCTTATCGCCAAAATATAACAAACTTTGACATTATGCCTGTGCTATAATCCAAGCGGTGCGGGTCAGTGGACTCCTCCGCCTGCCCCCCGCAAGGATGCTGGGGGAGGGCGGGGCCGGCGCGGGCTCGCGAAGGATGGAGAAGCCCGCCGCCGGGGGACTCCAGGGATTCAGGGGAGGGGGCGGGCACGGTGATAAGAGTGCTGGTAGTGGATGACTACCCTGAGGTGCGGGAAGTGATCCGGGAGTATCTGGCGGGGTTCCCCGACGAGTTCGAGGTGGTGGGTGAGGCTGCGGACGGCCGGGAGGCCGTCGCCCTGGCGGAGGTGCGCTGTCCCGACGTGGTTCTGATGGACGTCCGCATGCCGGTCATGGACGGCATCAGCGCCACCAGGGAGCTGAGGCTCCGGCGGAATTCTGCCCAGGTCATCACTTACACCGGCTTCGCGCTGGAGCGGCTGGAGGTGCTCTCCCGCCTGGCGGGGGCGGCCTGCCACCTCACCAAGCCCTTCCGCCTGGGGGAGCTGTGCCAGAGGATCCGGGAGGTGGCGGCCAGCAGCCGCCAGGCCGTGGCGGGAGAGTCCTGAACCGCGGTTCACCCGCCCCGATCCAGGAAGGACCAATGGCCTGTCCCGGGGCCGGGCACCCGACCGCCGGTGCCTTGCCGTGCCTGCGTTAGGGCCTCCAGGCCCGCGGTGCCCCTTCCCCTCGGTCCATCCCCGTCCCTCCTACCCCCACCACCTTCTGCCCCGTGTGCCCGGCTATCTGCCCCTCCCCGGCGGCCGGCCCCGCGCCCCACATCCCCGTCCCCTCCGCTTTGATGGGGATCAGTCCCAGGGAGGATAATCCCCTGCGGGGTCGAAATGTTCTGCCGGAAAGCGGTGGGGCCCGGTTCTGAGGAAGGAGCAGCGCTCATGGAAGAGACAGCAGGTCGCCGCTGGGCGGGGGGCGCTCCCCTGGGCCGCGGCAAGCGCCTGGGGGACATCCTGGTGGAGGCCAACGTCATCACCCGCGACCAGCTCGAGGCGGCGCTCTCGCAGCAGCAACCCAGCGGCCCGCTCCTGGGTCGCGTCCTAATGGACATGGGGCTGGTGACGGAGGCTGACGTAGCCCGGGCTCTGGCGCACCAGCTCGGCCTCCCCTACCTGGATGGGGCGGACCTGGAGGTGGACCCTGCCGCTGCGCGGCGCATCAGCCCCGCCACGGCCCGCAAGTATGGGGCCGTCCCGGTGCGGGAGGAGGGGGGCGCACTGGTGGTGGCCATGACCGACCCGGCGAACGTCCTGGCCATCGACGACATCGCCTTCCGCACCGGCCGGGAGGTGAGGCCGGCAGTGGTCACGGCGGCCACCCTGGACAAGGCCCTGAGGCAGGCCTACGCGGGCTGGACCGAGGAGGGGGCCGACGCCCCTGCCGAGGCTCGCCGGGGGCCGCCCGAGCCGGCGGCATGGGCGCCAGCGCCGATGACCGCCTCGGCCCGGCCGGCGGGCCCATTGCCCACGGGCGAGGACGCGCCCATCATCCGGCTGGTCAACAACATCCTGGACCGCGCCATAGCCGAGCGCGCCAGCGACGTCCACATCGAGCCCATGGCGGGCCGGGTCAGGGTGCGCTACCGGATCGACGGGGTGCTGCACGACGCGATGTTGATCTCCCCCGCTGACCACCCCGCCTGCGTGTCGCGCATCAAAATCATGGCCTCCATGGACATTTCCGAGAAGCGGGTGCCCCAGGACGGCCGCATCCAGCTCCGCGACGACCGCCGCGACGTGGACCTCCGGGTTTCGACCCTGCCCACCATATTCGGAGAGAAGGTGGCCATCCGCATACTGGACAAGAACCAGGCCATAACCGACCTAGACCGGTTGGGACTCTCGGCCGGCGCCATGGCGGCCTACCTCCGCATGGCGCAGCAGGCCTACGGCATGATCCTGGTGACCGGGCCCACCGGCAGCGGAAAGACCACCACGTTGATGGCCACGCTGCACCGGCTCAACAGCCCGGAGAAGAACATAATCACCATCGAGGACCCGGTGGAGTACCAGGTGGACGGGGTAAACCAGGTCCACGTCAACCCCCGGGCCGGCCTCACCTTCGCCGCCGGGCTCAGGTCGATCCTGCGCCAGGACCCCAACATCATCATGGTGGGGGAAGTGCGGGACCGGGAGACGGCGGACATCGCCATCCGCTCGGCACTCACCGGCCACCTGGTGCTCAGCACCATGCACACCAACAACG
>JAIMBG010000224.1 GCA_023511555.1 Acetobacteraceae bacterium | reverse complement strand
TCTGTATGCCCTGGCGCTCCTCCCATCGCTGCTGGTAAGCCTTCCTCTGGGAGTGCTGGTTGAGCGTTTCGCCCGGCGGAACCTCATGATCGTCGTGGATCTGGTGCGGGCGGTGCTGGTGCTGGTCTTCATGCTGGCCCGGGTGCCGTGGCACGTCTACCTGGTTTACACCCTGTCGGGCCTTGCGGCTCAGTTGTACGAGCCGGCTCGCAACTCGTTGGTGCCGACCCTGGCGCGTGAAGGCAGGCTGCTGGCGGCCAACGCACTGCTTCTGCTGAACCTAGAGGTAGCCCGGGTGGTGGGCCCGGTCCTTTCGGGTTGGGTGTCGGCTACCTGGGGTCCCAGGGCTGTTTTTGCACTGGATTCGGGGTTTTTTGGCCTCTCGGCTCTGGCTCTAGCGCTCATCGGCCAGCGCGGACGGGCCAGCGACGGGCCCACCGGGGTTGGCGGCGGTTCTTGGAGCGACCTCCGGGAGGGGCTCGGCCGGATGTTCAGCGATCAGCGGGTGTGCTTGGCCACCGGCGTAAACCTTCTGGTCTGGCTGGCGGCCGGTGCTTCGCCCCTGGTAGTGTACGCGTTCGGACGTCAGCACCTGGGCCTTGGGGACGCCGGGGCGGGCCTGCTGCTTTCGGCCATGGGCATGGGCATGGTGGTCGGCTCGGCAGTGCTGGGCGCCCTGAAATCGGAGCCCGACCAATGGCTGTTGATGGCGGAGACCCTCGTGATGTCGGGCCTTGCGGTGATCCTGATGGGCTGGCTTGGGGGGTTTTGGTGGTCCATGTTCTGCCGCTTCTGCCTGGGCATGGCCTGGGTGGGATACCGTTCCTCCTCGCTGGCCATCCTGCAGCTGGTGGTGCCCGATTGCTATCGCGGGCGGGTTCTCGCTGCCTACAACTTCGCCCTCATCCTGGCCATGGTGCTTTCCTTTGTCGGGCTGGGCGCCCTACTTGATGTCATTGGGCCCCGCCAGACCGTCCTCGTCTCCGGCCTCTGGTTCCTGGTGGTGGGTGCACTTGTGACTGTCCTGCGGCCAAGCGTTTCCACCCCGTAGGCTCTCAGAAACTCGGGATAAGTGATCTTGGAGCAAGTAGCAGCCCTGGCATCAGTTAGGCGCTGAGTGTGGACCTTGACAACTGAACCGGGTATGGAGCGGGTGGAAAGCAGATCGGGCTGCCGGAAACGATGACTTCCCTTCACCCGAAATCGTGTGGAAGGCAAAGTGGAGGTGAAGCCGGTCAGTGGAGACCCGCAAATCGACCTCCGGTAACCCGACGGAGTTTCCGAGAGACCACACCCCGGCTGGGGAGGTCCGGGCTTGATAGACCCGATTTGTTCCTTGTGAGCTTGCCGCAGCAAGGCGACTGACGCTACTCCTTGCTGGCCCTGCGGTAATTGCCGGCAGTCTTGCGCCGCGCCGGCCTCGGAGTGGACTGCCTCGCAGGAAGGGAGCGTAGTGGGGCAGACTGGTTCCTCCTGGTGGCGGGGAGACGTGTGGCGAGATCTGGCGGGAGGACAGCCGTCAAACAGCCGTCAAAGATCTTCGATAGTAACGGCTAGCTCGGGCGCGCCCAGCGCGGCGCACAAGGGTTGCAGGGCCCCATCGAGACCCGAGCGTTCTTCCCTGGTAAGCTGGCTGAAAGGGCTAACCCGCACCACAGCACGCTTGCCTGCAACCTTGTACTCCCACGTCCCCACGATGCGTCCTCGTGACCACAGCGTTGCCGCGATGAACCCGCCTGGCTTGACCAGGCTTGACCTCCGTGATTGGTCTACGAAACGACGTCTATCCCTATAGGCCATCATCATCGGGTCGAACATGGGGAGGACAAAGACTCCCGGCGGTGGCTCCGCATGCCGGAGATCGGGCAGATCAGCCACAACTAACATGAGGGGGTTGCGGTAACCCGTAACCTCGACCATTTCGATCTCATCGCCGAGCATTTCCTTGGCCCGCAGTGCGGGGTCAATTCGATCGAACCCGGCCCAGTACGCGAAGTCCCCCGCCGACGCGGGGCCGTACGCCCTCAGATACCTGCGTAGAAGATCCGCGACAGCTTTGTCTACGCCGGTGTCGTCCGGGACGTCATGGGGTGCATCGGGACCATCAGAAGCACCGTTCAGCCAGTCGCGTGCCAGGGCAAAGCGGGCCTCGTTCCCACGTGGGTCGGCGTGCACCAATACGCCCATATAACACAGGTCCTTGACGTCCTCTCCCCATGCGGCTGCGGGAAGACGGGAGAGGTCGGGTACCGCCGCGTGGAGTTCCTTCCGGGTCAGCGGGCCGTGCGAAAGTGCAGCGCGGACTCGGTCCGGAAGAGTGTCTATCTGGTCGGGGCTGAGTCCACACCTGGCGAGCAGAGCTGCGTACCCGGATGCTCTGGGGCGCATGATCCCCGAAAGGAACAGAGGATAGTCCCTGGACGAGAGGAGGTGAAGCGTACCCCTCATGCACCAGACCTTGACCAAGGAGCGACGGACATATAGCTCAGAGGAGAGCGATGCGCGGTTGTACTCCGGCACCCTCACGGCGATCGACAAGAGCGCGCTGTTCAGGACCTGCGCGTGGAGACCCAGCACGTCGTACGCAATGTCGCTGCCCTGGAGAGGAGATGTTGCTGGGGCTGAAAGGCGGTGGCGGGCTATGGTGAATGCCGCGGCTTGTTCACAAGACACTCGCATTGCGTCGGACCTCCCTGCGTCCTCCCAGCACAGGACAAGGGTGGTTTCGCCGGGCCGTCATTACCTTCCTCTTGGGAAGCTTCCATGCGAGTAGCCCCGAAGCGGTGACTTCCGGAAGGTGCTGCCGTGCTGCCTCCGGGCTCGACTCTTGTGTCGGTCAGGAGGACATCGCCACAACATTGAGAAGTGGCTGATGGGCGTGGGTTGGCCGCTGAAGGCGACATGCCGCAGGTGACTCTGGGGG
>JAIMBG010000024.1 GCA_023511555.1 Acetobacteraceae bacterium | reverse complement strand
GCCCCGCACAGGCCGGGCCGCCGACGCCGCGCTGCATTCACCGGAAGGACGGCGCAACGTGCCGCCTTCAACCCCTGCGGGCAGAGCCCCGTCTTTCCCTAGTCGCCCTCGAAGCAGTCCACGTAGAGCTCCTGCCCCGACAGCAACTTCAGCCCTCCCGCCCCGCACTCCGGGCAGGCGGGAAGACGGAACTCCACCTCCCGCTCTGAGCCGCACTCGGGACAGCGCATTCGCGCCTGGCGGCTCTCCACCTCCAGCGACGCCCCGCGGAACAAGTCCTCTTTGGGGGCCAGCGCCTCAAAGGCCAGCCTCAGGCTCTCCGCCGTCACCCCCGCCAGGCTCCCCAGCACTACCCGGACCCTCTTAACCTTTGTGACTCCGCGCTCGCCAGCCCTTTCCCGGACCGTCTTGAGGATCCTCTCCACGATGCCGAACTCGTGCACCCGCCCGTCCCTCCCCCGATGACGCTACCCAGCGGCGGCAGGCTGCGCCCGCCCGCCGTCTCACCCAACCGCGCCTAGCAGATGCGGGGCAGGGGCTCCCCCGAAAACGCTGACAGCCGCCGCACCGGCCCCAGCGCGGTGCGCAGCAGGAGCACGCCCCCGGTGCGGCCCCGGGCCCCCCGGGAGATGCCGTCCGGCGCCTCCCCCGCCTCCAGCACCCGCCCGATGACGCAGGCCTCGCGGCCCAGGGGGTGGCCGCGCAGGGCGCTCAGCGCCGCGTCCGCCTCGGACGCGGGCACCACCGCCACCACCTTGCCCTCGTTGGCCAGGTAGAGGGGGTCCAGGCCCAGGACCTCGACCCCCGCCCGCACCGCCGGGCTCACCGGCAGTGCCTCCTCCTCCAGGAGGAGGGGAAGGCCCGATGCGGCCGCCGCCTCCAGCAGCACGGTGGCTACCCCGCCCCGGGTGGGGTCGCGCATGAACCTCACCCTGGACGCCTGGAGCAGGGCCCGGATAAGGCCGTTGAGCGGGGCGCAGTCGCTTTTCACCGGGGTGTCAAACGCCAGCCCCGGCCGCCGCGACAGAACCGCCAGCCCGTGCTCGCCCAGGCCCCCGTTGATGAGGATGAGATCTCCCGGCCGGATGAGGTGGGGGCCCAGCTCCAGCCCCGGCGGGATCACCCCCACGCCGCCGGTGGTTATGTAGCACCCGTCGCCCCGGCCGTGCTGGACCACCTTGGTATCCCCTGCCACCAGGCTCACCCCGGCCTCCTCGGCGGCAGAGGCCATGGAGTCGGCGATGCTCTCCAGCTCGGAGACCGGAAGCCCCTCCTCCAGTACGAAGGCGGCCGAGATCAGCCAGGGCGAGGCGCCCGCCACCGCCAGGTCGTTCACCGTGCCGCAGACCGCCAGGCGGCCGATGTCGCCCCCGGGGAAGAACGCCGGCTCCACCACGAAGGCGTCGGTGGTGAACGCCAGCCGCCCGCCCCGCGACGCCTCCCAGTCCAGCACCGCCGAGTCACCCAGGGCATGGAGGGCGGGATGCCTGAAGCGGCTGAGGAACACCTCCTCCACCAGCCTCCTGGTGGCAAGCCCGCCGTCGCCGTGGCTCAGGCCGATGCGGCGGCCCGCGGGGGCGCTGCCGGCCGGGGCCTCGCCAGAGCCGCCCGGCCTGCCCGCCCCGCCGTTTACCGGCTCAGTCATCGGCCCTCACCCCCCTCCCGCGCCGGCACCCAGCCGTAGTGGTAGTAGGCGGCGCAGGCGCCCTCGCTGGACACCATGCAGGGCCCCACCGGCCGCTCCGGGGTGCAGGCCCGGCCGAAGAGCGGGCAGTCCGCCGGAGCCAGGATGCCCTTGAGCACCTCGCCGCAGGAGCAGCCCCGGGGCAGGGGCCGGGGGGCGGGGTCAGGCAGGGGGAAACGCGCCTCGGCGTCAAAGGGGGAAAACTCGGGCTTGAGCCGCAGCCCACTCTGGGGTATGGGCCCCAGCCCGCGCCACAGCTCATCCGCCGGCTGAAACACCCGGTCCATAGCGGCCCGGGCCCTGGGGTTTCCGTCCTCCCGAACCACCCGGCCGTAGGCGTTCACCACCCGCGCCTCGCCGCGGCAGACCATGCCCACCAGCTCCTTAAGCCCGAGGAGGATGTCCACGGGGTCAAAACCGGTGATCACCGCGGGCACCCCCAGCTCCGAAGCCAGAAAGTCGAAGCCCCGTCGGCCCAGGACGGTGCTGACATGGCCGGGGAGGATGAACCCCTCCACCCGGGTGCGGCTGTCGCTTATCAGCGCCCGGAGGGCGGGGGGGAGGAGCTTGTGGCGGGAGAACAGGCTGAAGTTCTTGAGGCTCCTGCGGGCGGCCTCCTCCACGGCCAGGGCCGCCACCGGGGCCGTGGTCTCAAAGCCCACCCCCAGGAAGACGACCTGGGAGCCGGTGGACCCCGCCAGGGCCACCGCGTCAAGGGGAGAGTAGACCACGCGCACGTCGGCGCCCAGGGCCCGGGCCTCCTCCAGGCTCATCGCGCTCCCCGGCACCCGCACCATGTCCCCGAAGCTGGCCACCACCAGGCCGGGACGGCCGGCGAGCGCGATCATGCGGTCGAGGTCGGTCTGGTCGGTGACGCAGACCGGACACCCGGGCCCGCTGCGCAGCTCCAGCCCCTCAGGGAGCGCGCCGCGGATTCCGGAGCGGGAGATCGACCAGGTGTGGGTGCCGCAGACCTCCATGACGCGCACCGGGCGGGAAAGCTCCCGGCCCAGGCGGGCGATCAGCCGCCGGGCCAGGCCGGGGTCCTTAAAGCGCGAAAGCCAGGGGGTCCCACCAGCGTCGAGTTCCACTTCAGGCCTCCTGCGGTAAGAGTGCCCCGGCGCCCAAGGCGGCCGGCAGGGCGGAAACGCTCCGCACCCTCAGCGGGTGCCGCCGCGGGCCCAGGCATCCGGCGGCCGAGCCCGCTGCGTCAGTGCCTCTGTCCATATTCTGCCCGGGGGAGGTTTTTCCTACCTTGGGGGGCAGATTGCCGCCGCACCGGGTCCTGGGCCTGCCCCCGTGGGCCTTGCATGGCGCGCACCGGGAGGCACAGCCGGGCGTGCGGGGCCGCATCCTTCGTCCTCTGCCCGGCGCCTCTCCCAGACCCCGGCGAGCGGGCCGCTGATACTTCAGGTCCTCCTCTTCAGCGAGAAGCGGTCCGGCCCCTGACGCGCCCGAGGCGCGTATCTGTTCAACCTCTGGCTGCTGGTGAGCCTCCTGCCCAACTGCGTACTTGAAGTCTGCAGGATCGGCCCTTCCCGCGCGGATCTCCGCCAGCCGCGGGGTGCGGTCGCCAATGAGCTGGAAAACTGTCCCATGATGCAAGAATCGCGACAAGGGGCATGGAACTCGGGACGAACTCAAACGGATATGCCCTTACTGCAGATGTGGCCCGGGAGCTCAGCCGCGTGGGAACCAAGGTCGTGGCCGTCAGCCTATCCCGCTTCTGCGCCCAACTCAGCGAGATAGGCATTCTGGTGGTGGGGGAGCGAGAGGCCTGAAAATGCAGGAGAAAGGTCTCATGCGCCACGGGGCGTTTGCGGCCATCTGGCTGGCCAACGCCGTCTCGGTGCTCGGCGATTGGCTCCACGCCATGGCCCTCACGGTGCTGGTCTACGAGCTGACAGGGTCCGGCCTTGCGGTCGGGCTGATGCTGGTCAGCAAGGTGCTTCCCGCTCTCTTCATGGGTGCGGTCGCGGGGGTGATCGTGGACCGGTGGAGCCGCAAGTGGCTCATGGTCGCTTCCGACGTGGCACGCTTCCTCATGGTCCTTTGCTTCCTCCTGGTGCGGACGCCGGCCGCAGTGGTTCTGGTCGTGATACTTAACCTGCTGCTTTCAGCCGCGTCGTCAGTGTTCCGTCCCGCGCGCTCCGCAGCCCTGGCAGGCCTGGTGCCGAGGGGCCAGCTCGTCACCGCCAACGCCTGGCTGGAGGGCACGAGCAACATCGTCATGCTGGTCGGAACGCTTACAGGCGGGGTGCTTACCGGCGCCATCGGCCCGTACAACGTGTTCCTGATCAACGCCGGGTCCTTCCTGATCTCGGCCGCGGCCCTGCTCTTCGTCCCCGGCCGGCTGGCAGGCGCGCCCCCCGGGGTGTCGGGCCAGAAGAAGACGGGGCTGTGGCGGGACTTCGTCGAAGGCCTGCAGAGGCTGGCGCAAGAGCGGGTGCCCTTCTTCCTCATCCTCTTCTATTCCCTGTGGATCCTGGGAGTAGGCATGGCCAACGTGGTCATGATAGTCTTCGCCCGGGACGTCTGGGGGGCCGGGGCAGCGTCGGTCTCTTACCTTTACAGCGCCGTAGGCGCTGGGGCCATCGTGGGTGCCCTGTGCGCCCGGCCCGTCTCCGAACGCCTCCGGCCGGTCCCGCTGCTGATAGGCGGCATCGCGTTCGTCGGTTTGGTGGACATTTGGTTCGGCTTGGCCCGCACTCTGGCCACGGGGTGCGCCCTGCTGTTCCTGGCTGGAATCTGGGACGGCCTCATGACCGTGGCCAACGACAGCACGATCATGAAACAGGTACCGCAGAGGTTTGTAGGGCGCGTGTTCTCTGTGTACGGTGCCCTGACCACCGCCTGTAACGTATTTGGCATGCTCTTGAGCGGACTGGTCAGCGACCTCTTCGGCGCGCGCATGGTCATGGTGAGCGCCGGAGTCTACATGGTTCTACTGGCAGCGGGATCGCTGGTCACGGGACCATGCCTTCTGGCTGCCTCCACCCCGGTCGGTTCCCTCACCCGACGGTCGCCATAGCCTAAGGCGGGCTGTGCGGGCTGAGCAACCCCGTCCTGGCTGATACGGAGGGCGCCTGGCGCCTCTGTGGTGCCGAAGCCGCAGCAGCGTGGGTGGCGATGGTGGCGCCGTTGCGCTAGCGGGCGGCAGCAGACCCGGCCCCGGCCGCTCAGCCGCTGGCGCCCGTGTACCGCCTTACCGAGGCCCGCCACAGGGCGCCGCTGGCCAGGAAGAAGCCGCAGGCGACGCCCAGGGCGGCCAGACACGCCTGGGGGGTGAGCAGACCCTGCAGCGCTCGCGCGGGCCAGTTGGCTAGGATGGCCACCGGCACTACGTAGGTCAGCACCGCCCGGACGCCCTTCCGGTATATGCCCTCCGGGTACCCGGCGAGGTCCAACAGTTCTGCGACCATGGCCTGCAGCGAGCTTGACTCCGTCCACCAAAACGCGAAAGTCGCGGCCATGAAGCTCAGCGAGTGGCGCACCACGGCCCCGGCCGCCACCAGCACCAGGTACATCGCCAGCCGGCCGGAGCCTGGCCCAAGGCCCAGCGCCCCCCAGGCGTAGGCGAACAGCGGGACCTGGGCCAGGAGCGACATCAGGGCGGTGAGGTTGGCCTGCTGGACTGAGAGGAGAAAACGGGGGTTAAGCGGCTTGAGGAGGAAGTAGTCCAGGGCCCCGGTGCGGACCAGGAGCGGCACCCGCCCGACGTTGGAGCCGAAGAAGAAGGCATCCACCCAGGCCACCAGGTTGTTGGTGGCCAGGAGGAGCATGACCTGCGGCAAGGTCCAGCCGGCTATGAGCGGGGCCCCGGCGAGGTAGATGGAGGCGAAAAACAACACCCCCAGGCCGATGGACGCCAGGTGGCCGGCCACCTGGCTCAGAAAGGACACGGGGTATATCATGGCCTGGTTGAGTGACATCTTCACGCAGGCGGCGTAGACCCGCAGATACCTCGCCACTCCCCGTGCCATGTCTAGGCCCCCGCCGCCTGATACAGCCGCAAGCCCTTGCGCCACAGCGCCCGCAGGCACGCCGCCGCGGCGACGGCCCAGGCCGCCTGCACGGCGAGCTCGGCGCCCACGTTCTGGGCCCGGCCCAGGAAGATCTGCGCCGGCAGGTGGGTCATGCCCCGGAAGGGAAGCCAGTGGGCCACGGTCCGGAGGGGGCCGGGCAAGAGGTCCAGGGGGACGATCTGTCCGGCCAACAACGTCAGCAGCACCCGGTCGAGGTAGGAGATCCAGCCGGTTTCCGAGAACCAAAACGCCCCGACCGCCCGCATGAAGGCAAGAAGCGTGGAGAGGGTCCAGGCCAGCATGGCGCTGAGCAGGAACGCAGCCCAGGTCCAGGCGTCGGCCGGCAGCGCCACGCGGTCCTTGATGAGGACGGCGAAGCCGGCCACGGCGGCCGTGGTCACCACGGTAGCCGGCAGCCTTTGGCCCAGAAGCTCCAGGGCCCGGTGGGCCAGATAGTTCATGGGACGGAGGAGATAGGGCGAAAGCCCCCCGTCGCGGATGTGGGACCACATCGCCCAGTCGGTTTCCCACCGCACCAGAGACGAAAGCCACCGGGCCGCAAGGTAGTAGGACAGCATCGCTGGAAGCGAATAGCCTCCCACCACGTCCCGCTCGGAGAACACCGCCGACCACAGGAGCAGCGAGATGCCCAGGGGCACGAACACGTTGAAGAGCCCCAGCACGAAGTTCGCCCGGTAGGAGGCTCCCTGCGCTATCGCGTTGGTCAGGTTCACCCGGTACTGGCCCAGCAGGCTCACGGGGGCGATGCCCCCGTCCTCGCGCCCCCGTCCTCCGCCGCCTCCGGCAGTCCGGGGGTGCCCGCGTAGATGTCGGCGATCACGTCCTCGAGCGGCGGCTCGGACAGCGCCACCTCCAGCACCCCCGGCGCCCCCACCAGCGCCGCGGCCACCGACCGAGCCTTTTCCCGCTCCACCCTGATGACGACGTTCTGGGGGGAACGGGTCACCACCCGGCCGTAGCGCTCCCACGGCTGTGCGGGCGCGGGGGCCGGGCCGGCGGCCCCTGGGCCGGCCTCGTGCCTAACCGTGACGTGCTGGAAACCGGCCCTGGAGACCAACGCCTCCAGGGGGCCGTCGTACACCACCGTCCCCAGATTGATAATGATCACCCGCGGGGCCAGTTGCCGTATGTCCTCCAGGTAGTGGCTGGTGAGGATGACGGTGTTGCCGTGCCGCTGGTTGTAGACCCGCACGAACTCTTCGCCCTGAGCTCCTTGAGAGTCGGGGCCCGGCCGCACGCGGCGCCCGCGGCGACGGCGCGTTTTCCGCCCGTCGCACCCCTTGACGTTCAATCCTTCCCACAGCAATGCTTGTATTTCTTCCCGCTCCCGCAGGGACAGGGAAGGTTGCGCCGCGGGGGTGTTCCTCGCCGGCCTGCCCTGCCGGAAGCCCCACGCCGCTCGGTCTGCAGGCCTTGGACCCGGGCTGCGACCTGCTCCCCCACCACAATGGCCATCGCCTTCTCCAGGGCGCCGTCCAACTGGCGGAGAACGGCCAGGGCCTCGCGCCAGGATTCCCTGCCGCCCTCCACACCCTTCGCAGCCAGCCCCCTGTATACCTCCAGCCATGCCGACCCCTCACCCAGAACGACCAGGGCGCTCAGGGCCTTCGCGGACATGTCGCCCGGATCGGTGTCGCCCAGGTCGAGGCCCCGAACGAAGCCCGCCAGCTCCTCCAGGCGGACGCTCGCGTAGCGTGCAACGCCCGCGGCGTCCGCCGGGCAGTCAACGGGCGCCAGGCGGTAGGGGGCCGCGCCCAGATGCACCCTGAGCTGGTTGATGAGACCCAGCAAGTGGGCCATAAAGGCGTAAAGGAGCTCCTCGCTCTCAAAGATGGGGGTCTCACCGCCCCACATGGCAGCCAGCAACTCCTCCAGGGGCGGCAGGCGCGTGGCGGTAAGGCCACCGAGCAGCAGGGTCTTCACCTGGTGCAGGGGCATGGAACAGTCCAGGTCGACCAGCATCCGGCTGAAGTACTCGTCGCTCACGTATGTCGGCTCGATGATACCCGATGGAATCGTCATGCGGCAGTCCATCCTTTCCGTGGTGGACGGCCCGCCGGTCCTTGCCGCCGCCGCCGTCTCTCGTCGCGCCTCTGGGCATCGCGGGGGCGTGGGGCGGCGATGCCCGCCCGGCCGGCCCCGTCAGGCTCCGCCCCGCAGCAGGGCGTGCGCCGCCGCCGCCTGCCCCAGCGACAGCCCCCCGTCGTTGGCCGGGACCTGGCGGTGGAGAAGGGGCTTAAGCCCCGCCGCCTCCAGGCCGCGCCGCACCCGGGCCAGCAGGAGAGGGTTCTGGAAGCTCCCTCCGCTCAGAGCCACGCGGTCCACGCCGCAGGCCTCGGCAGCCCGGCGGGCGGCCTCGACCATGGCCACGGCCACGGCGTTGTGGAAGCGGGCCGCGGCCAGGCCCGGGGGCACGCCCGCCCGCACGTCCTCCCACAGGGAAAGCACGATGGGCCCGGCCAGGATGCGGCCTGGGGACGGGGAGAGCCCTGGCGCAGAGCCGGCCGCTCCGGCCCCCTGGGTCGGGGCGGGGGGCGCCGAAGACCGGCCGGGATCCGCCACTCCCTCCCGCTGGGAAGCCCTTGGACCACCGGCGCAGGCCGCAGGCTCCGCTGCCGGGTGAGCGGGCGGAGGCGTGTCCCAAGCCTTTGGACCCTCTGTGCCTCCCCCCTCCTCCACCACCACCGGGTAGGCGTCCTCCACGTCGGGCCAGGCCACCTCCCCCAGCTCCGAGGCCGCCTGGGCCTCGTAGGTGTTGAGCAGGCACACGCCCAAAAGCGCGCTGGCGGCGTCGAACAGCCGGCCGCAGCTCGACGCCAGGGGCGAGTTTACCCCGGAACGGGCCATGGACCACCAGACCTGAATCTCGGCGGCGCGCCCCGGGTGGCGGCCAAGGAGCCACTCCAGCCCCCCGTCGGGCGCGAACTGCGCCAGGCAGCCCACCGCGAGGCGGAGCGGCTCGCGCACCGCCGCCTCCCCTCCCACCAGCGGCAGGTACTCCAGGTGGTAGAGCCGGGAAAAGCCGCCAAGGTCCCCGCCCAGGACCTCCAGGCCCCAGACCCGACCGTCGAGGCCGTAGCCCGTGCCGTCCGCCATTACCCCCACCGCCGGGCCGGGAAAGCCGTTGTCGGCGAGGCAAGAGCAGAGGTGGGCGTGGTGGTGCTGGACCCCCACCCCCAGAAGGCCTCGGGGGCCGGAAAGCGCCCGCACCCGGTGGGCCGAGGGGTCGGGGGTGGCGGCTCCGCCCGCGATGGCATCGACCTCCAGGCCGAGCAGCTCCGCCGCCAGGCGGGTGCTGAGGTAGCCGGGGTGGAGGTCGTAGGCCACCGCCCCGGGCTTTACCGCCAGGAAGCGCTGGAGCCGTGCCAGGCTCTGGCGGAAGAACGCCTCGTTCTCCAGCGAGGCCAGATCACCTATGTGCTGGCTCAGGAAGGCAGTGCTGCCCCGGGTAAGGCAAAAGGTGTTCTTGAGCTCTCCACCCACCGCCAGGACGGGGGGCGGAGCCCTCAGGGGGCCCGCGGCGGGTATCGCGGTGCTGGCGGCGGCCCCGGCAGACCCTTCGGAGGCATCGCAAGCGTGAACTCCAGCCGCGCCCCCGGCCCCGGCCCCGCCGCCGACTTCGGCAGACCCGACCGCCTTGAAGCCTGCGGCGACCGCCGCCACCCCGATGGCCGGGGGGCCGGGCAGCTCCACCCCGCGGGGGACGTGGCCCCGGGCCCGCCGGTAGAGCTGAGGGGCCCCGTCCACCGCCCGGACGACGGAGTCGTCGCAGCGCTGGTAGATCTGGCGGTCGTGCAGGAGGAAGGCGTCGGCCAGGGGGCGCAGTTCGGCAAGTGCGGCGGTGTTGTCCTTGACCAGGGGGGCGTCGGGCTCGTTGCCGCTGGTCATCACCAGGAGGGTGAATCCCTCCTGGAAGAGGAGGAGGTGAAGGGGGGTATAGGGCAGCATGACTCCCAGGCTGCGGAGGCCGGGGGCCAGGCCGGAAAGCTGGGTCGCGGCCTCGGGCCGCTGCTCCAGCACCACGATGGGCGCCTCGGGGCTCAGCAGGAGCTGCTCCTCTGCAGGGCTGACGCGGCAGAAGCAACGGACGGCGTCGAGGTCCCGGGCCATGACCGCCAGCGGCTTAAAGGGACGCCCCTTGCGCCGCCGCAGTTCCGCTACGGCGGACGGGTTGAGCGCGTCGCAGGCCAGGTGGAAGCCCCCCAGGCCCTTCACCGCCACGATCCGCCCCTCCCTCACCAGGCGGGCAAAGCCCTCGGCCCAGGGAAGGCCCAGGGGGCGGCCACGGCGATCGGCCAGCCAGGCCCGGGGGCCGCAGCGGGGGCAGGCGGTGGGCTGGGCGTGGAAGCGCCGGTCGGCGGGGTCGTGGTACTCGCGCTCGCAGTCCGTGCACATGGGGAAGCGGCTCATGGTGGTGCGGCGGCGGTCGTAAGGCACGCCCCGGACGATGGTGAAGCGCGGGCCGCAAGCGGTGCAGTTGGTGAAGGGATAGAGGTGGTGGCGGTCGGAAGGGTCCAGCACCTCGCGGCGGCAGTCGGAGCACATCGCGGCGTCGGGTGGGACCACGGCCTGACGCTCCCCGGCAGAGGGGCTGGCCAGGACCTGGAACCCGGCGCGGCCCGAGGGCCGCACGGACTCGACCGCCACCGAGGCCACCCGGGCCAGGGCGGGGGCCCTCTCGACCAGGCCCCGCTGGAACTCCTCCAGGGCGCGGCGGGGCCCCTCCGCCTCTATCACCACGCCGTGGGCGGTGTTCTTCACCCAGCCGGAGAGCCCCAGCTCGCGGGCCAGGGCGTATACGAAGGGGCGGAAGCCCACGCCCTGCACCACCCCGCGCACCAGGAACCGCCGGGCCTCGGTGGGGCCCGAAGCGGCGACTGCGCCGCCGCGCGCGAGGGCCCCGGCCCTGCGCGCCGCGCCAGGGCCGGGGACGCCTTCCCCGCGGTCCCGCGCCGAGCGCCCACCGCCTCTCCCCGGGCACCCGTCACCGCCCCAACCAGGGCGCAAAGCGCCCGAGCCGCCGCCCACTCCCCCACCCCCCGTCGGGGGCCGCGCCGCCGAACCCCTCCCCTATCATGCCGGAAGAGTGGGCCGGCTGTCAAGGGCGGCGGACGGACCAGGCCGGGTCCCAGAACGTGCGGCGGCGAATGCCGCGGCCGGACGTGGGGTATCCCTCTCCGTGACGGAAGGGCACCTTGACGGGACAAAGCCGAGGTTGCCGCCCGAGCAGGGGTTACCCCTAGCCAGCCGGCACCTCAACCACCGTGAGCTCCACCCGGTAGTCGGCCTCCCCTGCCGCCCGCACCGGAAGGAAGACGGCGAGGAACCGGCCGTCGGCAGACCACTCGAGGCGGAGGGGCGCCGGCACCAGGGGGCCCAGGGCCTCGGCTGCCGCGGCCGCCCGGGCCCAGAGGCAGGTGGCCTGCCGGGTCTCGACATCCAGGAGCCAGAGGCTGCCCGCCCCGTCAAGGAACGCCAGCCGGTCCTCGGCAGGGGACCACCGGGGGCGGCGGGCCTCGAACCAGCGCCGGTTCTCAGACCAGTACTGCTCCTTCTGTTCTTCCATGCCGGCCGGGGCGTGGCCCAGGGGCACCCTCAGCCCCACCCGGCCGCGCGCGGCGTCGAGCACCACCAGGTCGACCCGGGGCGCCGCGGCCTCCCCGCCCTCCGCCCTCACCGCCAGGGCGGCGACGTCCTTGCCATCCCGGCTCCACGACCCCCACCCGGCGCCATCCTGGAGCCTCCGCCTCCAGCCGCCCTCTCCGGCGCCCCAGAGCACTAGCGCGGGCGTGCGGCCGGCCGCACCCGCCTTGGGCCAGGAGGCCAGAAGCACCCGGCCCTCCCTGGCGTCCCCCAGGAGCTGGGAGGCCTCGGGGTCAAACCAGCGCACGGCGCCGGAGGCGTCGACCGCGCCCACCCGAATCCCTCCCCGGCGCCACTGCTCAAACGCCACCGCGGGGCCGGAAACCCTAAAGCGCAGGGTAATGTCGGTCAGGCGGCTAAGGCCGCCCCCCGCGGCGTCAAGCAGCCACAGCGTGTCCACCGCGGTCCCGGCGTGGCTGCTGATGATGAGCCGGCCGCCGTCGTACCAGTCCACGTCGTTGACGACGTTGAACGGCGGCGCCGACCCGGGCGGCTGAAGCTGGATGACGCCGGCCGTGGCGCCGGAAAGCGCGTCCAGCAGGCGGACGGAGTACCCCTCCGGCCACCCGTCCGAAGGGGGCGGCGGGGCCGCCTCCACCACCGCCAGGCGCCGGCCGTCGGGGGACCAGGCAGCAAGCGTGCCGCCGGGGGTGTCAAGGGGGGTGAAGGACCAGGAACCCGGGTCGAGGATGGCGGCCGCCCCCCCGCCGACCCCCGCCGGAGTCACCGGCCCCGCCGCCTCCGCCGGCGGCTCCCCCGCGGCCCGCAGGCCGGCCAGGGCCAGCCGCGACCCCGAGGGCGACCAGGGCGACACCGGTGAGAACAGGTGCCGCTGGTCCACGGTGCAGCGGCCCGCGACCCGGGCCAGGACGCCGCCTGCGGGCGTCGGCGGCAGCGAAAGGGGCGGCTCCCTTCCGCCCCCGTGGCACCCGGCCAGCACGAAGACCACCAGCGCCAGGCCGCACGCCGCCGCGCCCGCACGGCTCAGCGGCGCAGGGCCGCGCTCCCGGCGCCCGCCCCTGTTCACCCTTGTGCCCCCCTTCGCGCGGCCGCCGGCACCCCCCGCGCCGGGCCGCACGGGCACGACGAGGGGGGTGCCTGGCGGACCTTCAGACTGCGGAACTACTGTACGCTGTAAAAGCAGTGATCATACCCACCGTTCCCACAGACCTTGCCGCGGCTCACCCCGCAGCCGCTCGGATGGGTCGAGGCACAGGAGCCGGTGGTGCTGTAGAAGAAGTAGCCGCCGGTGGAGAACCCGCCGGTCTCGGACCCGTACTTGCAGGCCCCGTCGCACCACGTGCCCTCGAGGAGAGGGCCGAGCGCACACCGCTGGGCCACTGGGTCGGGGATCCAGCCGTAGAAGACGCAGTCGGCCGTGGCATCGGTATCGCTGTTGTGAGAGGTGCCGGTGCAGAACTCCCCCGACTGGAGCACCGTCAGATACCTCTCGCAGTATGTCCCCGAGGCCGGCTGCTTGTTGCAGCCCGGGCTGGGATTGTAGACGAAGACCCGGTTCCGGGCCGTCCAGGCCACGGCCGCCTGGCCCCCGCTCGACTCGCCGCGCGCCTCGCAGTAGACCATCTGGGACAGTTTTAGCCTGGCGTCCGAGCAGGTGTCCAGCACGCCCGGGGCGTCGTCGTAGCGCACGCCCGCCGCCACGCCGCCCGGCGTGCGAAGCGCGGCCGGGGCGGGGAAGGCCCGGTTGAAGTCGAGGTACGCCCGGTAGTGATCCTCGGCGGCCGCCCGCTGGCCCAGCATCTCCAGCGCCACGGCACGGTAGAAGTGCAGCCCGCGGAACCTGCGCCCCGGCTCCTGCAGCGAGAGCACCCTCAGGGCGTCTGCCGGGCGCCCGCGCTCAAGCAGCCACTGGCTGTACTCCGCGATCGCCGCGATGCTGTCGTTCGGCCGCCGCTCCAGGGCCCGCCGGTACCAGGCCTCGGCGGCCGGGTCCTTGAGGATAGAAAGGCCGCAGGCGTAGTCCAGGGCCACAAGGTAACTGCCGGGAATGCACCGTTCCAGCTCCCCAAAGAGTGCCGCCAGCCGCTCGCCGTCGCCCCGCCGGGCCAGTTCCTCGGCGACCATCCTCTGCGCCACGGCATCCAGGAGCCCCGCCCTGGCGCGCTCCATCAGGTAGGGGATGAGGGCATCGATAGACTCCCCGGAGGGTTTCACGGGGTCGGGCGCGCGAGCGCTGGGCCCGGACGCCCCCGGGCAGCGGCCCCCGCAGGGGGCTGCGGTCGCTGTGGTGACGGAGCTGAACCGGAACACGAATGCCCCCGCCACCAGGAAAGCGACCAGAACCACGCAGATGGGGACGAAGCTTGCGCGGTAGCAAGCCATCCGCCGCCACACAAACCATCCCTCCCTAATCAAAGGGCGTCATCCGCCCCCAGTCCAAGTCTAGCACCCGTTCCATAATATGTCAATGGCATTCAATGTCGATTTACACCCCTTAAGGCGACCGGAGATACAGCGTTGCGGCCGGGGCGTGCCCGCCCGCCGGCCGCTGCAGGGGCTTCCTAGCGCTGCAAGGCTGCGGTGAGGGCCTGCCCGTGCCCCCGCGGGGCAGCCGGGGCAGGCCACGCATCCGGTGACAACGGTGCCACGGCGCCGGTAGCCCCGGGGCGAACCGCGCCCGCCGTGTCAGGGCGGTGGGCGGGGCCTCCCAAATGCCGCCGCCCCAGCTCCTCCACCACCTCCGCCAGCACGCTCACCCCCGCTCCCCGCCGCTGCAGCCTGCCCTCCACCGCCAGGGCGGGCGCGGGATCGGCGAATATCGCTGCCCCGCAGCGCTGGTAGACGTCCTCGAACACCGTCACGTCCACCAGGCCGCCCTCGTCCTCCAGGGAGAGGAAGACCACCGTGCGCCCGCTGCGGGTCGGAGGCCGGTGGGGCCGCACCGGAAGGCCGGCCACCCTGACCCGGGCCCCGTGGGCCAGCCGCGCCAGCTCCCGGCTGGAGCGGAACCCGGCCCGGCGCAGCGCGGGCCGAAGGGCTTCCATGAAGTGGCCGCTCACCGTGAACCCCAGTATCTCCTGTTCAAAGGCCAGCCTCTCCGCCCAGGAGAAGTCCGCCAGGGCCGGAGCGCCGGGCGGCCCGCCGGCCTCCGGCCCGGCCTCGAATACCGCGGGGCTCGACGGCGCCACGGAGGCCCCGACTCCTGCCTCCTCAGCTGGCCCCGGCAGCCAGCACTCCCCCGCGCCCCCGGCCGCCCGCAGCCGCCGCCCCCGCTCCAGCGCGCCGGCGACCCGCCACAGCAGCGCCCGGCGGTTGACTGCGGACACCGCCGTTCCCGCGGCCAACGCCCCCGCCTCCACCGCGTCGAAGGCCCCGCACAGGACGAGGTTCTCCGCTAAGTCCCGGTCCACATCCACCCGGGCGCAGAAGTCCTCCAGCGAGCGGAACGGCCCTGCGGCGCGGGCCCGGAGGATGGCCTCCAGGCTGGCCTCGCCCATCCCCTTCACCTGCCTCAGCGACACCCGCACCGCCCTCCCCGCGGCGGGCGCACGCCCCGCCCCTAGCCCCTCCACCCGGTAGTCGGCTCCGCTCCGGTTGATGTCCGGCCCCAGCACGGCCACCCCCCGCCGGCGAAGCTCCACGGTCAGCACCGACGGGGGGTAAAAGCCCATGGGCTGGGAGCTCAGTATGGCGGCGAAGAACTCCGCCGGGCAGTGGCGCGCCAGGTAGGCCGTCTTGCAGGCGGTGCTGGCGAACGCCGCGGCGTGGGCCTCGCAGAACCCGTAGCTGGCGTAGCCCGCCATGCAGGAGAATATCGCCCGGGCCGCGGCCTCGTCGACGCCGCGGTCTACCGCCCGGAGCACGAACTTCCTGCCGATCTCGTCCATCTCCCGCTGGGAGCGGCGGTGCGTCATGGCCCGCCTCAGCGCGTCGGCCTCGCCGGGGGAGAACCCCGCCACGGCGGTGGCGATCTCAATCACCTGCTCCTGGAACAGCACCACGCCGTAGGTCTTCCTGAGTATGGGCTCCAGCGCGGGGTGGAGGTAGGTCACCGGCTCCCGCCCCCGCCTCCTGGCTAAGAACGGCTCCACCATGTTGCCCTTTATCGGCCCCGGCCGGATGAGGGCCACGCTGGCTACGATGTCCTCGAAGCCCCGGGCCCTGAGCCGCGCCTGGAGCGCCCGCTGCGCGGGGCTCTCCAACTGGAAGACGCCTATAGTCTCGCCGCGGTTGATCATGGCCAGCGACTCCCGGTCGTCCGTGGGGATGGCATCGAAGTCCAGGGGCCGGCCGGCCTCTTTGGCCATGGCCAGGGCGTCTTCCACGGCGGTGAGCACCCGGAGCGACAGCAGGTCCAACTTTATCAGGCCCAGGTCCTCCACGCCGTCCTTGTCGAACTGGCAGACCACCAGCCCCTTCGCCGCCATCTGCAGCGGCACGAGGTCCACCACCGGCCGGCCGGTGATCACCAGGCCGCCGAGGTGCGTGCCCAGGTGGCGGGGAAAGCCCGCCACCCGCCCGCACATGTCCAGGAGCCGCTCGAACTTCTCCCGGGGAAGCCCCAGGGCCCGGAGCTCGGGGTAGCGGTCCAGCGCCTGCCGGAGCCGATCGGCGGGCATCCAGGGGCAGCGCCGCGCCAGGGCGTCTATCTCCGCCGCGGGGAGATCCATGGCCTTCCCCAGGTCGCGGACCGCGGAGCGGGCCAGGAAGGTGTTGTAGGTGCATACCGCCGCCACCCGGTCCCGCCCGTACTTCCGGTACACGTACTCGGCCACCTCGTCCCGCCGCCGGGCGTCGAAGTCCAGGTCGATGTCGGGCTGCTGGGCCCGCTCCAGGCTGAGGAAACGCTCGAACAGGAGCCCCCGGGCCAGGGCGTCCACCTCGGTGAGGCCGAGGCAGTAGGAGACCACGGAGTCGGCGGCGGAGCCCCGGCCGGCGCAGCGCACCCCCCGCTCCCGGGCGTGGCGCACGATGTCCCATACCAGGAGGAAGTAGTCCACGTAGCCCAGCCTGGAGATCACGTCCAGCTCGTGCTCCACCCGGTCCCTGACCTTCGCCGTGATCCTGCCGTACCTGCGCTCCGCCCCCTGCCAGACCAGCCGCCGCAGGAACCCCTCGGCCGTCTCCCCCGGCGGCGGGGCAAAAGCGGGCAGAACCCTCTGGCCCAGGGCCAGCGCGGGGCGGCAGGCCTCGGCGATGCGGGCCGGGTTGAGCAGGGCCTGGCCCAGCCCGGCATCGGCCAGCCAGGCCATCTCTGCCGGGGGCTTCATGTAGTTTTCGGCGTTGAGCCGCCGCTCGGGGTGAACGTCCCCCAGCCGGGTCAGGGTTCTGACGCAGGTCAGCAGGTCGTGCACCGGGAAGCCGGCCTTGTCGGCGTAGTGGACGTTGGTGGTGGCCGCCAGCCCCACCCCCAGCCGCTCCCCCAGTTCGCCGAGCCGCCGGGCCAGCCCGCGGCTGCCCGGCAGCCTGTCGTCCACCACCTCCAGGTAGAAGCGGTCGCGGCCGAACCTCTCCAGGAACCACCGCGCCGCCTGCTCCGCCTCGGCGAACCGGCCCTGAAGCACCAGGGAGGGGATCTCTCCCCGACGGCAGCCGGAAAGCGCGATGAGGCCGGAAGAAAGCGCCTCCAGGGCGTCGGGGCTGGCCCGGGGCCTGCGCCGGGGGTTCTCCAGGTGGGCCCGGGTGAGCAGCCGGCAGAGGTTGGCGTAGCCCTCGGGGCCCTGGGCCAGCAGGGTGAGGTGGTAGGCGGTCTCAGCCGCCGGCCCGCCGCCGCGCGCCACGGCCGGCCCTCGCGCCACCTCCCCGCCGGGGCGCGCCGGGCCTGCCGACCCTAACACGCTTCCCACCGTCACCTCCGCCCCCTGGATGGGCTTTAGGCCGGCCGCCTGCGCCAGCCTGAAGAGCCTGGGGGCGGCGCAGACGTTGTCGTGGTCGGTCAGGGCCAGGCTGGTGAACCCCAGCTCCGCGGCTCTCTCCACCAGCCGCTCCAGGGGGCTGGCGCCGTCGAGGAAGGAGAACGGCGAGTGTACATGCAGGGGAACGAAGCCGCCAGAGCCTGACGCCACATCGTCCACCCCGTCTCTACGAACATGTGTTCGTACCACCTCCATTGTATTCCGGGTGGGCGACGGCGTCAAGGGCGAGAACGAGCCTGCACCTCAACCCATCCGCAAACAAGTCCCACGCCGTCCATGTGCAGCCCAAGAAGCAGGTTGACGTGACCGCGCAGCTTGCAAGGAGCATCGGGCCGTGCCCACGCCGCAGCGCGCGGCCCCCCGCGCCGGTCGGCTCCGCTGGCCCGACCCGCCCGGCCCTCTTGCCCCCCTCTCAATCAGCGCCGGCTCCCCCGGCACCCCCCTGCCCCTCCCATACCACCCGCCCGTCGGACTCCACCCTGAGCCCCGGGCAGTACCGCTGGGAGAGCGCCTCCACCCTTTCCAGGATGGCCCTCGACCGCCGGCCGCCAGCCACCCAGGGTTCGCCGGCCTGGTCGAGGGTTAGAGCCACCAGCCGCACGGACTTCAGTTCCCCCCCCTGAAACTCCACACAAGCCAGCAGCCCGTCCTTCTCCCGCCCCAGGGCCACGTGGGCCATGGCCTCGGGGCTGTAAGGGGGGATGGGGCGGGCGTCCGTCTGCCCGGCCTGCAGCATCAAGCGGTGGAAGACGAAGTTGCCCAGGCTGTACAGCACCACCCTGCCCCGATAGAACTCCAGGCCGCTCGGGGCGTGGGGGTGGTGGCCGGCCACCAGGTCCGCCCCGGCGTCGATGAGGCGGTGGGCCAGTGCCGGCTGGTAGTCCATCTCTGGCCCCTGAAACGGAGCCACGAAAGCCGCCGGCACCCCCCAGTGGACCTGCGCCACCACCACATCCGCACCCTGCTCCCGGGCGCAGGTAACGGCGCCGCAGGCCCGCTCCACGTCGGCCTCCACCAGGCGGGTGAGCACGTAAGGGGCCGTTCCCGGCTGCTCCTCGGCCGTCACCGCGTCCAGCAGGTAGGCCTGCCGAACGCGGACCGGCGCCACGCCGGGGCGCCGCGACGTAGCGGCAAAGCCTGGGGGCAGGGCGGAGCAGAACCCCAGCACGGCCACCTTCGCCCCCTTCACCTCGACCCAAGCCGGGGCGAGCGCCCGTTGCAGGTTGGCCCCGCCCCCGCAGGCCGGCACGCCGGCCACCTTAAGCGCCTCCAGCGTGTCAAGCAGGCCCTGGGGGCCATAGTCCAGGGCGTGGTTGTTGGCCACCGTGACGGCGTCGAGGCCCAGGGCCTTTACCTCCCCGGCCAGCCCGGGGTCGGTCTTGAGGCAGGCTACCTTGTCCGCCGGCCACTCGGCAGCGGTGAGCGGTGCCTCCAGGTTCCCCAGGGCCAGGTCGGCCTCCCTGAGCATCCCCGCCGCGGGGGAGCCGGGACCCGCGGGGCCCGGCCGGCACCGGGCCTTCGACGCCACCGGCCCCTGGAGGTAGACGTCGCCCACGCACGCCAAAGAGAAGCGGGGGCCGCGGGCCATCAAGCTCATTCCCCTGCCCTCCTTCGGGTAGATGCCTCCGCCGCCCCACCACCGCGCCCTTCCGCGCCGCGGGCCGACCGCCCTTTCGCGGCCCCGGCGCTGCCCGGGGGGACCGTCCTGCCCAGGACCGCCTGGCACGCCTCCAGCGCCCGGTCCAGGGCAAACGCGGCCCGGTTGCGCTGGCGCACCAGCCGGTTCAGCAGCAGGTGGAACTCCCACCCTGACGGGTCGAGCCGCGCGAGGTCCCGCACCGGCTGAAGGCCGGGGAGCGGGGGGATGGGGACGGCGAGGTCGTGGTCGAACTCGCCCGCCGACGTGTACATCACCGGTATCAGGCTCTTGGAGATGCTCAGGAAGGCGCGGTTTACGGCGGCCTCCTCGGCCGTAGGCCCCCCGCGCGCCCGGGCCCCGCCGCGCCCCGCGGACCGGGCCCGGAGGCGGTCGGCCAGGGCGTCGAGTTCCCTGGCGCGGCAGGCCAGCTCGGCGGCGCGCTCCTGGAGGGGGGAGAGGTCGAGGTGCGGGGCGGCCGCCTGGGCCAGGTCGGCCAAGACCTCCTGCCACTCCACGGCCAGGGGGAAGTAGCGGAAAGGCAGCACCGGCGCACGGCACGCCCGCCACAGCGCCAGGAGGTGGATGCGGGTGTCCTGGAGCAGGAGGTCGGGGTCGCACTTGTCCAGGGTGTCCTCCTCCGAGTGCCACCACCACCCCATCCCCGACCCCCCCACTGCCGCCTGGAGCTGCGGCGGCCGCATGGAGACGATCATGAACAGCGAAGGCACCCCCGCTCCCCAGAACGACTGGTCTCCGGCGCGGATGGGCCGCACCCCGCGGGCCTTCTGCCCCGCCAGCTCCAGCACCACCTCCTCACCCAGGTCCCTGGTCTCCGCCATGGCGGTTATCTCCGAGTAGTCGGTGGCTCCTAGCGACCCGGGGGAGTCGATGTTGTCGTAGAGGAAGCACCCCCGGTAAAGCTCGGGCCAGAAGCGGTCGGCATACCAGGTGGAGCCGGCGTACCGCCCGTAGGAGTGGCCGGGCCACCAGGCGAACCTTATCGACCGCAGAAGCCGGCCGCGGAAGCGGTTGAACACCCGCGCCAGCTCCAGAAGGCAGGCGTTGCCGGTGGCGTTGTCGGTGGTGCCGACGTGCCAGGAGTCGAGGTGGCCGGCGGCGAGCGCAAACGGCTCGGGACCCTCAGCCCCCTCCACCGTGGCCACGGGAAGCTCCAGGGCGCGCCAGCGGGTGTCAGCCTCGGCCTCGATCCTCACCCGCACCGGGCCGGACCGGCACATCTCCGCCAGCTCCAGGCCGTCCGACCGCTTCATGCCCAGGCAGGGAATCGCCGGCAGGAGCCCCACCGTCTCCGGGACCGGCGAGCCCCATACCGGACTGACGATCATTTCGTGGATCACGTCCTCGCCGCTGGCCCAGACATGGACGTAGCCGACCGCCCCCGCCCGCTGGGCCTCCAGCACCGCCCCGGGGCCGCCGCTCTCCGACAGCACCACCCTGCCCCGGACGTCGGCTCCGCCCAACTCCCGGCCCGGGCTGCCGTCCAGCAGGCCAATGCCGGGCCTCTGGACCGCCACGCAGACCACCTCCGCCTCCACGCCGCCGGGAGGGGTAGTGGCGGAGAACGACCGGGCCTTCACCCTGAACTCCCTGCCGCCGGGGCTCAGGACCACCAGCCGTCCCCGCACCGGGTGGCTGATGAGCGCAGTCAGCCGGTGGACCTGGCAGGGGATGCCCTCCCGTTCCAGGAACCCGGCCACGTACGCCACCGCCTTGAAGTCGTCGGGCGTGCCGGAGATCCGATTCAGGGTGGAGAGGTAGGCGGTGTGCCTCATGAGTTCCTCCCGGGAAACCGCGGCCAGCACCTCGCGTTCCAGCTCGTACTCGGCCATGACGCTGCTCCTTCCTTGGTCCGACTGATGGCACGACTGCTGCTTCAGCTACTGAACCCCGAGGCCGCTCCGGGCTGGCCGACCCGACCGCCCGAGCCCGAAGGGGCGCCGGGTCAGGCCCGCCGCCCCCATAGACGACTCTACCCCGCCAGGAGTTCGGCCATCTTCAGGGAGATCCGCGCCGGGTTGAGCACCGGCACGCCCAGGGCACGGCTCAGCGACTCCGCCACCCCCAGAAACCCCAGACTGAGGCAGCCCAGCACGAGCACGTCGGGCGAGACTGGCTCGGACAGCACCTCCCGCGCCACCGCCTCTAGGCGGCGCTCCCCCTCCTGCGGGTTCCGAGCCAGCTCGGCGGGGCCCAGCCCGGCCGCCCTCACCGACCACAGCTTTTGAGCCACCCCCGCCGCCGCCGCCAGGTGCCGGAGGTGGGGCACGGCCTCCTCGGCCAGGGTCAGGAGGGAAAAGCCCCGGCCCATCATGGCGGCCACTAGCATGGCGGCTTCCCCCGGTCCCACTACGGGGATGGCGGGCGGCTCCTCCGCCTCCAGGACAGAGCCGGCGAGGCTGCCCAGCACAACGGCGTCGTACCCCTGCGCCGCCGCCTCCCGTACCCTCTCCAGGGTGCCGGCCACCGCCAGGTACTCCTCGTGGTAGGCCCCGCGGAAGGGGGGGCCTCCGGGTAGGTCCAGACAGCCCACCAGCACTCCCGACCCAGCCCAGGACTGCAGAACCGACCCCCGCCGCTCGAGCTCCGCCTCGCCAGCCGCGCTCCGCCTCATATCCGCCGGAAAAAGATAGCAGATCTTCAACCCCATCAGC
The DNA here is from genome assembly GCA_023511555.1 of Acetobacteraceae bacterium. Classification (GTDB taxonomy): domain Bacteria; phylum Bacillota; class Sulfobacillia; order JAIMBG01; family JAIMBG01; genus JAIMBG01. Next base: position 655 of record JAIMBG010000024.1, on the reverse strand, counting down.
CTCCAGGAACGAAAGTGCCATGCCGCAACGGCCGCAGTGAAACTTGCTCCGGCAGGGGCTCGGGCGGAAGCGTCGTTTCATTAGACTAAACTTCGGCCCGTGCTTTCCAGTTATATCTTAACCCCCATTATACCACAGGGGGCCAGGCGTGTCGAAGGGCGCCGGCCCCGAAACCCAGAGGGATTTCCTGGCGGCGTGGAGAATAACCCTGTCAGCGGGTGGGGGTGTCGGGGCGGGAAGAGCCGCGGTGAGTCGTCAAGGCCGCCTGCCCTTGAGCTTCCGACCCCAAACGCCCCGGGCAAGGAGGGCTCGATTTGAGGCTGGCGGCGCTTATCGTGGGGATAGTAGGCGGCCTGGTGGGACTCATCCTGGGGATTCTGCAGAGCGTGGCGGGAAGCGTGGTGGTCTCGGCGGGGATCCCGGTGGGGTCGAGCGTGATAGCGCTGGGCGCGGGCTCCATTATCCTGGCCGTCATCGGCCTGGTGGGGGGGTGCCTGGCCATGAAGCTACCCCTCCCTGCGGGCATCATTATGCTGGTGCCCGGCGTCGTCGGCTTCCTAACCTCCTTCCTGCTGTGGATCTTCCCCGGCCTTCTGTTCATAGCCGCAGGCGCCCTGGCGATCGTGGGCCGCAAGGAACTGGCAAAGGAGTAGGG
>JAIMBG010000023.1 GCA_023511555.1 Acetobacteraceae bacterium | reverse complement strand
CATAAAAAGTTTTTTCCACATACGCATCCAGCCTCATCCCCGTGATGGCCGACGACACGCTGGCCACCCACCGGAGCCACCCCGTCCCCGAGATCGTCGACCGTCTGGTCCGCCTCTGGGACTACGGCAGGGGCCGGGGGGTGAAGGTGCGCGGCTACTGGTACAACGCTGTGGCCCGGCTGATGGCGGGCAGGGGCCGCAGCTTCCTGGACAGGGTGGGTGACCGGAACTCCTGCGTGGCCACCGGAAACCAGATCAACGTCGAGCCCACGGGCGACATCTTCTCCTGCCGGATGTCCGGGGTGCGCCTGGGGCACATCGACGACCTGGAGGGGATGCTGCACTCCTCCATTTACCGCCACTACGTCATGCGCTCGTTCAGCCCGGCCTGTGAGGGATGCGACATCGAGGGCTTCTGCCACGGACTGTGCGTCGGCCACCTGGAGGGGAAGTACGGCGACATCTACCGCACGGACGACGGATACTGCGAGATGTTCCGGGGCTGCACCAGGAAGGTCCTGGAGCGGCTCTAGGCCTTTGGCGGGACAAAGCCCGCCGCCTTGGAGGAGGTGCGCCATGGAGACCAGTGACATCAGCCGCCTGCGGGACCGCACAGATCCCGGGGGCGCCGCCAAGCGGCTGGTGCGCTCCCGCTACCTGCAGGTGATCCCCAGGAGCGACGGGTTCGCCGTCTACCACTCCCTGTTCGGCAACCTCAAGCTGGTAGACCGGTCGGTGCTGGACATACTGGAGCGGTTCGGCCAGCCCCGCCACCCTGAGGAGGCCGATGGCGGGGTGGGGGACACCGTCCGGGCGCTCCGGGACCTCCGCTACCTGGTGGAGGAAGGCACCGACGAGCGGGATGTCATCGAACAGCGGCTCAGGGAGCGGGAAGCGGCGCTGCGCCGGGGAGCCCTCATCAACGCGCTTCAGCTTGACATCTCCGACGCCTGCAACTTCAAGTGCAAGTACTGCTTCGCCGACCGTTCCGACCACCGCTCGCCGGAGCGGCGCCGGCTGCTCCACTATAAGGACAAGCTGATGAGCCTGGAGACTGCCGTGCTGGCCGTGAGCACCCTGCTGCAGAACTGCCGCGAGAACGGCAAGGACCGCCTGGTGGTGAAGTTCTTCGGGCGGGAGCCGCTGCTCAATTGGAAGGTCATGGAGGCGCTGATGGACCGGTTCGGGATGGGCCAGGGAGGGGTGGCCATCCGCTGGGACTGCACCACCAACGCCTCGCTGGTAACGGAGGAGGTCGCCCGAAGGTTCAAGCAGTACCAGGTCAACACCTACGTCAGCGTGGACAGCATCGCCGAGGCCAACGATGTCAACCGCCCCACCAAGCAGGGCGAGAACACCTTCGAGTCTATCGACCGAGCCATATCCCTGCTGCGGTCACACGGGGTGACGGTGTTCATCTCTGCGGTTCTTTCCAGCCTCAACTTCGACAGCTTTGACGGGCGGCTGGTTGACTACGCCCGCTCCCGGGACGTGGATACCGCCATAGTGCTCCTGGCCATGCAGGACGACTACCTCATGTGCCAGCGGACTCAGACCACCGAGGCTATAGTCTCAAAGCTCTTTCAGATCTACGACTACGGGCGAAGCCGCGGCGTCAAGATCGTAGGGTACTGGCACAACCCCTTGCGCCGGCTCCTGCTCTCCACTCACCGCGACTTCTTCTCGCCCAAGAAGGAGGACCACAACTCCTGCACCGCCACCGGGTTCCAGATCAGCGTGGAGCCGTCAGGCGACATCTTCCCCTGCAGGGCGCAGTCGCTCTACCTGGGCCACATCACGCGCTTTAAGGAGATGCTGGAGTCGGAAGCCTACCGCTATCAGGTGATGCGCACCTACATGAACGTGCCCGGCTGCAGGGACTGCGCCATCGAGGGCTTCTGCCAGGGCGACTGCCTGGGCCACCTGGAGGAGAAGTACAATGACATCTATACCCTGGACCCTAGCTTCTGCGACATATACCGGGGCATAACCCGGCGGGTGCTGGAGCGGGGGTGAAGCGGTGGCAGCAGAGGGAGGCGGGACCGGGGCCGGCGGGCCGGACCCGCTGGCCCGGTGGTCTCAGGTGCTGGGCGAGGTCCCGGAGCACCCGCGGTTCCTGAGGCCGGACGAGCTGGAGGCCGGGGCCCGAGAGCTGGCGAAGAAGGCTTCCGGCACGGTGGAGTTGCTGGAGCTGGGGCGATCCCGCCGGGGCCGGCCCATTCTGGCCCTGCGCATGGGGAAGGGGCCGGCCGTCCTGGCCTACGGGTTCCCCCACCCCAACGAGCCGGTGGGCGGGATGACACTTGACTTTCTGTCGTCGCGCCTGGCCCGGGACCCCCGCCTCCTCGCCGATTTGGGGTTTACCTGGTACCTGGTGGAGTGCGTGGACCCCGACGCGGCCTGCCTCAACCAGGGGTGGTTCTCGGGGCCTTTTTCGCCGCTCAACTACACCCTGCATTACTTCCGCCAGCCGGCCACCGAGCAGGCGGAGTGGGGCTTCCCCATAGACTACCGCACCCTCGTTCTCACCCAGCCGGTGCCCGAGGTCCTGGCGCTCAAGGGGCTCATCGACCGGGCCCGGCCCCGGCTGGTGTTCTCGCTGCACAACTCGTCGCTGGGGGGAGTCTACTTCTGGATGACGGGGTTCGTCCCCGACCTGGTCGCGCCGCTGCATGCTGCGGTCCGGGCGGCGGGCCTGCCCCTCCACCGGGGCGAGCCCGAGCACTCGGCCACCTACTGGTACGCCCCCGGCATCCTGCACTGGCCCCCCGCAACCGAGGTCTACGACTACTTCGCCCGCCACTTCCCCGGCGACGCGGGGCCGCTGGTCGGCATGGGCGCCTCCTGCGAGGAGTACTCGGCGCGGGTGGGGGGCGCCTTCAGCCTGGTGGTGGAGGTGCCGCTGTTTGCCGCCCCGGTGGTCGAGGACACCTCGCCCTCCGACTTCACCCGCAGGGAGGCGGCCCAGGCTGAGATCGACGGCATGAGGGCCCTCTATCGCTTCATGAAGGAGGAGTATGCCTCCATCGCCGACCTTCTCGCCCCCGGGTCCCGGGAGGCTACGGAGCGGTCGTTTGTGCGGCTGGAAGACACGCTGCGGGCCAGAGAGGCTTACCTGGGTGAGGCAGAGTTCGACCGGCCCGCCACCCGGGCCGAGGCCGCAGACCGCACCGAACTCAGGCGCATTAACCGTATGCTTCCCCTGGGGTTGTTCCTGAGGGTACTGGAGGGGCGGCTCCGGGCAGCCGAGGGGGCCGGTCGGGAGCGGCTGGCCACGGCCAAGCGCCGGTTGGTGACGCGGCTGGAGGAGGAGGCGGAGGAACTCGACCGGCGGGTGGAGTACCGGGTGGTGACAGTGCAGCAGATGGTGAAGCTGCAGGTGGCCAGCATCCTGGCCACCGCTCACTACTTTGGGGCCCGGATGCGGGCCCAGGGCCGGCCCCTTTCCGGGGCTGGCCCGGCTGGCGCGACGCCGCCGCAGCCGAGGTCAGGTTAGGGGGAAGGGAAGTGCGCCACATCATTTCCAACCGCCACTTCTTGCAGGTGTGGGCGGGCCAAGTCATCTCCAACGTGGGCGACTGGTTCACCTACGTAGCACTGATCGCCCGCATCTATCAGATGGGGGGCGGCAGCCTGGCGGTGTCGGGGCTGCTCATCTCCCAGATGGGATCGGCGCTTCTGGCCGGCCAGGTGGCCGGGGTGCTGGTGGACCGCCTCAACCGAAAGCAGACCATGATAGCCGTGGACCTGGTGCGAGCGGCGGTCATCTTTGCAGCCGTCTTCTCCCACAACCTGTGGGTTATATACGCCCTGGTGTTCGTCGCCGGGGTGGGCAGCGCCCTGTTCCAGCCTGCGCTCTACGCGTCGGTGCCCAACCTGGTCAAGCCTGAGTCCCTGGCCATGGCCAACTCCCTCATCACCACCACTTACAACCTGGGATTCGTGATGGGCCCCGCCCTGGGGGGCATCATCACCGGCCGGTGGGGCGCCGGAGTGGCGCTGCTGGGAGACGCCATCTCATTCCTGGTCTCGGCAGCCTGCGTCGCGTTGTCCAAAGTGCCCCAGGAGGCCCGAGCCCGCGGCCCCCTGAACTTGCGGGCGGCCTACGACGACCTGGTGGAGGGCCTCCGCCACATACGCCAGCGCACCGAGGTTCTGGTGGTCATCGTCACCCTCCTGGCGATAATGTCGTTTTCCGGCCTCATCAACGTGGTGGAGATCTACTTCGCCCGGGACGTGTTGCACGCCGGGAATCAGGGGTTCGGCTACATGGTCTCGGCGTGGGGTGCGGGCATGGTCCTGGGCTCGCTGCTGCCAGGCCTAATACGGGCCCAAAGCCGCGCCATGGCGCTCTTTTTGGCCGCGGTGCTCCTGCAAGGGGTGGGCGTGGGGCTGGTGGGGGTGGCACCGCACTTGGTCTGGGCCCTGGCCTTCCTGGTCGTGGGAGGCCTGGGTAACGGCGCCCACAACGTGGCGGCCGCCGTGGTGATCCAGCAGGCCACAGCCGACCAGCTTCGGGGGCGGGTGTTCTCCACCCGCCGCACCCTGGCCTACCTCGGCTGGGTGGTGTCCATGGCGGTAGGAGGGTTCCTGCCGTCGATCATGCCCCTCCGCGCCATCTACATCATGACGGGCCTGAGCCACCTGCTCATCCTGGGCGCGGCGGTGGGTCTGATGCAGCGGGCAGGGCAGGTACAGCAGGCGGAAGCCGCCCGCCCAGGGCCGGGGAAGGCCGGGCGCGAGTGAGACCGGGTACAGGAAAGGCTCCACCCGGCAGAGGTGTCGCGAGGAGGCCTGCCCCCGCGCCGGAGGGCTTAGGAGTAAAGCACCGCGTTCTCCCGCCGGAAGGTCCGGGCCGCAAGCGCCAGCAGGAGCCATGCCAGGCCGGAAAAGACCGCGGCCAGCCCCAAGACCAGCCCCCAGCCCAGGTACACCACCCCGAACGACTGCATCACCAGCAGCGCCACCGCGGGCAGCACCACTACCCCGGCCACCTGCTGGGCGCCCCTGGAGGTCCGGGCCTTCGCCGACACCACCACGGTCAGGGCCACGGAGAACACCGCCGCGGCGGGCAGCAGCAGCCCGGCCATGAGCACCCAGGCAAGGTTGGGCAGGGGCAGGAGCCCGTAGCGGGTCCAGCCCACGGCGTTGATGACGCCCGTGTAGGCCAGTATAGCGAACCACGCCGCCCCCAGGCCGGGCACCAGCGCTGCCAGCGTCTTGCCCCACAGCAGCTCGGCGTCGCTGGCCGGGGTGTAGTAGAGCGCCTCCAGGGTGCGGCGCTCCTTCTCTCCGGCGAAGCTGTCGGCGGCGGCCACGGTGGAGGCCGCGGCGGGAATGAGCAGGAACAGCGGGGCGAAGAAGTAGACCGCCAGCGCGTAAAACTCGGTGGCCTCCGGCCCCAGGCCCCCGAGCCGCTCCCGTACGCCGGGCGGGATGTGCCGGTAGAAGATCTCCACCCAGTTGAAGGTGGTGAGTGGGATTCGGGTCAGCGCGGGGAGGTAGACTATTAGCAGGGGCAGGAGCACCGCCAGCACCACCGGGACCGCCACGGCGGGCACCAGCGCCCCGCGGTTCCTCGCCGCGTCCCGCAAGTCCCTCCCGCACACCGCCAGGGCCGTCCGCCAGTTCACCGCCGTCCACCCCCCCCGCGGCCCGCGCTGCCGCCCCAGCCCGAGCCGGGCCCGCCGCCGGGCCACGGCTCACCGTCCGGGCCCGCGTCGCCACCGCTGGCGAGCCTCAGGTAGACGTCCTCCAGGGTAGGCTGGACGTCCACGGCGCGGGTGACCTCGGCCCCGGCCGCGACCAGGGCGGCCACGGCGGCCGGCAGCCCCCCCTCGCCCGCCAGCTCCAGCCGGAGGCACTTGGGGCCGGCCACCTCCACCCCCGCCACCCCCGGGGCGGAGCGGACGGCCTTCAGCGCCGCCTCGTCGAGGGAGCGCACCGTAATCTCGGCGCGCCGCGCCCCGCGAAACCGCCTCTCCAACTCCTGGGGCGAACCGGAGGCCACCTCCCTCCCCTGCCGCAGGATCACCACCCGCCGGCAGAGGCGCTCCGCCTCGTTGAGGTTGTGGGTGCACAGCACGACAGTGCGGCCGCCCTGGGCGGCCAGGGCGACGATGTGGCCGTGCACCGCGTGGGCCGCCTCGGGGTCGAGGTTCGTTGTGGGCTCGTCCAGGAACACTAGCTCGGGGTCGTTGACTAGGGCGCGGGCGATGGCGAGGCGCTTCTTCATGCCGCCGCTGAAGGTCCCCACCTGGCTCCGGCGGACGCCCTGCAGCCCCACCAGCTCCAGGAGGCCGTCGACCCGGCGGGCCAGGGTGGGGCCGGAAAGCCCGTAGAGGAGGCCGTGGCTGAAGAGATTCTCCGCGGCGGTGAGGCGGTCGTACAGCCCCGGGTCCTGGGGCAGTACGCCGATGCGCCGGCGGATCTCGCGGCGCGCTGCGGGGTCTCGTATGTCCCGGCCCAGCACCCGGGCCTCGCCGGCGTGGGGCAGGAGCAGGCACCCCAGGATCCTCACCAGGGTGGTCTTGCCCGCCCCGTTGTGGCCCAGCAGCCCCAGCACCTCGCCCCGCTCCGCGTGCACATCCAGGCCGTCGAGCGCCACGGTGCTGCCGTAGCGCCCCACCAGGCCGGAGGCCTCGATGGCCGGGCCCTCTGCGGATCCAGCGGACACCCCGGGGTCTGCCGCGGCGGCCACCCCCTCCCTGACGCAGCCTCCGGCCTTATTATACAATCCCAGCGGGGGGCTGCAATAGTCTGGAGGGCCCCCCGTCCGAGGAACAGAGCCCAGTGGGGCCCTCTGCGACGCGGAGACAACCCGCAGCCTACCCCACCACGGCAGGGCAGGAAGAGGAAGCTGCGGAGGCGCGGCGAATGGCTAACCCGGGAGGCTTAGGGCAAGATCGATTCGGCTTCAGGACAGCCCTATCAACCGACAGGGAGGAAGGGGAACGGAAGCACGGTCGGCAGAGGGAGGCTGCGCACCATGAAGGGGCTTTCGGTCGGAGCGACCCTGGCCTGGCAGATAGCGGCCGCGGAGACGGCCGCGGCAGGGCACCAGTACATCGAGAAGGAGCAGGTGCTGATAGGCGTCTGCAGCCTGGAGAAGGCCGTCCGCGCCGGTCTCGGGCTCTCCCCCCAGGCCCGAGAGGCACTGGAGGCCGAGCGCCGCGACATAGACGACGTGCTCCGGGCCTTTGAGCTGGACGCCGCCCGACTGCGCCGCGACCTGAGGCAGAGGTCCGGCGTGGGCGGCTACCAGCACGCGGGTCAGGTCGTTCACCGCAGCGAGGCCTGCAGGCAGGCCTTCCGGCGGGCCGAGGAGCTCGCCGAGGCCGCCGCCGAGGTTTCCTGCCTCCACCTCCTGGCCGCGGTGCTGGAGAGCCCGGGGCCAGTCATCGAGCAGGCGCTGGCTGAGGGGGGCGCAACGCCCGCGGAACTGCGGGACAGCGCCCTGGCCAGGGCGGCTGAACGGACGCACCCCGCCCCGAAGCCGGCCGAAGCCCCGCAGGCCGAGGGCAGGGCAGCGCCGGGCCCCACCCCCTACCTCGCCAGGTACGGCCGCGACCTGACCCACGAGGCGCGGGAGGGAAGGCTGGGCCCCTTCGTGGGCCGCCGTACCGAGCTCCTCCAGGTCATCCAGACGCTCTGCCGACGGTCCAAGAACAACCCGGTGCTCGTGGGCGAGACCGGCGTGGGCAAGACGGCCATCGTGGAGGCCCTGGCGGTCCGGATCGTCGAGGGCAGGGATGGGCCGCTCATGGCTGGCAGGAGGATCGTCGAGCTGAACATGGGCGCCCTGGTGGCGGGAACCAGGTACCGCGGGGAGTTCGAGGAGCGGCTCACCCGGATCCTCCAAGAGGCCCAGGCGCACCCGGAGGTCATCCTGTTCATCGACGAGATACACACCGTAGTGGGGGCGGGCCGAGGCGAGGGGAGCCTTGACGCCGCCAACATCATGAAGCCCGCCCTGGCCAAAGGGCTGCGCTGCATCGGGGCGACGACCATCGCCGAGTACCGCCGGTACGTGGAGTCGGACCCGGCGCTGGAACGCCGGTTCGACAAGGTGGCCGTCAACGAGCCCACCCGGGACGAGGCGCTGGAGATACTGCGCGGCATCAGGGGGAAGCTGGAGGAGCACCACCGGGCCCGCATCACCGACCGGGCACTGGAGGCGGCCGTCGACCTCTCCGTCCGGTTCGACGGGGACCACCAGTTGCCCGACAAGGCCATCGACCTGGTGGAGAGGGCGGCGGCCCGGGCCAGGATCCCAATGCTGAGCATGGGGAGGCGCGGCGAAGCAGAGGGGCAGCGGGACCGCAGGCCGGAGGTCACTGAGTCGATGGTGGCCCAGGTGCTGTCCGAGAAGGCGAGGGTGCCCCTGGAACTGGTCGCCGGCCACCTGGAGGGCAAAGGCCGATCCCGGCTGCTGGAGCTGGAGGCGTTCCTGAAGAGCCGGCTGGTGGGGCAGGACGAGGCCGTGGCCCGGGTCTGCCAGCGGCTGCTTTTGGCCCACGCTGGCCTGGGGGAGCGCCGCCGGCCGCTGGGGGTGTTCCTCTTCCTGGGCCCCACCGGCGTGGGGAAGACGGAGCTGGCGAGGCTCCTGGCGCGGTTCCTCTTCGGCGGGGAGTCGGAGATGATCCGGCTGGACATGTCCGAGTTCATGGAGGAGCACAGCGCGGCCAAGCTCATCGGGTCACCGCCGGGCTACGTCGCCCACGAAGAGGAGGGGCAGCTCACCGGAAAGCTGCGCACCCGGCCCTACTCCGTGGTCCTGCTGGACGAGGTGGAGAAGGCCCATCCCCGGGTGCTCGACCTGTTCCTCCAGGCGTTCGACGAGGGGCGGCTCACCGACTCCAAGGGCCGCACCGCCGACGCGAAGAACACCGTGTTCATCATGACTTCCAACATAGCACCCGAAGGCAGGGAGATGGGCTACCGCCGGCAGGAGGCCCTGCAGCCGGAGGCGGCGGCGGTGCGCGAGGTCGGGAGGCGCTTCCGCCCCGAGTTCCTGAACCGAGTCGACGACCTCATCGTCTTCCGGCCGCTTGATGCCGCGGACATCAGGAAGATCCTGAGGCGGATGCTGGACGAGGTCTGCGAGGATCTGACCAGGCAGCACAGGGTCATGCTTCAGGTCGAGGAGGGGGCCGAGGAGCTGATCGCCCGTGCGGGCTACAGCCCCGCATACGGCGCCAGGGAGCTCCGGCGCACCCTGGAGCGGATGCTCCTGGTCCCTCTGAGCGCGCTCACGCTAAGTGGCAAGATGGAGGAGAACACCACCTGGAAGGTGGTCGCCGCAGGCGAGGGGCTCTCCATCGTCCCGACGGGAGGGGAAACGGCCCAAAGGCCTTAGAGAGGGCGGGGCTCAGGGGGGATGGACGCCGAGGGGCCCGATGGGCGGGCCGGGCTCTTCGGACCCATGTAACCCCAATCGGAGGTAAACCGGCTTGACAAGCCAGGCCGCCAGATCCCACGTAGTCACCGCTGACCGTCCCCTCATCAACGGTCAGCCCCGCGCGAGAACAGCAAGACCGCCAGCCACCGACGCGCCCCTATACCGACGCCCAGCCCTGAGCCCTGTTAGCGTCCCCGAATGCGCCCCAAGCCTCACCCCACCTCACCGCCGCCGCCCCGCCCCGGCAGGAGGTTCCCCGCTGGCGACGAAGCTAGCCTGGAGTCTGCCCCAGCCAGCAAAGGAGGGTGGCACTATGAGGCAGAAAGCCAGAGCGCCCGCCACGGCTCTAACCTTAGCGATCCTCGTGGTTGCGGCCTGCCTCGCGGCGGCCGTCGCCGGAGGCTGCTCGCCGCGCCCAGGCCCTTCACCCTCAGCGGCCCCCCCTGCAGGCGCCGGCACAGGCGCGGGCGGGCGGTCGCCGCCGCCCGCCTCCTCTGCCGCCGGGGGCGCCGCCCCCCCGCCCCAGCCCCGGGAGGCGGTGGCGGTCAGGCTGGAAGGCGAGATCGTGCTTCCGCCCACCGCCTCTCGCCCCATGCCCTCCCCACGCGGCGACCTGCTGGTGTACTACCTCCCCGCGACCGGCAACGTCGCGGTGCTCGCCGACCGCGAGGGCCGCGAGTGCTGCCGACTGCCCGGCGAGTCGCACTGGGGGCCGGTTTCCTGGTCCCCCGACGGCACCCGGCTATGCTACTACACCGCCTCGAACGCGCCGGACGAGGAGCCGGAAAAGCGCCGGGTGGTGATCTACAGCGTCGCCGACGGCTCCACCCGGGAGCTGGCCCTCACCGGCATCGAACTGGGGAGGGTCGAGCCTCTGCCTCAGTTCGTCGACAGGGGGGCCGGAGTGAGGGTTTACACGGCGCGCGGAGTGTACCGGGCGAAGGTCGACGGGGGCCCCTGGGTACGGGAGGAGACCGCGCCGGGCGTGGGCCTCGCTGAAGGGCCCTTCGCCGTATCGCCGAGCGGCCTCATGGCCCGCCGGGCCCAGGGCGGGGCCGAGGTGGTCGCGCAGGCGGGGCCGGTGAAGGACGTCAGGGTGCCGGGCGAGGTGACGGCCATGGCCTTCGACTCCCTGCAGCTCTACCTCGCCCTAGCCTGCCGCGAGGGGGACGGGTACGCGCTTTACCTGCAATCTCTCCATGAGCCGGTGGGCCCCGCCCTCGTGGATCGCGGGGAGGGCGAGGTCCTGGACCTCAACTGGTCTCCCGAGGGGCGGTTTCTGGCCTACAGGGTGGCGGCGCCCGGCCGCCTGGTGGCGCGCTTCCTGGACAGGGTGAAGAATGCGGTAGGGACGTTCGCCCCTGACGGCGGGCTCTGCGGCCTGGGGTGGATAGACCCCTTCACCGTTATCGCCCTGGTGTCAGGGGCGCAAAACACCCGAGGCTGCCTGCTGGGGATCGGGGACCCTCCGCGGGTGGAGAAGATCACGGTGGAGGAGTGGCACAACAGGCCGGCCAGGACATAGGGCGTGGTGAAGGTCTTCAAGAGCCAGGGCATGAGCCCCGCGGCCCGATCCACTCCGCCCATGCCGTGCTTGAGCGCGAGCTGGCCGGTCGCCCCCAGCACCACCGACACCAGTATCATGGCCAACGGCTGCAACCCCGTCGCCCCCTTCCCCTACGGAGCGCCTCCCGGCTGGGCGGGAGGGGTCGCCCCGCAGCATTCGTCGAGCAGGTCGAAGATCTCGCGCCTGGAGCGGGGGCCCCGGTCCACCTGCCTCCCGTCCACGAACACGCCCCCGGCCGTCCCCAGGCGGTCGGCTGCGGCCGGGTCGTCGCTGCGGTGCTCGGAGAACTGCACCAGGTCGCGGTGGGCTGCCGCCCACTCCCGGACCGCCTGGGCGGCGGCCCAGAAGTACGGGCACTGGCCGCTCCAGATGAGCTCCAGGCGATGCCGGGGGGCTGCCCCGCCCCGGCCCGGGTCCGGCGCCGCCCGGGTCTTGGGCCCCCGCCCGCCGGCCCCCAGCCACTCCGGCGGCCGGGCATCGGGGGCCAGCGCCTTGAACAGCAGCACCAGGTCCCCGCGCCGGTCGACCTCGGAGTATCCGCAGCGGCGGAAGAACCCGGCGGGCTTGTGGCCGCCCTGGGCGTAGCCCAGCGTGGCCACGCCACCCTTCCCAAGGCGCCGGGCCTCGTCCTCGACCGCCGTGAGAAGCGCCCGCCCGACCCCACGGCCCCTGCGGTCTGCCGGCTCGACCCAGAGGCAGGTGAGGAACAGGAGCCCCCGGCCCCGCACCCGGCGGGGGGCAGCCTCCACCGGGACGCCCTCGGCCAGGCCGAAGGCGGCCTGGGGGGGGCCGGCCAGGAAGGCCACCAGCCCCCGGGCCATCGCCCCGCCGAGCCAGGCCAGGCGCTCCCGGTACATCTCCCTCTGGACCGCCGGCGGGTACTCGCCGGCCGCGGCCGGGTTGGCGAAGCCCGCCTTGCCCCCGGGGTAGGCCGGGAGGCAGAAGCCCGCCAGCTCAGCCATCTCTCCCCTGCCGGCCCGCCTGACCTCCACCTCCGCCATCAGCCCCATCCCCCCATCTTCTCCATCAGCCGCATTCCCCACGCCCCTGATCCTCCGCCCGGCCCGCGGGCGGCCTGCCCTCCCGGTCCCACCCGCGCAGCCGGTAGTACTCGGCCAGCGCCTGCCGCATCCCTGCCTCCGGGATCAGGCGGGGGGCGCCCGCCACAGTGATGGCCTCGGTCTTGAACCTCGCCGGGACGTCGTCGTCGGCCGGGTCCAGGCCCGCCTGGAGGCAGAAGCGCCGCTCGGCGGCGATGATCCTGTCGCCGGCCCGACTCAGGCGCCCGTCGTCCCAGTCTTCGCCCGTGACCGCCGCCATGATCCGGCTGAGCAGCCCGAACGAGCTGCCACGGCGCGCCAGGCCGGGCAGCATCGCGGCCGCCAGCCCCGGAAGGCCGCGCAGGGCGGGGAGGCCGGTCAGGAGCTCCAGCAGCCGGGGGCGGGGGGTGAACCCCGCCGCCCCGAAGCCGCAGACGGGAAGCGAATCCAGGACGGCATTGAGGTCCTGGACCATCACCGTGAGCACGGCCTTGCCCCTCAAAGTGAAGCGGTCGACGGGGAAGGGGTAGCGGGCGGCCTCGACGGCGTAGGTGGTCCCCCCGCGGTGGTCCCCGCCCCGGCTCACGGTAGCCAGGCCCACGGCGATGCCGAAGGTGGCCCGCGGGTCAAAGGCGGGGAGCTCCAGCCCCTTCACCTGCATCGCCAGGCGGGGCGCCCGGCCCCCCAGCTGGGCGGCTGCCCGCCGGGTGCCCTGGGCCAGCAGGTCCCCCCAACCCCGCCGGTGGGCGATGTCGTCCAGCAGCCTTAGAAGCCCAGGCCCGTCACCCCAGCGCGGAGCCCCGGCGGGGTCTCCCACCCCGGCTCGGTGCCGGTGCTGAAGTTGCGGGCGGGGAGTCCCCCCAGGACCCCCTGCTGCTCCACCCCGACTGAGGTGCCCAGGGCCCGGTAGCCATCCAGCATGGTACGGATGAAGGCGTTTGAGGCCAGGGCGCGCCGCGACGCCTCGAGCGCCCGCTGGAGCGCTGCCTCATCGGCGGGGCGCGGCAGCCGCGGCCGGGAGGGCGGGGCCACCGCCAGGGCCTTGAGGTTCTTGCCCACCATGACCGCCCCCAACCCGCCGCGGCCGGCCGCATGGCCCTCGTGGATTATGCAGGCGAACCGCACCCCGTTCTCACCCGCCGGCCCGATCACGGCGGCGGCGCCCGGCAGCGAAGCCGCCGCCCCCGCCGTCTTCAGCCCCCAGAGGTCCGGCCGCGGTACCACCCGAGCCCCGCCCGCCTCGTCGATCAGGACCACGCTGGGGACCGGGCACCGCCCCCGAATGGCCACGCCGTCCAGGCCGGCGGCGCGCACGGCCGGCCCCAGCCGGCCCCCCACGCTGGCATAGGCCAGAAGACCGATCAACGGCGAGACCGCCGCCACGCAGGCCTTCCCTGAAAAGGGCACCGGGCTTCCGCTGAGCGGCCCGGCCAGGAAGAGCAGGACGGCGTCCTCATCCAGGGGATCCCGGCCGGCCTGACCCATGGCCTGGAGCAGGTAGACCGCCAGCCCCCTCCCTCCCAGCCACTCCCCCAGGGTGGCCCGGTCCAGAGGCACCCGGCGGCTGACGCCGCGGCTGAGATCCACCTCCAGCAGGGCGCCCGCCCAGCCTCCCGCGTTCCCCCTGAAGCTGCAAGTCCCGGCCACGTTCCTCCCTCCTCACCGGGCGACCCACGGTTCCGCCCCGACGGCCTCCCTCAGGGTGATCAGCACCACCTCCGGGGGACAGTTCAGGCGCATCCGCACCGGCGGGCCCCCGCTGAACCCGAGCCCGCGGCTGACGTAGATGTGGGTGCTGCCCAGATCATACAGCCCGGCCACGAACCGCTTCCCATAGCGTGACTTGGTCACCACCGGCCCCACCAGAGGGAGGCGCACCTGCCCGCCGTGGGTGTGGCCCGCCAGCACCAGCCCACACCGCCCTGCCAGCTCGGGGGCGGCGTCGGGGGAGTGCACCAGGGCCACGACCGGCGCCGCCCCTTCCGGCAGGCCCTTGAGGGCCGCGGGGATGTCGTCCCGGTGCTGGTAGGGGTCGTCCACGCCCACCACCCACAGACCGCTGCCGTCCCCGAAATCCACGCGCAGGGACCGGTTGTGCAGCACGCTCACCCCCGCCTGCAGGAGTGCCTTCTCCAGACTTTCGTGGTCCAGCATGTAGTCGCTGTTGCCCAGAACGGCCACCCAGCCGCAGGGCGGTGACACCGCCCGGCAGAGCCGCACAGCGGCCTCCCGCCCCTCGTCGCTGGCGAGGAAGTCCCCGCTGACCAGCACCAGGTGGGGTTCCAACCGGCGCAGGATCCTGACCAGCCGCTCGCCGCGGGCGGTGAGCCCGGAGGGGCCGTTGCCGGTGCTCGCCCAGGTGATCATGCCCGCGCGCCCCAGGTGGAGGTCGCTGAGGTGTACGATCCTCATCCCCTCCAGCCCCCGGGCGCCGGGCAGCGCCACCTGCAGGCGGGTCACCCTGATGATCTCTGGCTCTATGGCCGCCCCCCACAGCACGCCCAGGGCGCCCAGGGCGGCTACCAGCACCCCGGCGTGCCACCACCTCAGCAATCGCTCACCCCCAGCCCTCAGAGATTACCGGTGATCAAAGAAAACAGGGCCAGCTTGAACACCGCGGAGAGGGGCAGGACCCTCAGAATGCGGAGCGCCCGCCGGGGGCCGTAGAACCGCCGGTGGAGGGTGACCAGCCCGGCGCGTGGCGCATGAAGAACTCGGGGTTGCCCATGCAGGCCGGGCCCCCGCCGCCATGGGTAGCCCGGGGCGGCATGCGCGTGGGGCATATGTTGCGGCGCGACGGCGCCTCCACCACCAGCACCACCTGAGCGGCTGCCATGGCCTGCCCCCCTCGACTGTCTTCCGTTCTCTTCCCTCTCTCGGCCCGACTTCCTGCCGGCGCCCGGCTCCACCTCCACGCAACGCTCTGGAGAAGGCGGGGTCAGCCCGTCCTCGTCCGGTTCAGTCCCGACTCAGGTCCTGGACTGGATCCGGCCAGCCCTGGTCAGTTGGGTCCCTGCCCCGGCCTAGAGGGCCCGGGCCGCGAACGTGGTGAACGCGTCCACCGCGCCGCTGGCCGCTGCCAGAGCACTCAAGGCGTGTCGGGGGGTGCGGGTGACGGCGTCGCCACCGGCCCCGCCCGCCGCCCCGGGGCCGGGGGGCGTCGGTCACCGGGGGGGGCCCGGAGGAGCCCGGTTGACAGGGGGCCTAAATTTGGAATGTCATGCTAGTATGGCCTTGTTTCTTCTAGGGGGAGAAGCGATGACCGGCGGCAAACCACTGCACGCAGCGGCGAGCCAGAGCAGGACCCCAGCGAGACGTGGAAACACGAAGGTGGGAGGCGGGCGCCATGCGCACACCGATGGAGACTGAGGCGCAGAGGCTGCTGGTCCGGGATTGGCGATGGTTTGAACCCCTGGCGGCGCTGGAGAAGGGGCTGCTGGAGATCCATGCCCTGGAGGCGGCCGAAGACAGCCCGGCTTTTCTCTTGAGCGCCTTGAAACCCGCCCCTGGCGGGGCGACGCTCGAGCTGTACCTGCACCGGCCGCCTGACCCCCTGGACGCCGCGTCCAGGGCCTACGAGGAAAAGGCGGTTCAGCTCGCTGTGACCCACCCCCGGTGGGTGTGCTTGGCAGTCGACGGCCAGCCCCTGGCCGGCGCCCTCTGCGGTGTCACCCGTGACTGGGAGACGCGGGCGCAGGTCTTCATAAGCCCGCCGTCCCAGCCAGCCGAGGAGGGGCCCCGCGAGAGCCTGTACCGCCTCGTCCCGCCGGTCCCGGCGGCAATCACCGACCGCACCACCCTCTACACCCCCGACCAGGTGAACCAGATGGCCGCCAGGGGCGGGCTTTGGGCGCTCTGCGACCGGGGCCGGCCGGTTTCGTGGGCTGCGGTGGTCCACTCCTTCACGCTCAGGGCGGCGGACCTCATCGGGCTGGTCTACACCGAACCCTCCCACCGCAGACAGGGGCTGGCCAGCCGGGTGGTTCGAGCCCTGACGGCGGAGATAGCGGGACGCGGGCGCACCGCAGTGTACGGCGCCTCCGCGGACAACCCGGGAAGCTGCGGGGTTACCCAAGCAGCGGGGCTGACTCCTGTGACCGGCTACGCCGTGATAGGTAGGAAAGCCATACAGCAATCTGGTATTGACAGGAAGCGCTGGAAATGCTACCCTAACCCATAAGGAGGTGACGATCGTGGCCAAGTCCATGATGGCACCACTCGCAGACAAGCGCATAGTCGATCTCGTAACCAGGATTGAGAACCGACTCAAGCAGATCCGCGAGGCAGGGCCGTCCAGGGCCAAGCGCCAGCCAAAGGCAACCAACCATGCCTGAGGAAGGCCGACGCCGGCCGCCCGGGGGGATCGTACTCCTGTCCCCGCCAGTCAGCAGCACAGGTCCGGTGACACCGCATCTCGGGCTGGCACACCTGGCAGCCTCCCTGCGTGTACGGGGACATGCGGTGAAGCTTATCGAGGCGGCTGCCGTGAGCCAGGACAACGCCGGCCTGGCAGCGCTGGTACAAGGCTCGGACCCACTGCTCATCGGGATAACCTGCACCTACGACAACTACGGCCTGGCGATCGACCTGGCAAAGAGGCTCAAGGCGGCGCTACCCCGGACGAGGATCTGCATGGGCGGGCACCATGTATCCTTCGTCCCGACGGAGGCCTTGTCCCAGGAGGCCTCGGTCGACTTCATCCTCAGGGGCGAAGCCGAGCTGTCGCTGCCCGCCCTGGTGGACAGCCTCCAGGGGCGCCGGCCCATTCAGGAGGTGGCGGGCCTCGCCTACCGCCAGGACCACGCGGTGAGGCTCAATGAGCCTGCCCCGGCCCCGGCTTTGGATGCGATCCCAGCCCCAGCCCTGGACACCTACGAGGTCTGCGTTGACCGCGGGGTGGCGGCTCTGGCCACGGCCCATGCCAGCCGCGGCTGTCACATGAGCTGTTCCTTTTGTGACTGCATGGCCTTCGGCCGCTTGCACGGGCGATCGATCCGCTGGCGGCCCCGCCCCCCCAACCTGGTGGTCCAGGATCTGCTTAACCTCCGGCGGGTCCTGGGCGAGACGGGCCCGGTCTACTTCACCGACGAGAACTTCCTGGGGCCGGGCCAAGCGGGCCTGAAGCACGCTTCGGCCGTGGGTGCAGCCATCGCGGAACTTCAGCCGCCATTGCAGTTTCACGTCTCGTTTCGGGCGGACGCGGTGAACCGCCACTCACTGCCCGTGATCGCAGCGCTCCGCCGTGCCGGCCTGAGGAGCGTGTTCCTTGGGCTTGAGTCAGGCAGTCAGCGGATCCTGGACCGCCTGGGCAAGCGGTTGTCCGTGAGGCAGGGCCTGGCCGCGCTTGGGGCGCTCCGACGGCTGGGCGTTGCGGTGCCCGAGGTGGGCTTCATAATGTTCACCCCAGACTCCACCCCTCGGGACCTGTTGGCGAACGCGGCCCTCCTCCGGCGCACCGGCCACCTCACCTGGTCCCGCCTCACCCAAAGGCTGGAGCTCTTTCCCGGCACTCAGCTCTCCCAGGAGGTGATGGGAGGGCGCGATCCCGGTCCGGGCGGCTGGGGCTACTGCTACAGCCTTCAGCACCCGGTCGTCGGCCGGATGGCATCCGGTCTTGCCGCCATCGAAGACCGGGTGGGCGGCCTGAGGCGCGCGGAAGGCTGGCTGGCCAGGATCGAGCTGTGGATCTCGAACGGGTCCTGCGGCGCCGGTCTCCGGCGGAGGCTGTCAAGCTTCCGGAGGCGGGTGCTTAGGCTGACCTACGACGCCTTCGTTGGCAGCCTCAGGATGGCGGCCATGGGCCAGGACCCTTCCCATCCCCTGCTGGAGGCCAGCCACAGGGTTGCGAAGTGGTGCGAAGAGCTGGAGCTCATCCTTGCAGACGTTGCGTCCCCAGGGAGAGAGACTGCATGAACACAATCGTCCTGGCCAACCCCCGCGACCCGACGTTTCCCAGCGGCATGTATGCCGCCCCGGAACATCTGGGACTGGGCTATCTGGCGGCCGCGCTGCGCAGCGCCGGTTTCGAGGCTCAGGTCGTGGACGGAGACGCAGAAGGGCTCAGCGACAGCGAGGTGCTGGCGCGGATAGTGGCGGCGAAGCCCGACCTGGTCGGGCTGACCTGCACCTACCTCACCATGGAAGCCGCCGGGTCCCTGGCCGAGGGCGTCAAGGCGCGCATCCCCGGGGCACTGATCGTCCTGGGGGGCGAGCACGCGGCGTTCGCGGCTCGGGCCGTCCTCGCCCGTGAGGCCGCCGTCGCGGCGGTGTGCCTGGGGGAAGGGGAGCCGGTGATAGTCGAGATGGCGCAGCACCTCGCCGCCGGAAAGGACTGGCGCCGGGTGAGTGGCCTGGCCTTCAGGGACGAGAGCGGGGAGTTCAAGCAGGTCTTCCGTCCCGCGGCGGACGTCGACGCCCTGCCCGCGCCGGCGCGAGACGTCCTGCTGCGGTGCCTGGCGAGGGGAATGCCGGCGATGATCGGCTTCCTGACCAGCCGGGGCTGCCCCAATCGCTGCAGCTTCTGCAACTCCCATCAGTTCTTTGACCGCACCGGGCGCAGGCCGTGGAGGGCCCGTGACCCGCGCCGGGTGGCAGCCGAGGTCCAGGACGTGCTGCAGAGCGTCGCCAGGTACGGCAGCTTGGTGTACCCCATAGTGTACTTTTACGACTTCAACTTCTTCGGCCCGCCTTCCGGCCTGGCCGAACGCGTACGCTGCTTTGCCGAGGCCTTCGAAGAGCAGGACATGGTCGTCCCCTTCGAGATCAACGCACGGGCTGACACCATCGCCACGCTGGGTAGGCGGGGGCTGAGGCGGCTGAGGCGCATTGGCCTGGTATCGGCGTTCCTCGGCCTGGAGGCGGGGACGCGCGCCGCCCTGAGGGTGTACCGCAAAGGGACCACACCTCAGATCAACTCCCGCGCCGTGTCCGAACTGGACCGGTGCCGCATCGCTTCCCCGACCGGCGGCTTCATCATGTTCAACCCCTATACCACCCCCGAGGAGGTCCGGGCCAACGCCTGGTTTCTGCACCGGATCCGCAGGCTGACTTTCTGGAACGTGTCCCAGTCAGTGCAGGTCTTCCCCGGCTCCGAGATGGCCAGCCGGCTTGAGGCCGAGGGGCTGCTCGATGCCGCAGCCGTGTACTCCAACGCCCTGGCCTACAGGTTTGCCGACGGGCGCGTGGGCCAACTGAGCCGGTTCTTAAGCGGCATCAAGTCCACTGAGCTGTCCCGGGCGGACGCCGTGCTGGGGTATGGGGAAGTTCTGCTCTCCCTTCTCACCCTCCGCTTAGAGCGGGGTGAGCTGCCGGCCGCCGCGGCCGGCCCGCTGGCCAGATGGCGTCGGCACTGGACGGCCGTCCAGGCCCAGGTGTCCGATCTTACCCTGGATTTCTTGCTGGCAGCACTGGCCCACTTCGAGCGCGGCTGCGGCCCCCACCCTTCCAGCCGGCTGCCCCGATTCCTCCAGGCCCTCTCGCAGCTCATTGACCGCGCCGAAGCCGTCATGGGTCGGGGACTGGACCACATATCACAGGTCGGGGGGGAGGAGGGGTGAAGGCCCGAGTTCTTCTGGTCAACCCCAGCCACCCCGAGTCGGCCGGGTACTTCGCCCCTACCATGCACCTGGGGCTGCGGTACATCGCCGCTCGGCTGCGGCAGGACGGCGCCGTAGTGAAGCTCCTGGACGGAGACGCCGTCCCCCTTTCGGACGCTGCATACGACGCCGCCCTGGCCGACACGGCCCCGCATGTGGTGGGGTTCACTGCCACCCACCTCACGCTTCCCCTGGTATACCGAATGGCCTCAAGGTGCCGCGAGCGGCTGCCGCAAGCGATCACGGTCATCGGCGGCCACCATGCGACCTTCGCCGACCGGGGCATCCTGGAGCGCTGCCCCGCCATCGACGTGGTCGTCCGGGGAGAGGGAGAGGAAACCATGGCGGAGTTGGTCGACAGGGTCTCGGGCGGGTCCTTTCCCCAGGGGGTCGCCGGGACCACCACCCGCCGGGGCAGCACCATCGTCCGAGAAGCCCCGCGCAACCCGCTTGTGAACCTGGATGACCTGCCACCGCCGGCGCGCGACGACCTCGACCAGATGCTGAAGGCGCCCCGGGCGCCAGCCATTGGCGTCCTAACCAGCCGGGGGTGCCCCAACGCCTGCGCCTTCTGCAGCACCCCGGCGTTCGCCCGCGCCTCCGGCGCCCCAGCCTGGAGGGCACGGAGCGAAACCGCGGTTGCGGCCGAGATGGCCCAACTGGCTAGCCATACCGGAACCCGCGCCCGGCTGTTCTTTTCGGACGACAACTTTATCGGCCCGGCCCCAGAGCAATACCCGCGCCTCGAGCGCCTCGCCGAAGCTCTGGAGCGGTCGTGCCCCGGCCTGCGCTTCGAGGCAGACTGCCGCTCCGACGCTTTGGCCGCGATGCCTGACGCATTGCTCCGGCGGCTTATCCGCGCCGGCCTGGACAGCGTTTACCTGGGCCTTGAGGCCATAGACCCCGCCGGACTGCGCCAGCTGGGGAAGGGCGTGACCCCGCGCCGCAACCTGATGGCCCTAAAGAAGGCACGCCGCGCCGGCCTGGCCGCCTTCCGGGCGGGCTTCATCCTCTTCCACCCCGACACCAGCCTCGAGGCCCTGCCGTTGAACCTCAAGTTCCTCTGGCGCTATGGCCTGACCACGTACTGGAGCGTATCCCAGCGGCTGAAGCTCTTCCCCGGGACGGCGATGGCAAGCCGCCTGCAAGAGGAGGGGCGGTTCAAGCCCAGCCTCGATCACACCAACGTGTACGACTATGTATTCCGCGACCCCAGGGTGGGCCGGATGGCGGCCTCAATGGGGACCCTGGCGGAACGCGACGAGTTTCGCAGCAGCCCGGCCTGGGTTGACTTCCTGATGAACCTGGAGCGCAGCCTGAGCGCCCTGAACATGGACGCAGGGGCCCGCCGACTGCGGCTGGTGAGGCGGGGAATGCAGGGCGAGTTGCACCGCCTGGCTATGCGGGCCTGTGACCTGGCCCGGGCGGGCTGGGACGAGGCCGCCTTCTCGCGCCTTGCGGAGCGGGCGGCGGCGGGGCTGCGGGCCCGGGCCGACGCCGCCATCGCGAGCCTGGACCAACTGGCCCGCCTGACCGGCAGCGGGGCCATCGGGGGGTGACTCCGTGACAGAGGTCCTGCTGGTGAACCTCTGGAATGATCAGGCGATGGGCACCAGGGGCATAGACTTTGTGGCCAGGCTGCAGCACCTGGGCCTGGGACACCTCTCGGCCTTCCTTCAGGCCAACGGCCACAGCGTCGGGATCGTGGACGGCGACGCCCTCCTGCTCGAGGACCAGGCAGTCATTCAGAGGGTGGCGGCGGAGCGGCCGCGCCTCGTCGGCCTCACCTTTACCTGCGCCACCTACCTGCGGGCCCGCGACGTGGCCCGCAGACTGAAGGGGGAGCTGGGGGAGGCAACCCTCTTTGTGGCCGGCGGGCACCACGCCACCCTCGCGGCCCAGGCTATCCTCACCGAGCCGGACACCCCGTTTGACGCCGTCGTGCTGGGGGAGGGCGAGACCGCGCTCACCCTCCTGGTGGAAGCCATCAGCAGCGGCCGCTCCATCACGGAGGTGCCGGGGCTGGTGGTCCGAGGGGGACACGCCACGCCTCCGGCCGGGCCGCCCCCCGCAATCGACACCCTGCCCTTTCCAGACCGGAGACCGCTGGAGGAAGCCGCCCGTCGCGGGCACAGCGTCACCCTGTCACTGGCCGCCAGCAGGGGCTGCTGGCGGCGGTGCGCGTTTTGCAGCATGCCGTCCTTCTACCGGCAGACGGGCCGGCCGCGCTGGCGGCCACGCAGGGCCGAAAGCGTGGCGGCCGAGGTCGAGACGCTCGTGGCCGCCTTTGGCGGCAGCCGGCACACCTACCCCCTCCTCTACTTCGTGGATGACCAGTTCATCGATGGGTCTGAGCGCGGACGCGCCCGGGCCCACGAGATCGCCAGGGCAACGGCGGGGGTTGGAGGCGAGGTTTACTTCAAGTTCGATTGCAGGGCCGACGCCATCGGCGAGAGAGACCTGCCCCTGCTGGAGGAACTGCGCGAGGCAGGGCTGGTATCGGTGTTCGTTGGCCTCGAATCCTGCCTTCAGGGGGACCTCGACTATCTGCAAAAGGACACCGCCACCGGCGACAACGAGAGGGTTCTGGAACTGCTTGACCGCGCCGGCATCGCGGTTCCTGCCATAGGTTACAT
>JAIMBG010000223.1 GCA_023511555.1 Acetobacteraceae bacterium | reverse complement strand
CCCTCCCCCGCCCCCCCCCCCCCCCCCCCCGCCCCCCCCCCCCCCCCGGGGGGCGCCGGCGCCCCCCCCCCCCCCCCCCCCCCCCCCACCCCCCCCCCCCCCCCCCGGGCCCCGCCCCCCCCCGGGCCCCGCGCTGCCCCCGCCTACCCAGGTTCGCACCCGCTGGCGGTAATTCCTGCCCCGAGCGGCGGCGCCTCTGCGGAGCGCCGGGCCCGGGCCAGGACCTCCGTCACCGCCCCGTAGTCCTCGAAGAAGACGACCGCCAGGCCGTCGCGCCCCGTGAGGCCGAGGGCGTAGGGCACGGCGACCTCCTCTTCCAGGACCACCCGCAGACGCGCGGGGCTGAGCCCGGCCTCCATCGCTCCCTGGGCCAGCAGCCGCGCCACCTCCCCGGGCCGGCGCCCTCTGCGGTCGCGGTCCTCCCTCACCACCACCCAGTCGAAGCCCCGGCCGGCTGCCCTGCCCGCCGCCCGGATGGTGTCGTCCCGCCGGTCCCCCGGCACACCCACCACGCCCACCAGCCGTCCCGAGGGGCACAGCCGCCGCGCCAGCCGGGCGGCGCCGGCGATGGCCTCAGGGTTGTGGCCGTAGTCCACCATCACCTCCGTCTCGCCCACGCGCACCAGGTTGAAGCGGCCCGGGTTGAAGCGGTGGTCGGGAAGGAAGGTCTGCAGCCCCCGCGCCACAGCCTCCGGGGGGATGCCGAGGGCCAGCGCCGCAGCCGCGGCGGCAAGGGCGTTCTGGAGGTTCTCCCGGCAGCGGCCTCCAAAGCTTAGGGGGACGGCGTCCGCAGCTATCAGGACCCAGGGGGCCTGGGGGCCCAGCGCGACCAGGTTCCCCTCCCGGCTGAGGGTGAAAGCCGTTCCCCCACGGCCCAAATGTTCGAGCACCACCGGGTTTTCGGGGTTAAGGCTGAAGAACACGGGCCGGGCCCTGGTCCTGGCGGCCATGGCGGCCACCCTGGGGTCGTCGGCGTTGAGCACCGCCGCTCCTTCGGCCGCCACCGCCTCCACCACCAGCGACTTCACCCACGCCAGGTCGTCCAGGTCCTCCACGCCGCTCTGGCCCAGGTGGTCGGGGGCGACGTTGAGCGCCACGCCCACGTCGCAGCGGTCGAACGCCAGGCCGGAGCGCAGCAGCCCGCCGCGGGCCACCTCCAGGACCGCAGCCTCCACCTCCGGGTCCTCCAGCACCCTGCGGGCTCCCTCCCAGCCGGCCTGGTCGCCCTCCACCACCCTCTCCCCCCGCAGGTAGACCCCGTCGGTGGTGGATGCGCCCACGGCGAGCCCGCAGCCGGCGAGTATGTGGGCTATGAGCCTCACGGTGGTGGTCTTGCCGTTGGTGCCGGTCACCGCCACCACCGGAACCCGGCTTTCGGTCCCAGTGGGGAAGAGGTGGTCCACTATGGCCCCGGCGGCGTCCCGGGGCTGCCCCTTGCTGGGGTAGTGGTGCATGCGTATGCCGGGGCAGGCGTTCACCTCGATGACCGCCCCCTGGCCCGCCCGCACCGGCTCGGAAAGCGACGGCGCCACCAGGTCGATTCCGGCCACGTCCAGCCCTACGACCCTGGCGGCACTTACCGCCAGCCGGGCGTTTTGGGGATGCATTTCCGCGGTGGCGTCGGCGGCGGTGCCGCCGGTGCTGAGGTTGGCGTTTTGCCTGAGGTACACCACCTCCCCGGGGGCGGGGACGTAGTCCAGGGTGAGGTTCTGGCGGGCCAGCACCATGAGCACCAGGGCGTCGATGCGGATGCGGGTGAGCGGCCGCTCGTGCCCCTCGCCCCGCAGCGGATCGCGGTTGGTCCGGTCCACCAGCTCGCGGACGCTGGCCCGGCCGTCCCCCACCACCCGGGCGGGGATGCGCTCCGAGGCCGCCACGGCCCGATCCCCCACCACCAGCACCCGGTAGTGCCGGCCGGGGATATAGCGCTCCACCACCACCCTGTCGCTGTAGCTCGCCGCCAGCTCAAACGCCGCCCTGACGTCCTCGGGGCGCGACAGGTTGAGCGACACCCCCTTGCCCTGGTTGCCGTTGTATGGCTTGACCGCCACCGCCCCGCCCAGCCGGGCCGCGATGTCCAGGGCCTCCCGCACCGTCGAGGCCACACCGCCTTCGGGGACGGGTATGCCCGCCCGGCTCAGCATGAGCTTGGACAGCACCTTGTCCTTGGCCAGGTCGGCGGCCAGGCAACTGGTCCGGTCGGTGAGCGTGGCCCACAGCCTGCGGCGGTGGCGGCCGTAGCCGAGCTGGAGCAGGCTCCCGGGGCCCAGCCTCAGCACGGGGATGCCCCGCGCCCTGGCCGCCTCCACAAGGGCGGCGGTGCTGGGGCCCAGCGACAGCGTGGAGAGGATCCTCCCCAGCTCGGTAAGGGCCTGGCTGACGAGTTCGTCCACCCGCTCCCCCCGCGCCAGCCCATCTACCAGATTTACGGCGGCCCTCCCGGCCGCCCCCCCCGCTTCACCCACCAGGGTCTCAAATACCACCTCATAGAGCCCCCGGCCGCCCGGGTCCAGCCGACGGGTCTTGCCGTAGGCCACCTTGAGGCCGACCGCCGACTGCAGCTCCAGCGCCACGTGCTCCACTACGTGGCCCAGCCGGGTGCCCTCCTCCAGGCGCTGGACGAAGCCCCCCGGCTGCCCCAGCGAGCAGTGGTGGGACTCAAGGCCGGGCAGCAGCCGCAGAAGCTCGGAGGCAAACCCCGGGAAGTCCCGCGTGGTGCGGCGCGTGTGTTCCCCGAGACTCAGCGTCATCCTGACAACCGGGCGGTGGCAGTAAACGTTGGGCCCGTCAAACGACCGGACGTCCACGAGCCGCATCCCTGTTCCCCCTCGCTGGCGGGACGCCGGGCAAACACCGGCCGGGCAGCATGGCCAGGCGGAACCTTGGAACGTCAACCCTAATTTCTCACCGCCGCCAGGGGGTTATGCGGGAGCCGGGCCAAGGGGGTTGAGGGTCAGGGG
>JAIMBG010000022.1 GCA_023511555.1 Acetobacteraceae bacterium | reverse complement strand
GGGGGGGGCCCGGGGGTAACGCCCGGGGGCCCCGCCGTGTCCGGCCGTCGGATTGGCGCCGCGGCGACGCCAGCGGACCCGATCGGGCCGCTGCAGCCGCCCAGGAAAGGGCTTCTCACTCAACGCGCCGGCGTCACTCTTTGGGCTCCGGGAGCTGGAGGTCCTCGGAGATCTGACGAAGCAGCGCGTTGAGGGATTTAACTGCTTGGGAAGTCGGCCAGGGGTCGGCGGTCAACTCGACTCGGAGGTGGAACTTCAGGTTGAGGCCGGCCGCGGCCTTAATGATTTGGGGAAGATTCTCCGCCAGGTCCTGCAGTTGACCGACGCGAAGGTGGGCCTCGGCGGTGAGGCTCTGAGGTTTCGGCCGAGCCGGCGGGGGCTCGCTGGGCAATCGCAGCCTCAAGGCGCCGGCCTCCCCCGCCTCGCACGGCCAGCCTGTCGATTCCGGCGCGAGCTCCAGCAGGCCTGTGCGCAAGGCTCCATCTATAGCCTCGCGGACCGTCGCCCAGGGCAGGGCCTTTCCAGCCTTTTTCGAGAGCGCGGCGGAGACTGCCAGGGCCGTGGTGAGTTGATCCTGCCAGGCGTCGGGGAGGGCGTCTCGGAGTATCTCAAGGGGAGAGATGCGGTCCGGGGGGGCCTGGAGCGCTGCGTCAGGGGAGAGAAGCCCCGGCGGGACCTCATCCGCGAGAACAGTCGCCGGCCCAGAGGTGAGCCAGAGCTTGCCCTGCTTTACGGCTGCGCATACTGCAGCCTCAACCACTTCTCGGGGTGCATGCGGGATGGCAACGGGCTCCTCGTAGCCTTTGCTGGTCTCCTTCAGGATCCGGCCCTGGGAGAAGTAGTCGCAAAGCCGCCCCAAGGTGAGTTGCGGCCCCTCCCAGAGGTGGGGCAGGCGGCCGGGAGAGAGCAGTTCAGGGTCCAGCTCGGTGAGGGAGGCGGCGTTCGGCAGCCAGGCCTCCAGGGTGGGCTCCTTGAGGACCGAGTCATCGGGAGTCTGGCGCCACCATGTCCTGACGGAGCGGTCCGGCCTTACCAGCCGGAGCACGAACACGCCGTCGGCGCAGCCTCTGGCGAGCGTGTCCAGGATCGCGTCCGGCCTGACCATCTTGGTCTGTCCGGCTCGCTGAGAAAGACGTTGGGTCCGACCAGGGGGGACTCGTCCCAGCGGCTGGAGTCGCGCAACGCCAGGGCGAAGGTCCTGAGCATGCCGCGGGTTCTCTGGAACCCTTCCAGGTTGGTCCACTTGGAGTAGAAAACGTCGGTCAGGTCGGGGTGGAAGGGGTAGCTGTCGAGGAAGCGGACCTCCGCCGCTTGCCTGTCGCGGTGCGTGGCCTCGTCAAGGGCTGCGATGCCCTTGAGGGCCTCGAGAACGTGGGGCCGTTTATCATACACGATCGTGTGCCACTTGTCAAACCCTATCGCAAGTGCATTATCGGCCCACAAATACCGTGCCCTTGCCGACGGGGGCCTTTAGGCCCTGCCGGCAGTGGCCCCTGCCTTCGGCAGGACCTGGCATGCCGACGTAGAAGCGCCCCATTCGGAGCCTAAAGGTCGGCGCACGCCGTAGGGCCGGTCGCCCCCATTGAGGGGATGGTCCCCGCGGCCGCCACCGGCGCAAAAGCTGGCGGCGGGGGCGGGCGCGGGGGGTCCGCCGTAAGCGGGTGCGCGATGACCCCACCTTCGAAGGGAGGTGTGCCTCGTGGTCCTTGCGGTCTCCCCAGGCCGGTCCCCGGGCTCCCCGGCAGCCTTCGGCACCTTCTCCATCGTAGCCCGCGACGCTCAAACCGGCGACCTGGGGGTGGCGGTGCAGTCGAAGTTTCTGGCGGTGGGGGCGGTAGTGCCCTGGGCCCGGGCGGGGGCTGGGGCCATAGCCACCCAGGCCCTGGCCAACACCAGCTTCGGGCCGCGCGGCCTCGAGCTGCTGGAGCGGGGCGCCGCTGCGGCGGAGGTGGTGGAGCGGCTGGTGGCGGATGACCCGGAAAGCGAGCACCGGCAGGTGGGGGTGGTGGACGCCCTCGGAGGGTCTTCCGCCCACACCGGAAGCCGCTGCTACGCCTGGGCCGGCCACCGGTGCGGCCCGGGCTACGCCTGCCAGGGCAACATCCTGGTGGGCCGGGACACGGTTGAGGCCATGGCGGAGGCGTTCCTGGGGGCCCGGGGGGAGCTCGCGGAGAGGCTGATCGCGGCCCTTTCCGCGGGCCAGGCGGCGGGAGGGGACCGCCGCGGCCAGCAGTCCGCCGCGCTGCTGGTGGTGCGCGTCGGGGGCGGGTACGGCGGCTTCACCGACCGGCTGGTAGACCTGCGGGTGGACGACCACCCCCGGCCCATCGAAGAGCTGGCGCGACTGTACCGGCTCCACCGCCTGTACTTCACCCGCCCCGACCCTGGGGCGGCGCTGGCCCTGGAGGGGGAACTGGCCGCGGAGGTGCGGGGCCTGCTTGTCCGCCTGGGCTGCCTGGAGCCGGGGGAGGCGGGCGGTGCCTGGGATGCAGCCGCGGCCGAGGCGCTCACTCGGTTCCACCACACCGAGAACCTGGAGGAGCGGCTGTGCCCGCCGGGGAGGCTGGACCCGGGGGTGCTGGAGTTCATGCGGGGGCTCGTGGCGGGGGCTGAGGCGCAGAGGTAAAGGGCCGACGGTCGGAGCGGCCGCCGGCGCCGCCGTCAGATGGCCGCCGCCGGCCGCCGCGGGCCGGGGTCAGCCCCCAGCCGCCCGCGCCGCGGGCGGGGCGGGTGCGGCTTAGAAGGCCCTGCCGGTGTCCCGGCGTCAGAGCAGGCCGCAGCGGGGGCTTCCGGTCGCGCCCGGCGCGCGCCCGCCGGCCTGGGGCCTGCAGAGGCCAGCAGGCTGTCCCACGGCAGCGTGGCGGCTTCCCTCCCGCCGGCCGGGGCCTCGGCCGGCGGGGGGACGGCGCGGCCCGCACGCCGCCGCCCCCGGCCCTCGGTCGCCCCAGGACCCGGGGGGTTGCGCCTCCCCTCCGCTGCTGCCATTACCATGGCTCAGTCCCTCGCTTCGGCTCCGTGGTGGGATGGGTGGATCCGCAGGTCGGGCCGCGGCGCCTGCCTGGAGGGGCCGGACCGTCCCCGGCGCAGGCCCGATCCTTCCACCGCCGCGGGCCCGGGAGGGGCGGCGGCCCCCCGCCGGGCTGTGCCGGCCGCGGGCTCGTTCCCCGCTAAGAGACGCGGCCGGCGGCGGCGGCGCTGGCCCCATGCGGGCCGGCTGACGGGCCTCCGCGCGAGGGGAAGGCGGGGGACGAAGCCTGGGGTTCTGCGCAGGTGCGGCGCTGCCCAGGCAATGCCATTGAGGGCGTCCGCTGAAGCCGTCTGGCCGGGGCGTGGGCGTCAAACGCCCGCACCCGCGTCCTCCCCCGCCCTCTGCCCCGGGGGCGACCCGGCCCCCCAATAGGGACTATCGTACGCTTGCCCGTTGTAGATGATAGAGATTTGGAGTAGGATTTACCCTGCTTTACACGTTGCGGCGGCGATGTCTGGCCGGGGAGGAAGGCCGAGGCCGAGGGAGAATACACCCGGGGGGGCCGGCCTGCACCGCTGCCCCATGAGTTCCCCCGGCCCGGGAAAGGAGGAGCCCGCGTGAGCCTGCTGTTTTCGGAGTTTCGGTGCTGTGGACTCAGGCTGAGGAACCGGCTGGCCATGCCGCCCATGGCCACGGAGCTGGCCGGTCCCAGGGGCGAGGTGACGCCCGCCCACCTGGAGCACTACCGGGCCCGGGCCGAGGCCGGCGTGGGCCTCATCATCGTGGAGCACAGCTTCGTGGCTCCGGAGGGGAGGCTGAGCCCGCGCCAGCTCGGCGCCTGGGACGACGCGCTGGTCCCCGGGCTCAGGGAGCTGGCGCAGGCCATCCGGGCGGCCGGGGCCTGCGCCGCCCTGCAGATAAGCCACGCCGGCAGCCTGGCCCAGTCCCGGCTCACCGGCGCGGAGCCGGTGGGCCCTTCGGCGGTGCTGCACCCCCGGGGGAAGGAGGTGCCCCGGGAGCTGAGCGAGGTGGGGCTGGCGGGGGTGGCCCGGGCCTTCGGGCAGGCGGCGCGGCGCTGCCGGGAGGCGGGTTTTGACGCCGTGGAGGTCCACGGGGCCCATGGGTTCCTGCTCTCCCAGTTCCTTTCCCCCCTCACCAACCGGCGCTCCGACGCATACGGGGGCGGCATCGACCGCCGGATGCGGTTCCCCCTTGAGGTGGTGGAGGAGGTGAGGCGCGCGGTAGGCCCGGACTACCCGGTGTTCTACCGGCTGGGCGCCGACGACCGGCTGCCCGGCGGGCTCGCCCTGGACGAGGCCGTCAAGGCCGCGGTGGCCCTGGAGCGGGCCGGGGTGGGCCTCCTCGACGTGTCGGGGGGGCTTGGCGGCTCCCGCCCCGAGGGGGTCGGCCCCGGCTACTTCCTGCCCCTGGCGGCTGGGGTGAGGGCCGCGGTGAAGGTCCCGGTGCTCAACGCCGGCGGGCTCGACGACCCTGAGGTGGCGGAGGCTGCGCTCCGCGAGGGGAAGGCCGACATCATCGGCGTCGGCCGGGCCCTGCTCGCCGACCCCGGCTGGGTGGCGCGCGCCCGACTGGTGCTGGGAGCTTGAGGGCAGGCGTGGCGCCGTGGCACGACCGGGCAGGCGCCGCCGCGCCGGGGCTGCGTCAGGCCGTCTCGGCGGGCGGGCGCGGGGAAGGTCATCCGCGAGGGCAGGCCGCGGCGCGTCCCCGTATTCGCCCCTCCCGCCCGAAGCACACTACCCGGCGGGAGGTGGTCGGCTTTGTCGCTTTTCGACCTCTTCTGGCTGGTGCTGATACTCTGGAGCCTGGTGCCGGTGGTCCAGCGCCGGGCCCTCGCCGCCGGGAGGGTGCGCGCCATCCGCCAGATTCAGGCCAAGCGCGGGTCCCGGGTCATCACCATGATCCACCGCCAGGAGGCGCTCAGCTTCCTGGGCATCCCCTTCAACCGCTTCATCGACATCGAGGACTCGGAGGAGGTGCTGCGGGCCATCCGCCTCACCCCGCCCGACGTCCCCATCGACCTGGTGCTCCACACCCCGGGCGGCCTGGTGCTGGCGGTGGAGCAGATCGCCCATGCCATCCGCAGCCACCGGGGCAAGGTTACGGTGTTCGTGCCCCACTACGCCATGTCCGGCGGCACCCTCCTGGCCCTGGCCGCCGATGAGATCGTGATGGACGAAAACGCCGTCCTGGGGCCGGTGGACCCGCAACTGGGGAACTTCCCCGCCGTCTCCGTCCTCAAGGCGGTGGAGCAGAAGACCCGGGAGAAGGCCGAGGACCGCACCCTCATCCTGGCCGACGTCGCGGAGAAGGCGATAAACCAGGTGTACGACCTGGTGTTCCACCTGGTCAAGGACCGGATGGAGCCCGACCGGGCGCGGGAGCTGGCCGAGGCGCTCAGCAAGGGCCGCTGGACGCACGACTACCCCATCACCTGCGAGCAGCTCCGGGCCATGGGCCTGAACGTGATCTGCGGCCTGCCCCAGGAGATATACACCCTTATGCGCTACTACCCCCAGCCGGCGGGCCGCCGGCCCTCGGTGCAGTACGTGCCCCTCCCCAGCGAGGGCAGGAGCCCCCGCGACGTCTGAGGCCGTCCCCGCCCGCTGCATCCTGCCCCTTTCCGGCTGCCTCAGCCCTGCCTGGGGAGGCACGGCCCGGTTTCTGTCAGTTTGTCAGGAAATTCTGAAGTTTAAAGCAGGAACCTGTCGCTGCATGTCGAAGCATATAGATGCAAGGAGGCCCGGGCCGCCCCGCTTCACCCGGGGGCGGGGGTCGAGCCCGCCGGCTCCTGGTGCCTCGGGACGGGGCGGCCCGGGCGGGCCGCACCTGGCAGGAGGCAGCGGCAGGACCGGAGGTCTAAGAGGGGGGACCGGGCGCTGCCGCCAGGAGGGCAGGGGGCCGATGAGGCAAAGGTTTTTCGGGGCCGGGCGTACCCCGCGGCTTCGGCCGGGGCGCGGCCGGCCCCGGTGTGTGCTGGTGGGGCAGGCCCTTGTCTGCGTCAGGGGGGTTTTTCTTGCTGCCGGGCCGTGGCGGGCGGGGGCTTGAAGCCCCTGAGCCGCGCCACCAGGTACAGCACCGCTGGAAGCAGGACCCCCGTCACCAGCCCGGCGGGTGAGATGATGCGGGTGAATTGGATGGAAAGCTGGGCCTCGTCCTCGTAGGCCAGCCCCAGGGCGAAGGCCGCGGCCGCCACCGGGCCGATGAACAGCCGGTAGCGGTCTCGGGGGAGGTTCAGAAGCCCGGCGGTGAGGAGACTGATGGCCCAGATCTGGATGGCGGCGAACAGGCAATTAAAGATGGTAAACGATATCGCCACCACGTACCCCACGTGCTCCACCAGGAAGCCGGGGAACCGCACGATGCGCATCATGAAGGCCGTGGGGCGCGTAAGCACGTGCAGGGTGTCCACCCCCAGGATGCCGGCCGTCACCAGGAACTGGGCGAGGAAGGTGGCGCTGTTTACGCCCACGGCCCACAGGGCCAGGTTGAGGCGGCGCCGGTTGGCTATGAACCCCGGCAGCAGGTACAGCACCTTGCAGGTCATGAAGGGGTAGTAGACCCTCAGCACGCCCTGGGCAACCGCGCCCCAGCCCGGGACCAGGGAGGGCAGGAGATGGAGGCCCTGGACCCGCCGCACCGCGATCAGGGTCACCAGCATCATGATGGACCATGCCGCGGGGAAGGCGACCTGGCAGGTGCTGCCTAGCGGGACCAGGCCGATCCAGGACAGAAAGACGGCGGTGGCCAGGTAGATCAGTGCCACCGCTGCGGCGGGGGTTTGGGGCAGCACCACGTTGTTGACGGCCCGGGTGAAGGACTCCGTGGCCACGCCGGTGATGAAGAGGTGCAGCAGGAGCAGGGCCGCTATCACGGCCCGGCCCGGCCACCGCCCCAGGATCATGGGGGCGTACTCTATAACCGTCCGGCCGGGGAACCGCCGGGCCAGGGCCAGGAGCGCCGCCGCGCCGCCGACGGTGAGGGCGATGCTGATGAGCAAGGAGACGAGGGCGGCCCGCCCCGCTACCTGGGCGAGGTCGGCGGGAAACTCGAACAGGCCCATGGCCATGAACCCGGACATGGTGAGGGCCAAGTACTGGGCCCCCGTGAGGCTCCCCGGCGGCCAGGGCCTGAACTCGCTCAACGCAGCGACCCCTTTCTCCCTGCTTCAGCGCTCACCACGATTTCGACCCGGAGCCTGGGGTACTCCCGCTCCCAGTTGACCCCCCGCCAGAAGTAGGGGCTGGTGAAGTAGAACCTGCGGCCCAGCCCGATGGAGTCGGCCCCGAACACCCCCTGCAGCTTTTCCAGCGCCAGCCGGGCCTCGAGCTGGATCCGCCGGGCCAGCAGGGAGTTGAGCGCAACCAGGTCGCGGTGGGTTATGGTGACCAGGCGCTCCGGCTTGTGCAGGAGCTGGCCACTCACGGATACCTGTGCCCTGGCCGCCGGGGGGTCGCCGGGCTCCAGCCGGAACCTGGCGGTGACCTGGTTGATGAGGACGAGTCCCAGGCCGTGGGGTGACGGCACCTCCACGACGCTCCCCTCGCCTTCACCCATCAGCCACAGCATCCCCCGCGTCTCGCGGGGCCCCAGCCAGCCCACCATCCGGTAGCGCTTGAACACGGCCGCGTCGGCGATCTCCAGCGAGTCGGGCCGGCACCTGATGCCGATGGCCACGGGTTCCCACCCGGGGGTCTGGAGCGCCCTGAGGAACTGCCACACTTCAGACTGGGGAACGTTGAGGCCCAGGAGCCCCTTCTCCAGCGCGCTGCCGGCGAAAAGGGCGCTGGCCGTGCCCTCGGCCGAGCCCCGGTTCATCACGTCGCTCGCCCGGCAACCGTTCGCCACCATGACGAACGCCCCCGGGTCGACCTGGGGGTGGCGCAGCACCTGGTCCACCACGTGCTCGACGACTACGGGTTCGCGGGCGGCCGGCTCCCCCAGCACCACGGCCTTGATGTGGCCGAGGAGGAAGGTCCGGCTCACCCGGCCCTGGAGGTTGTGCAGGGCGCTGATGGGGTCGGTC
Source organism: Acetobacteraceae bacterium (assembly GCA_023511555.1). GTDB lineage: Bacteria > Bacillota > Sulfobacillia > JAIMBG01 > JAIMBG01 > JAIMBG01. The sequence continues at coordinate 14,483 of JAIMBG010000022.1, read as the reverse complement.
CCGGCCGCGGACAGGGCCAGGACGCTGCCGTGGGTGCCCACCGACACGGAGCCGGGCTCCGGCCGGGGCATCTGGGCGGTTACCTCCACCCGGCCTTCCGGCGTGAGGTCCACGCCCAGCCCCAGGACGAAGGCACGGTCCCTCACGTCCACGTTGTCCCAGCAGCCGCTGAGCCACAGGGGCGCCAGGGCCAGCAGCAGCAGCGCCAGGAGCGACCGCCCCGGCGCCCTTGGCCCTGGTGTCAAGTCCCCCGGACCCCCTTCCGGCTGAGGCCCTTCTTGCCGGGGTCGGGCGAGTCCCCTTCCCTTGCCCCGGCCGGCCCAGCGGCCCCAGCTTCCGGCGGCCTTTCGTCCCCCTGCACCCCGCCCGTCTCGGGCGGGCGCCCCCTTTGCCCACCGGACGGGGCAGGCGGCGGCTCAGGCGGCTTCTGCTTGATACGGCTCACCGGCCGGAGGTACTCGGGGCGCGTGAACTGGCGCCGGACGGGCACCCGGAAGATCCAGTCGCGCAGGATGCTGCGGCTTAGCGGCGCCACGGGGGCCAGGTAGGGAACCCCGAGGGAGTGGAGGGTGCACAGGTGCCCCAGCATAATCAGCGCTGCCAGAGTCAGGCCGAAGAGCCCGAACGCCACCGCGGAGGCAAGCAGCGGCCACACCAGCAGCCGGAGGGTGAGACTGACCTCGTACGCGGGGGCCACGAACTGGGAGAGTGCGGTGACCGCGGCCACGATCAGCGTCAGCGGGCTCACCACCCTGGACTGGGCGAGCGCCAGCCCCAGGATAAGCGCCCCCACAACCCCCAGGGTGGTGCCCAGGATGGGGGGGATTCGGATGGCGGCCTCCCGGAGTATCTCCATGGTCAGCAGTACCAGGACGACCTCCAGGACGGGGGGGAAGGGCAGGCCCTCCCGGAGGGCAAGGATGCCGAGCGCCAGGTAGGTAGGCAGGAATTCCGGGTTCACTGAGAGCAGGGCGATGTAAAGGGAGGGAAGGAGCAGGCCGGTGAGGTTGGCCAGCAGCCTGATGAGGCGGAGGAAGGCGATCCCCCAGGAGGTGCGGGTGTAGTCCTCGGGGGTGCGGAAGAAGTCCCAGAGCGTGGCGGGGACCACGACAGCGAAGGGGGAGTTGTCGGTGAGCAGGACCAGCTTTCCCGCCAGCAGCTCCTGGCTGGCGAAGTCGGGCCGCTCCGTGTTCCGGAACAGGGGGAACGGGCTCCGGGCCTCACATTTGAGTATGCACTGGGTCACCGTAGGGAAGAGGTGGGCCTCGTGGCCCAGATCCTCAATGCGGCTGAGCATCGACTGCACCAGGACGGGGTTGACCACCCCTTCGATGTAGAGCAGGGCGATCTGGTTCTTGCTCTCGTGCCCGGAGCTGAACACCCGCACCCGCAGGTTGGGGCTCTGGATGCGGCGGCGCACCAGGACGATGTTGGTGCGCAGAAGCTCGGTGAAGCCCTCGAACGAGCTCTGCACGTTGGGCTCGGCCCGGGGGGCTTCGGGCTGGCGGTGGGGCAGCATCCTGGTGTCTATCACCAGGGCCTCGGGGAAGCCATCGAGCAGCAGCACGGAGTTGCCGGCCATGAGCCGCCTGACCATGTGGCCGTAGTTGGAGGCGAACTCCATCTCCCCCACGGGCAGGATGCGCTCGGCCAGGATGCGGGCCAGGGCGGACCGGTTCTTGGGCCAGCCCCCCTGCGGTCGGGCGGTCATGAGGGGCTCTATGATGTCTTTGTCCACTGCCCTCCGGTCCACCATGCCGTCGATGTAAACGAGGATCAGCCGTATCCGCCTGGCACTCCCCAGGAAGAACCGCCTCACCACCACGTCGTCGCTGGAGCCGAAGCCGCGCTTGAACTCCTCGATTACGCCGTTCAGGTCGGCAAGGTCGAGGCCGGCCTGGGGGTCGGGCGCCTCCTGGGCCTGCGGGTCGATCTGCTGGGGCCGGTGGCGGGCGGCTCTGCCCAAGGGTTCAGCCTCCTGGGCCCCGGCGGGCTGGCGTGCCGGCCGGGATGCCCGGGGGTAGTATGCGCCGCGGGGGAAAGGGGCATGAGGCGGGGCATGCCCTGGCCGCCTATAGCCTGTCCCTCAACCCGTCCCCCAGTAGGTTGAACCCCAGGACCGTCACAGCTATCGCCAACCCGGGGAAGAGGGCGGGCCAGGGGGAGATGGTGAGATAGCTCTGGGCCTCTTCCAGCATGCGGCCCCACGATGGGTGGGGGGGTTGGGTCCCCAGTCCCAGGAAGCTCAGGGCGGCCTCGGCCAGGACCGCCCCGGAGAACGCCAGGCTGGCTTGCACCGCCAGGGTGGGCAGCGCGTTGGGCAGAATGTGGCGCAAAAGAATGGTGAGGTCCCTGGCCCCCGCCGCCCTGGCGGCCTCCACGAACTGCCGCTCCCGCAGGCCCAGCGCCTCGGCCCGGGCCAAGCGGGCGAAGACCGGCGAGCCCACCAGGCCGATGGCGAATACGGCGTTCCCCAGCCCCGGTCCCAGGCCCGCCACCACCAGCAGGGCGAAGAGGATGAAGGGGAAAGCGTAAAGCCCGTCCATCAGCCTCATGGCCACCTCGTCCAGCCAGCCGCGGTAATACCCCGCGAGCAGGCCCAGGGGGACCCCAACCAGCGCTCCCAGCGCTGTGGCGCCGAGACCGGTGCCCACGGCGGCGGGTGCAGCCCGCATCAGCCGGCTGAGGATGTCGCGGCCGTACTGGTCGGTGCCCAGGGGGTGTCCGGGGCCGGGCGGGGCCAGCCGGTGGGAGATGTCCATGGCCAGGGGGTCCTGGGGGGAGTAGAACAGTCCGGTCAGCGCGAGCGCGACCACCAGGCCGGACAGCGCCGCGCCCAGGGCCAGGTTCCAGTCGGCGACGGCGGCCCGTCCTGCCCGGAAGGCGGCCCGCGGCGCGGCGGGGCCGGCTCGATGAGGAGGCCCGTCCCGCCCCGCGGGCCCGATCGCCCGCTCTTCAGCCGCCAGACCCAACCGCCCTCCCCCCTTCGGCCCGCAGGGCGCGCCCCGGCCTCTCCTTCGGGGCCCGGCCTCAGGCCCCGTACCGTATCCGGGGATCCAGCCCGGCGTACGCCAGGTCCACTGCCAGGTTGACCACCATCACCGCCGCGGCGATGAACACCACGGCCCCCTGCACCAGGGGCAGGTCCCGGTAGCTTATGGCCCAGAGCGTGAGCTGCCCCAGGCCGGGAAGGCTGAAGACCTTCTCCACCACGATGCTCCCCGCGAGCAATAGCCCAATCTGGAGGCCCAGGGCGGTGACCACCGGGGCCAGGGCGTTTCTGGCGGCGTGCTTGAACATGACGGCGGACTCGCGCAGGCCCTTGGCGCGAGCGGTGCGGACATAGTCCTGGGCCAGGGCCTCAAGCAGCGAAGACCGGGTTAGCCTCAACACCACCGCCGCCCGCGCCAGCCCCAGGGCGGCCGCGGGAAGCAGGAGGGCCCCCAGCGCGGCCCCGGCCCCCGCCTCCCAGCCGGGGAAGCCGGAGGCGGGAAGCCACCTCAGCCTGAGGCCGAAGAGCAGGATGAGCAGGAGTCCCAGCCAGAAGGACGGCAGGGCCAGGCCGAGCTGGGCTGCGGCCAGGATGCCGGTGTCGGCGGGGCGGCGGGCACAGGCCGCGGCCAGAAGTCCCAGGGGCAGGCCCAGGGCCACGGTCAGCGCCGCCGCCAGGGCGGTAAGCGCCAGCGTCACGGGGAGGTGGCCGGCCAGCAGCTCCGCCACAGGGCGGCCGTAGTGCAGAGAGGTCCCCAGGTCGCCGCGCAGCGCCGACCCCAGCCAGGCCAGGTACTGGACCGCGGCGGGCCGGTCCAGCCCGAGCTGCGCCCTGAGCCGCTCCACCGCCGCGGGCTCGGCGTCCGGCCCCAGCACGATCTGGGCCGGGTCGCCGGGGATGACCTGGAGCACCAGAAAGGTGACCGCGGTGACCAGCACCAGCGTCACCCCAAATGCCGCCACGCGCCTCATCACGTAGGCCGCCACCTGCCTCACCCCCCGCGGCCCCCGTCCGCGCCATGCCGCCCCGCCGCCCCGCCAGGGGCCGGCGGGGAAGGGCGGGGCGGCGCCCTGCCGGCCCCCGCCCGGCCGCCCGCCCCACCCCTGAAGGTCCGCCCGTAAGGCCGGGGCGGCGGGCCAGCCAGGCCGCCCGGCCTTCGTCCGCCGCTTGCGCCGACCCCCCGGCCCGGGCTGGGGTTTACTGGGGCCGCTTGTACACCCGGCGCAGGTCCAGGACGTTGATGGGGAAGACCTGCCAGCCCTCCACCCTGCGGTTCAGCCCGATCACGGCGTGGGGGGCCTGGATGTAAAGCGCCACGGCATCGTCGCAAAGCATCTGCTGCAGCCGGTTGTATATGCTCTTCCTGGCGGCGGGGTCCAGGGTGCGGGCGCCCTCGGCCACCAGCCTGTCATACTCGGGGTTGTTGTAGTTCATGTAGTTCTCCTTGCTGGAGGAGGTGTAGCGGTTGAGGAAGGGGTCGGGGTCGAGCCGGCCGGTGTGGGCTATCACGGTCAGCTCGTAGTTCCGGCCCCTGTAGATCTGCTCCAGCCACGTCCCCCACTCCACCACGGAGAGCTCTGCCCTCACCCCCGCCTCGAGCAGTTGGCCGGCTATCACCTCGCCGGCCCGCCGGTGTATCTCGTAGGGCTGGGGCAGGGACAGCACGCAACTGAACCCCTGCGGCAGTCCGGCCTCGGCCAGAAGCGCCCTGGCCCTCTCCAGGTCCCGCGGGTAGCGGTAGGACAGGTCCAGGTAGTACGGGCTCACCGGCGGCATGTGGCTCCCTATCGCCGTGCCGTACCCCCAGGAAGCCCCGTCGATGACATCCAGCTTGTCTACGGAGTAGGACAGGGCCTGGCGGACCCGGCGGTCGTTGAACGGGGCCCGGGCGTTGTTGATGGCCATGATCTGCACCATGTTCATGGGCGCGGTGTATAGCTTGAGCGTGGGGTTGTTGGCCACGTCGGCGGCCGCCTCGGGGGGGAGGTTCGGGACCACGTCGACCTCGCCGGTCTTAAGGCTGACCGTCTGCACCGAGTCGTCGGGGATGATCTTGAAGATCACCTCGTCCAGGTAGGGCACCCCGCGGATGAAGTAGCGGTCGAAGCGCTGGAGCTTTATGTGCTGGTTGGGGACCCACTCCACCAGCCGGAAGGGGCCGGTCCCTATGGGGTGGGTCTTGAGCTCGGCCGCGGCCTCCACCGGGACCACCGCTGCCCATCCCATGGCCAGGTTGGACAGGAACGCGGCGTGGTACTCCTTAAGGTGGAAGACCACCGTCTCAGGGTCGGGGGCGTCGATGCGCTCGATGACCGCATAGTCGCTGGCGCGGGAGTGGGCGGTGGCGGGGTCCAGGATGCGCTCGAACGACGCCTTGACGTCGGAGGCGACGAGCTTCCGCCCGTTGTGGAAGTAGATGTCGGGGCGAAGCTTGAACGTCCAGGTGAGGCCGTCGGGGGAGCTGGTCCAGGACGCGGCCAGCCCCGGCTGCAGGTTCCCTCCGGCGTCCACCGCGATAAGCGTGTCGTAGATGTTGACCGATATCTCAAATGTAGCCGCCGCCACCGTCTTGTGGGGGTCGAGCCCGTCCGGGTCCTGGGGAACGGCCACCACCAGGGTGCCTCCCTGGACCGGGCCCGCTTCCGGCGCGGGGGGGATGGGGGCTGGGCCGGGGCGGCAGCCTCCCGCCCCCAGCCCGGCCAGGGCCAGCGCCAGGGCTAGACCCAGGGCCACGGCCGGCAGCGCGGGCGGGCGCAGGAGGGGGCTCCGGCGGCGCCCCCGACAGCAAAACGGCCTTTCCCGCCGGGAAAGGCTGACACCACTCTGTCCCATGTTTCGAGCCTCCTGTCTCGGTCCCTCTCCGGGGAGATCCAAGCCTGGGCTCACCGAAGGGTCCGGGCGGTTTAGGGGTAGGGCCCCGCCCCGTGCCCGGCGAAACCGGGCCCGGTGCCGGGTGCCTTCCCCAGGTTCCATGTTACCACAGCCCGACGGAGGTGGCAAGTCCCACCGGCCGGCGCGCCGGTGGCAGCCACGGCCCGGCGTGGCGGGCAGGTTTTCCGGAGGCGGCCGTCGAACCCCTACCCACCCCAGGCAGGCGCGGCGGGGATAGGCGGGGACAACGGGTATGCCCTGTACCCGCCGGGGGCCTGCTGGGACGTCGGAGGGAGGACGTATGGCGGGCTTTCTGCTCTCCAGCGAGGAGATACTCAGCGGCGCCGGGGGCGCCCCCGGCCTGAAGCCGGTGGGGGTAGAGGTGGGGCGGCTCCGGGGGCGCGACGCTGCCCGGAGGGTGAGGGAGTTCCTCTCCGGCCAGCCCCCCTCCTTCATCGTCGGCCTGCACATGCCGCTTCTCCTGCTCCAGGGCGTCTCCGCCCCGCCGGTCGTCAGCGCCGACCCTGAGCGGCGCCGGGCCGGCAGGGAGGAGGTGGCGCGCCTCCTGGACCAGGCGGTGGAGTGGGGCGCGGCCTACGTCCTCCTCCACTTCCCCGCGCCGCCCGTCCTCCCCCGAGCGAGGCCCCAGTGGCCCTGGCGGCTCACCGACTGGGAGCCCAGGGAACTTCAGGGCCCCACCGCAGTGGCCCAGCACAGCCGCGAGTTCTGCGGCTGGCTGGAGGAAGAGGCGGCCAGGCGGGGGCTCAAGGCGTACCTCGAGGGCGACGGCCCCCACCCCCACTTCTACCGGACGGGTTTGATGGCCCGGCTGCTGGCAGAGCATCCCGGGCTGGGGTTCTGTCTCAACGTCGGCCAGCTTCACCTTCTGGCCCGGCTGGGGGGGTTCAGCTTCGAGGAGGCGGTGGAGGCCCTGGCCCCGTTCACGGCGGTGCTGCACCTCAACAACTCGCGCCATGGACCGCAGGTGGTCGAGAGGATGGTCCCGGTGCACCCCTCCCAGGACCCCGCCCAGGGCTGGGCCGACGTCCCCGCCGTGGTGAGGGCGGTAGTGGGCGTCCGTCCCGATTGCCTGCTCAAGTTCGAGCAGGAGGGGGTGTGGGCCGAGGCCCGCCTCGTCGAAGGGCGCCTCTGGGTTCAGTCGCTGGTGGCCGGGGCCGAGCCCCCGCTGGGGCAGGCGGTGTCCCGCTGGCTTGAGGAGCAGCCGACCCGCGCCCGGCGCGGGCCTCGCGGCCGGGCGCGGCGGGCAGCGGGAAAAAGGGGAGGGGGGCGGGCTGCAACCGGCCCCCGCAGGAGGGGCGGGCCGGCTAGCCGCTCCGGGAGGGGTGGCGCTGGCCCTTGAGGGTGAGCACCACGACCAGGGCCACCGTTCCCAGCAGGAGCGGGACCCAGACGGTGAACAGGCGGCTGAGCAGGACGGCGGCGGCCCCCTGGCTGGGGGTGGCGCCTGTACGCACCAGCAGGTAGGCCAGGCTGGCGTCGGCCGCGCCCAGCCCGGCCGGGAGGAAGGAGGCCGTCCCGGCCATGCTGGCCAGGGACAGCACCAGCACGGCCAGCCCCGCCCCCAGCGGGTGCCCCAGGCTGAGTGCCAGGGCCTGGAGGGCCAGGCACTGAGCCCCCCAGGCGGCCACGCTCAGGCCCGCCGCCGGCAATAGCAGGGCCGGGGACAGCAGCGACCTTACGGAGGAGCAGAAGCGCTGCGCGGCCGCCTCCAGCGGCCTCAGCCGGGCCCAGCGGCCGGCCAGGGCGGAGGCCAGGCGGGAGGCCCAGGGGCCGCTTAACGCGACCACGCCGGCGGTTATGATGAGGGTGAAGGCCAGGATCCAGGAGAGGGCGTAGGGGAAGGCCCGTCGGGTGGGACCGGCCAGGATCGGGACCAGGGCCAGGGCGACCAGGGCTACTCCCTCCGTGACCCGCTCGGCGAGCAGCACTGGCAGGCTGGCCGCGACGGGGGTGCCTGCCTGCCGCCTGAGCAGCGTGCACTTTACCAGCTCGCCCGCCCGGCCGGGGGTGAGGACCATCGAGAGCCCGCTGGAGAACACCAGGGCCGACCGCCAGGGAGCAAGCCGCGCCCCCAGGGCGGTGAGGTAGAGGTGCCATTTGGTAAACTTGAGCGCCAGGTTGGTCAGCGTCAGTCCCCCCGCGGTAAGAAGGGGCAGGGGGCGCACCGACCTCAAGGCTGCCAGCACCTTTTCGGCGCCGCCGAACCAGACGAGGCCGGCCAGCACCAGGAGGCCCGCCAGCACCCCCAGGGCGGTGCGCAGGAGGATGTGTCCGGTGCTGGGGCCCGGCCCCTCCGGTGAGGGCGGGGCCGCGCGGCCGGAGTCGGGAAGCGGCGCAGTGTCCTGGGGAGCCAGCGGCGTCACCTCCAACCCGTCCGGGGCGGGAACGGCACCCGATGCGCACCCTGCCGGGGGCCCCAGGGCTCCCGGTCCCCGGTCGGCCAGACCTCAGGCACGCTTCCCGGCCCTAGCGTTTATTTCCTGATGAGGGCCCCGATTCCTGCCGGTCGGCGGGGGCCTGGAGGGCGCACATTTGGGAACGCCCGTGGAACGGGGGGTGGCGCCTTGATTCTGGGGCTGGGCCTGGATCTGGTTGAAGTGGCGGCGCTTGAGGCCAGCATCAGGCGTCAGGGCCGGGCGCTCCTGGAGCGGGTCTACGCCCCGGAGGAGCTGGCGGAGCTGGGCCTGGGGGAGGGGGCCGGGGACGCCGTGCCGGATCGGGTGCAACTGGAGAGGCTCGCGGCCAGGTTCGCGGCCAAGGAGGCGGCGTTCAAGGCCCTGGGGACGGGCTGGGCCCAGGGGGTGGGCTGGAGGGACGTCAGGGTGCTGGGCTCGCCCTCGGGCCGGCCGCGCCTGGTGCTTTCGGGTGCCGCGGCGGAGCGGGCCCGGGAGCTGGGGGCCGAGGCCGTCCTCGTCTCGCTCACTCACGCCGGGGGCTGGGCGGCCGCAGCGGTGGTGATCGACGGCCCCGCGCCGCCGGCCTGACGCCCCGAGGGCCAGGCGGCCGGCGGCCTCTCACCCCGGGGGGTGACCCGCTCCCGGGGCGAGCTCTACTATGTCTCCGGGCCGGGTCCCCGTGGCCTGGATCGTGCCGGCGAAAAGCTCCAGCACCCCCCTCGCCTGCCGCACATAGGGTCCCGCCCGCCAGGGCCCCAGGCCCGCCACAGCGCCTACCACCCTGCCCTCCGCGTCCAGGTAGAGCAGGTCGAGGGGGCAGCGCATGAACAGGGTGTGGACCTGGCGGCAGGGGGCCAGGTACAGCCCCTGTCCGGGGGCCAGGGCGGCGCCGAACATGAGCCCCCGGAGGCGGGAGAAGAACCCTAGCGCCGGCCGGATACGGTCCCCCAGGACGGTACCGCGGGTGAGGTTTGTGGCCCGAAGCAGGGCCGGGCCGCCTCGGGCAGGCGCCGGGCGGCCCCCCGAGGCTGGCACCGCACATCCCTTGGGGGCCGGCGCCTGGCCTTGAGCCGTGAGCCCCCGCCTCAAGCCCGCCGCCCCCCGTCCCCGCCGGCCGCCTGCAGGCCCGGCAGCGCATCGGCCGCCCCCCGGCCCCGCCGGGGCGGGCCGAACAGGCGGCGGCGCTGGTACCCCAACCAGCCCCAGCGGCGGCGTGCCCAGGCGGCAAGGTCGGCGAACGCCCGGCGGCAGCGGTCGGCCTCTGCGGGTCCCAGCGGCTGGGGGTGGCCCGGCGGCCGCTCCGGGGCATAGCGGGCGCGGCAGTAGAGCCCGGCCAGCTCCGAAAGCCTGCCGGCGGCCGGCTCGCCCAGGCTGGCCGCCGCCCAGCGGGCGAACTCCAGCGGGGTTTGGCCCGGGCCCCGCGGCAGCCCACAGCGGCGCAGGAGGTCGTCGGCCAGGGCGAAGTAGTGGCGGGCCTGCAGCCGCGGGTCCTTCCTGGCGGCCTCGGGCAGCCTCTCCCGGCGCCGCGCCTCTGCGGCGGCGGCCCCCGTCCAGGCCAGCAGCCCCGCCGCGGCCGCCGCGCCGCCCCCGAGGCCCACCCAGGGCCAGGCGGGCCGGCGGGCCGGCCGGGGCGCCCCCGGCCATGCCTCTTCGGACGGGAACACGTCCTCGTCGATAGGGCCCGCCCCGCCGGGCGACGGGGGGCCGGGGGGCGGCGGGGCCGCGGGGGGCGGCGCCGCCGCCTCCACAGCCTCCGCCACGGGGTAGGCCGGCGTGGGCTCAAAGATGACCCAGCCCCAGCCGGGGAAGTAGGCCTCCACCCAGGAGTGGGCTGAGGCGTGGCGGACAGCGATGGGGTTCCCGTCCTGCGCGCCGGGCTCCACCGCCACGGCGAACCCCTCCACCCAGCGGGCGGGAATGCCCAGGCACCTCAGCATCACCGCCATGGCCGTGGAGTGGTAGGTGCAGTACCCCTGGCGGGCGTCGAACAGGAAGAAGTCCACGAAGTCCCTTCCCGGCGGAGGCTCGGGGGCCGTAAGCGCATAAGGCAGCTCCCTCAGCCAGCCCTCGAGCTTCAGGGCCTGCTCTACGGGGTGGGAGGCGCCCCGGGCCGCCTCGGCGGCAAGCTCCCTGACCCGCGCCGGAAGCCGCGCGGGGAGCTGGAGGTAGCGGCCGGCCCAGGCAGGCAGCGCCTTCGAAAACTCGGGCCCTGAGGGGACCCGCGCCAGGAGCGCCTCGAGGCGCACCACCGGGACACGGGCGTAAGTGACGTAGCGGCGCCCCCGACGCCCGGTGGAGGGGGCCACGAGCGTGAGCGTCTCGTCCGCGAAATACCGGCCCTCGACAAGCTCCGCCCGGGCCGGCTCCAGGGCGCAGAACAGCGTGGAGGTCTCCAGACCCTCCAGCTCTACCTCCAGGGTGAGCTTCACCAGCGGCACCGCCGTATCGAACTCCGAAGGCAGCATGTCGCGCCCCTGGGCCGTAAACCGCAGCCCGCCGCGCCTCCAGCCTCGGCCGGTGTACAGGTCCCGCGCCACCCCTCGGAGGTAGAGGGTGGAGTAGGGGCACTCCCCCCAGGCCCTGAGCCACAGCGCCTGCCCCGCACTGGGGCGGGCCGGCCCGCCCAGCTCCTCGTCCGTCTGGCCCAGGCCCACTGCCCCCAGGCTGAACTGCGCTGCGGCGCCGCCCTCCGGCCCCCGGGCCCGTTCCAGGATGGGGAAAAGGTCGGTCAGCACCTCCCCCGCCCGCTTCCAGTCGAAGGGGCGGACCTGGTGGGGCATGAGCCCCGAAGCCGCCACCAGTGCCAGCGACAGCAGAAGCGCCGAGGCCGCGCCGGGCCAGGGGCTGAAGTACTGCTGTCTAACCCCGCGCCGGCGCCATGCCCACCGCCGCGCCTCCAGGTGGCCCGCGGCGCAGAGTGCCAGGCCGGCGCAGAGGTACCAGCCCAGGTAGCCGGGGGCGCGGTCGAAGTAGAAGACCCACTCCAGGGTGATGACCAGCGCCCCCAGGATGAGCACCACCATGGGGTCGCGGCGGCGCAGGCCCAGGTAGGAGAAGGCCACACCCAGCCCCAGGCAGGCCAGGGCCAGGAGCAGGGCGGCCTCGGGCCGGTCGACCAGCAGCACCCTCTGCTCCAGCCAGCCCTGGAGCGCCAGGGACAGCCTCTGGACGATGATCCAGCCTCCGGCTATCCAGCGGCTGAAGGCGCCGTGGCTGAAGCGGGCCAGGGCGAACAGCCCCCCGGCCAGCAGCGGGAGGGCCGCCCAGGAGGCCGGGCACAGAACCAGGGGCAGGGCCAGGGCCGTGCCCAGGGCGGCCAGCGCCGCCACCAGTCCGAGGGACAGCCCCAGGCCCCAGCAGTCATTGAGCGAGGCGGCCAGCACCAGCACCGTCCCCAGGAGCGGGGGAAGGAGGAGGGCCGGCCAGGCCCGGAAGCGGCCGTCTTCAGGCCCGGCGGACGGCAAGCCGCTCACCCCCCAGCACCAGGGGCAGGCTGTCTTCCGCCCCCACCAGGTAGACCGTCACCCCGGCGCGGCGCAGGCGGGACACCAGGTCGTCGCGGGCGGGCGGGGGACCGATCCCCTCGGCGTATGTCTCCTTCTTGAGCAAGACAAGGATGAGGGCCCGCCCCGCCGCCCTCAGCCGCAGGACCTCCTCAATCAGCTCCGGCCCCAGGGCGGGGGTTATGGCGAGCACCGTGGAGTGGGCAGGCAGCCGCCTCCCCTCCAGGGCCAGGGCCTCGGCCAGGGGGAGGTGGCCCGACGCGGTGACGCGGGCCAGGGTCTCCATGAACTGCCGAAACTTCCGGTAGCCCTTGCCCAGGGGGATGTCGTAGCGATGGGCACCGTACGCCAGGAACGCCACGCTCTGGTCGTAGGCCAGGGCGCAGTGCGCCACTGCCGCGGCCACCTCCACCGCCGCGTCCTCGGTGCGCCGGTCGGTGGCGGCGTGGGCCGCCTCCTCCAGGTCGAGGAGTATGTAGAGGTCGCAGCTCGCCCTGAGCTCATACTCCTTCACGAACAGCCGGCCCTTGCGGGCCGAGGTCCGCCAGTGCACCTGCCTGCTGTTGTCGCCGGTCCGAAACGGCCTCACCTCCGCCAGGCTGGCCGGGTCCTGGTAGGCCCTGAGCCGAGTGCGGACCTGGCCGAAGAGCTGCCGCGGCTCAAACGACATGCGTTCCAGGCGGATGAGCCGCGGGTAGACCAGCACCACGACCTCGCTGTAGGCCTCCTTCTGGCCGACGAACAGCCCGAACGGGTCGCCGGTCCTGAGGCGGAGCGGACCCAGCCGATACTGGCCGCGTCTCAACCCCTCGAGCGGGTAGCTGAACGCCAGGCTGGCGGCGGGGCCGAGCGACAGCCCGAAGTGGCCGGCCGTCCCCCGGTGGGGGTCGCTGGCCTCAACGAAAGGGAGGGGGAGGAGGCCCTCGTTGTACAGCCGGACCTTCACCGTAAGGGCCTCCCCGGCGGTGATGAACCGGCGGTCCACGGAATAGAGGCAGGTGAGCATCCTCAGGCCCGACCGGGTCCAGAGGTAGGCGAGCAGCACCAGCCCCAGGCTGGCCCAGAAGAGGAAGAAGGGCAGCCTGCCGCCCAGGCCCCGGGCCAGGAGGAAGGCGGCCAGGGTCAGGAACAGGGCGCGGCGGTCCCTAGGGGCGACCACGGCGGCCCTCCGCGGGGACGGGCACCTGGTCCATTATCTGGGCCACCACGGTCTCGGCGGTCTTGCCGTGCAGCCCCGCCTCGGGCTTGAGCAGCAGCCGGTGGGCGAGCACCGGGGGGGCGACCGCCTTCACGTCGTCCGGAAGCACGTGGTCCCGGCCCTGAATGAGCGCCCAGGCCCGCGCGGTGCGGAACAGGGCCAAGAGCCCCCGGGGGCTCGACCCCAGGTAGATGTCGGGGTGGCGGCGGGTGGCCTGCACCAGCCCCAGGATGTAGCCCTTGATCGACTCCTCGACGTGCACCTGGTCGGCCAGGCCCTGAAGCTCCAGCACGTCGCCGGGGCCCACCACGGGGCGGAGCGCGCTGAGCGGGTGGGCCCCCTTGAACCGGTCCAGCATGCTGAGCTCCTGGTCGGGCGAGGGGTAGCCGATGTGCACCCGGATCAGGAACCGGTCGAGCTGAGCCTCGGGCAGGGGGAAGGTGCCCTCGTACTCGATGGGGTTCTGGGTGGCCAGCACCAGGAATGGGCGGGGCAGGGGGTAGGTGACGCCGTCCACGGTGACCTGCCCCTCCTCCATGCACTCCAGCAGGGCGGACTGGGTCTTAGGGGAGGTGCGGTTGATCTCATCGGCCAGCACCACCTGGCTTACGATGGGGCCGGGGCGGAACTCGAACTCCCCTGTTTTCTGGTTCCACACCGACACCCCGGTAACGTCGGAGGGCAGAAGGTCGGGGGTGAACTGTATGCGCCTGAACTCACAGCCCACCGACCGGGCCAGACTCCTTACCAGGGTGGTCTTGCCCACCCCCGGAACGTCTTCCACCAGGACGTGCCCGCGGCAGAGCAGCGCCGCCAGGATCTGCTGGATGACCGTCCGCTTGCCCACGATGACCCGTTCCACATTGTCCAGCACGGCTTCGATCGCGGCGGGTGCCGGCAAAGTCGATCCCCTCCCCTGGGTCCCCTCCCTGGCTCCCCTCCCCCGCGGCGGCCGAGGGCGTCCGGGCTTCGGCCATGCGCCGGCGCGGCTGGGCCGGTCGCGGCCATATCCTGCCGGCCTGCCCCTTTAGGCGTTTCCACACCCTTCGGCCGGTTTCCTGCTCCCGAGAGGGTTGGCGCGGCGCGCGGGGAAGGTGCGGCGGGGGGCGGACGGGTGGGTGGCGGGGAGTACGGCACCGCGTCGCCGCGCGCACTGTCAGGCCCTGCGCCAGCAGCGGCCGGCCCCAGGGGGGGCGGGCGCAGGGGGGTGGGGTGCGGACGCGTGCGATGCGCCGGTGGTGGTGGGGCGGGCCAGGGCGTCGAAAGCGGGGACCGGGCGGCGGACCGGCCCGTAAAACGTCGAAGGGTCCGGGGGAGGAACCCGGGCCGGGGCATCAAAGAAAGTGAATGGCCCGGGGAAGCGGGCCGGTTCCCCCGGGGGCCCAGGCTTCCGGCCGGCTCCGGCCTGTACCCCGCCCCGGTCCGTCCTCTGCCCCGGCCCAGTCCCGGCGCCGTCGTCCCGCCCCGGCGCCCGGCCGCCCCGCACCTCCGGCGCCCGGCCC
>JAIMBG010000222.1 GCA_023511555.1 Acetobacteraceae bacterium | reverse complement strand
GCCCGAGACCCTGGAGGACCTGTTCCTGGAGCTCACCGGCGGCGAGGAGGACCGGGAACTTCTGAGGCAGTTGGAGGGGTAGGGGGCTGGGATCGCGGCGAGCGCGCAATGCTCTGCTGTCTTCTGGCCTGGCTGCCATCACCCTGCGCGCGTGAGCCCCGGTCACGCCATACCAGACCAGAACCGGGCCCTTCTATTGGCAGGAGGGCTATGGTGAGCTGCCGAACCGTAAGGGCAAGGAGGTGCCAGAGTGGCGGGAAACAGTCAGGAAGACCATCTGAATGCGCTCACCCGGGTCATGCAGGCAAAGGGGTGGGATAAAAGGCAGCTCGCTCAGGCCGTCGGCGTTCCGTACGGCACGGTTAGGAGGTGGTTCTCTGCCGGCTCGTCCAGACGTCCCGAAGGGGCCAACCTGCGGCGGGTGAGGGCGTTCCTTGAGGGCGAATCTGCGGTGGACCGAGGTCTAGAGGTTCTGTGGAACCAGATCAGGGACTGGTGGAGGGAACAACACCGGTTCGCGACGGTCGATGCGCTGGCGGACGCAATTGGCTGGGACGGGCAATCCCTCAGTGCCTGCTTAGGAGGCGAAACACCCCCTCCCCGCCTAGTAGTGGAGCGGTTGGCGCAGGAGGCTGGGTTGAAAGGGGGCGATGAGCCCAGCGCTGAAGAGACTCAGCGGCGAGTAGAGAGGGTAAAGCACATCATCTCGTTGCTCTTGGACGACCTGGCGTGGTTTCGCGATTCGAGCGCTATTCCAAGGGAAGTCCTTCGGGCGTCGCTCAATTTCAAGGACGTGGGCTACTGCGCTACATTGCTGATGTCGCTTGCGGAGGAGGGACAGTTCCTGCGTTGGCGGGCGCTAACGACCCACAGACCTGAGGGGCAGGGTCATTAAGGGGGGAGCCGGGCGTGCCGAGGATAGGGGTTGACGTCGCCCGGGTTGTCAAGTACTTAGGGGATAACTATCCTACGCCTGCGGACGCACTGAAGGAGTATATAAGCAATGCGATAGATGCCATGCGGGAGAACTACCCTACGGGAACTCCACCGCCCTGCCACGTCCGCATCGTCCTTTCGAAGGTCGCCATCACGCTTGAGTATGACGCGCCGGGCATGGACGAGACCGACTGGGAGAAGAAGCTGGCGCAGGTTGCCAGGTCCGACAAGCCCTCCCTTCAGACCCTGCAGATTGGCCAGTTGGGCATAGGGCTGCTGGCGTTTCAGACCTTTGCCAGGAAAGTGACGTTCTTCAGCAGAAAGTCGGCGTCCGCCCCCACAATTCAGGTTGTGCTTCGCGAGGGTGAAAGCGAGTACGAGCTGAAGAGAGCCCTGAAAAGGGATGCCCTGCCGAGCCCAGGAATGCGCATAGTGTTTGAACAGCTCAAGGTCGATCCTTCCAAGGCCAGGAGCCCACTGGGGAAGGAACGTCTTACCAGAGCGATCGGGAGCAAGTTTTCCAGCCAGCTTGCCAGTGGGCAACTCGATGTGGTGATCCATGCCGGTGCCTCGGCTGAGAAGGTCACGGCCCCGGAGCTGAATCTCCCTGCTCTCGCTCAGGGCTACTCCACTCAGTACCCTGGTGGAGACCGGTCCAAGAAGGTGTGCCTCCACCTTGGCTTCGAGGCCCGCGGCACCGGGAAGGTCGCCATCAGGAACGCCGGCGTGGTTGTGGTGGAAGACATCGCGGCTATAGACGCGGAGGGCGTCGAAAGCGGGGTCTTAGGCAGCGGGTACGTTTCCGGGTTCATCGATGCGGACTTCCTCAGGCCAACCCCTGCCAGGGCGGTTTTCGAAATCAACGAAGACTGGCACCTGTTTCTCAAGTGCCTTGAACGGATACAGCCCTCTCTGGAGGCGGAGGTGAACCAGTACAAGAGCGCGGAAGAGGGTAAGAAGCTGGCCTTGGTAGCCAAGGAGGCGATCACCTTAGCCAAAGAGATACTGCAGCAGGACGAGTACTCGGACCTGCAGTTATTGGGCGGACAAGCCCGTTCCAGAGGCCAACCTACTGGCCATGGGTCGCACCCCACCGGCGAGCGAACCGGGGGACGATCGAGGAAACCCGGAGACCACGCGGATACGGCAGGCCTCAGGATATCGTTCATGGAGAGCGACGACTTCCCCGATGCATACCGCCATAGCCGGTTCGAACGTGCCCTCGGTACCGTGCTGGCGAATAAGAAGAACCGGGACTTTGCTGAGGCCCAGTCAAAGAACGACCTCCTGGCCTACGGGGCGATTCTGATTGGCAAAGAGACGATAGCTTACAACAACCCGATGCCTGCGGTGGACGAATCGATGGAGAGGCTGCTGTCCTTCATATTTGACGTCCGCCGCAGAGTGGCAGGGGTCACGCGAGTTAGGACTCGGCGCTCAGCCTGAGGCAAGCCCACGGCCGGTTCCCGCCGCTTGAGAGGCTTAGCAGGAACGCCCCCTCCCGCCCAGAATCTATATACAGCGCTTATCCCAGTGCCGAGGGGGCGTCATGCTTGACCTTCATCTCCCGCCGCACCCCCAACCGGCGCAGACCCTCCCGCGTGCGCGCCATCTTCCGCCCCGGCTGTGGGCTGGACACCGCACCGCAGACCGTCCGGGGCGCAACCGGGTCGCCGCAACCGCGTGACACCGCCCTCTCAGGAACGGCAACGCCCGGTGTCTCGCCCCGCTACGCCCTCGTCGCCCCCGGCACCCCTCTTCTCGACGCCGCCCGGCTGGCCGGCGTGGTCCTTGACTCCCCCTGCGGGGGTCGCGGCGTCTGCGGCAAGTGCCGGGTGCGCCTGAGCCCTGCCACGGCTGGCGGGGAGCCCACGCCCGTCGAGGTCTCGCTCCTGACGGACGCCGAGCGCTGCCGCGGCTGGCGGCTGGCCTGCCAGGCGAGGGTGGAGGCCGACCTCACCGTGCTGGAGAGCGCTGGGACCGGCTACGCCGCCGCCAAGGCCGCGCTGGGCGCGGGAGGGCCGGCCGGCCGCCCCACGCGTGGGTCTTATACACATCTG
>JAIMBG010000221.1 GCA_023511555.1 Acetobacteraceae bacterium | reverse complement strand
GGCTCAGGGAGGCGTTGATCACCCTGCCCAGGTCATAGAGCGCCACGACGCCGGCCGCCTTCTGCCTGATCTCGCGGAGCAGCGCCTCCTCACGGGCGGAGGCGGTCCCCCCCGCCGGCCGCGGCGTCCCTATGGCCGGCCGCGAGGCAGCGACGTAGTCCTTCAGGTGCTTTATGGTCAGGGTTATCTCCTCGTCCAGGCCCTGGCCTGCCCGGGGGGCCAGGGTCCCCTCGCGCTCCAGCACCCGGGCCAGTCCCTCCACCACCTGGGGGTCGAAGTCCGTGCCGGCGTGCCTTCTCAGCTCCTCGAGGGCCATGCGGGGCGTGCAGGCGGGCCGGTGGGGCTGGTCCACGGTGAGCGAGTCGAAGGCGTCTGCCACCGCCAGGATGCGCGACCCCAGGGGGATGTCGCCCCCCGTCAGGCCGTCGGGGTATCCGCTTCCGTCGTAGTGCTCATGGTGGTGACGCACGAGCCTGGCCACCGGCACCAGGGGGGCCAGGCGGCTCACGAGGCGGGCGCCGTCCGCCGGATGCTGCTGGATGCGGGCCCGCTCCGCGGGCGTAAGCGCCGCCCGCTTCTCCAGCGCCGCCTGAGGCACCGACGACATGCCCACGTCGTGGAGCAGCGCCGCGTACCGGATCAGCCGGACGTCGTCCTTGCCCAGCCCCAGCTCCTCCGCCAGGGCAGTCGCGTACCGCAGCACCCTGTCGGAGTGGCCCGGCCGGAACTGGTCGCGGGCCGCAGCCAGCTCCAGCAGCGAGTCGACCGCCCTCTGCTGGTTGGCCTCGGCGTACTTCCTCAGCAGGACGTACTGGCCGCCCACGAACAGCAGCACTGCGGACAGGAACAGGGGGCCGAAGTACGGGTAGGCCGCCACCAGGAAAAGTCCAAAGGCCAGAGATATCCCCCACCTGGCCCAGAACAGCCGGACGCTCTCCCACCACAGCCCCCAGATCGATGCCTGCTTGTACAGCGCGAGACCGACTTCCAGGAACACTGAGTTGAGCAGGAAGAAAACCACCCCGCTGAGCAGGAGGGAGGGGAGCGCTTCGGGGAAAACGGCCCTCCCCACCAGGCCCCCGGCCAGGCTGTAGGCCAGCCAGGCCCCGCCCAGGGACAGCACGAGCTGGCCGATGTTGAACAGCACGCTGCGGAAGGGGGCGCGGCGGATGGCCCCCGACACCGATATGGCCAGGGCGTCGGCCGCCATGGCCGCCCCCGGCCCAAACAGCCAGAGCACCATCAGCACCAGGCCGGAGCTGACCGAAACGGCCTCCCCTGAGGGAAACACGAAGCGCACGGCCTCCAGGGCCCCGATGCCGACCGCAAAGGCGAGGGAGAACAGGAGTTCCGTCCAGGTCAGCCTGATGGTATAGGCCAACAGCACTCCCAGCCCCGCCGCGATGCAGAGCCCGAAATACAACTTGAGCCACCTTGACTCGTGCACGGCCTCCGCCTCCAGCGGGACGTCCTACCCTCCCGCCAGGACTCGTCCACCCCCCAGGCCAACGTTCGCCTTGCACGGCTGCTGTCCCTGCCGTACCGTCGAGAATCCCGCCATAAAAACAAAAAAAGGCCAGCGAGCCTGTGCCGCGACACTTTCATTATGCGCTTAGGGCGGCCACGTCATCTGGGCACCGGCAAGCCGGGCTAGAACGGTGAGAGCGAGGATCAGCAGCCATGTCCTGCGCACCGACTCCACCCCCCCTTCGGCCAGCGCACCCTGTCGGGTACAGCCGTTTTAAGGGAGCCGATCCGCTTCACCCGCCGGCCCACTGGCCCCATGCTATTCAACTGTCGCACCGGTCAGCCCCGAGATGCCGCCCCACTTCGCTTTCTTGTGTCCTTCGCTTTTGTCGAAGGGCTGGCGCCGCCCGCCCGGGGGACGTCCGCCGGTGCCCGCTCTAACGCCCGTCCCCCGCCCCGGCTTCCCTTCTGTGCTGTTCGTATTCGGCGGCCATCTGGAAAATCCTTCTGGTCTGTCGCAAATTAACAGTTTCTCCGTAGGATTTTTTCCCGCCCGGCCTTGTCGGAAATTGGCGATCCATGGCTACTCCTGGCCGATCAGGGAGGCAACGATTGGACCCTCCCGGCATACGTCTACTTACCTGGGGCATTTCCCCAAAACCGCCCCAGGACTGGAGCAGCATGAAGGGTTCTTGTGCTGGAAAATAGTAGGGGAATGGCCGGAGAAAAAGGAGGGCATGTTACGCCGGACGGCTCGCGGCGGAGGCGGGTGGGGCTGCGGCCGGACTGCCTGCGGGTGCATACGGTGGGGCATGATTGCTCGATCGGCAAGATGGTGGTGTCGCTGGAGGTGACGCTGGGGCTGAAGCGTCGGGGGTATGACGCGAAGTTCATCGCCACGGGGCAGACGGGGATCATGATCGAGGGGGATGGTCTGCCGATCGACTGCGTGGTGGCCGATTTCGTGAGCGGGGCGGCGGAGAAGCTGGTGCTGCAGAACCAGCACCACGACATTCTGCTGATCGAGGGGCAGGGGAGCTTGGTGCATCCTTCGTATTCGGGCGTCACGCTGGGGCTGTTGCACGGCTGCGCGCCGCAGGCGTTGATCCTGTGCTATGAAGTGGGGCGGACGCGGGTCACCGGCGTGGAGAGCGTGGCGATTCCGCCGCTGGCCGAGATCAAGCGGATTTATGAGGTGATGTCGAACATCCATCAGCCGTGCCAGATCATCGGGATCGGGATCAACAGCCGGCGGGTGTCGGCGGAGGAGGCAGCGCGGGAGCGGGAGCGGGTCAAGGCACAGTTCGGCCTGCCGGCGTGCGACGTGCTGCGGGATGGGCCGGACGAGCTGGTCGAGGCGGTGATTCGTTTCCGCGAGGCCGGCGGCTGGCACAGCCCGTAGCGCGATGCTGGCTTTTACCTACAAAGTGAGCGGCGTCACGCTCGACCGATCACAGGTCCTTCGGCGGGCAATGAACTGCGACCTGCCCCGTTCTGTCACTCAATCGGCCGCTGGTTCCACGGCATCGGCAGGGTGGGGCG
>JAIMBG010000220.1 GCA_023511555.1 Acetobacteraceae bacterium | reverse complement strand
CGGGCGCTCGCGGCTGCTCACCGCCACGGGGGGGATAACCGACTTCTCCTGGTCACCCGACGGCCTCACCTTGGCCTACGTGTGCGACACGGGGCGCGATGAGGGCCGCGAGGCCCACCTGCTGGAGGTGGAGTCGGGGCGCGACACGGTCAGGCCCCACCGGATATCCCGGTGCCCGATGTGGAGAGCGGCTACTCCTTCAGCCTTGCCGTTTGGCGCCCTGGCGCCCCGCAGAGTCGAACCTTGATTGCCGGCAGCTCCGACCGGGGCTACTTTCCCCGCTGCTGGCCGGCAGAGGGCCAGCTCGTGGCCTGCGTCCTGGACTTCAGCGGCGCCAGCAGGCCGCAGTACCTGGCCCTCGATCCGGCGTCGGGCGCCCCGCCCCTCGAGCTCGACCGGCCCCCACTCCGCTGCGACCATGAAGCCCAGAGGAGCCGTATCCCGGCGGGCCTGCGCGAGACGGCGGGGGGCATCTACTCGCTCTCGCCTGACGGCCGCTATCTGGCGTTTGCCGCGGGCCAGCACCCCGACACCTGGGTCTACGTGCTCGACTGGGAACGGGGCACGGTGCGCCGCCTGGTGCGGGGCACATCACCACAGTTCAGGCCACGGCCGTCGCGGCAGAGCCCGGCCGGCAGGCAGCGCTGACCCCGAAGCCGCGGCAGTCTACCAGACCGGCCGAAGGGTAGTGGGGCAACCCCGACCGTGTCACGTTTCGGTAGGGGCCGTCCCCTGGTTGTATGGAACTGCGGGCTGGATATGGCAAAGCTGTCGTATGGCCCTGGCTCAGGGCCGTCCGGCATGGGGCCCGTGGAGCACAGGCATGCCGATCCTCCAGGGGCCCTCGGCGTCGGAGCCGACGGCGGCGGCCGGCGGGGCGATGCCGCGGGCTGGCAGACCGGCTATCCCTTCCCGGTTGTCAGCCAGATAGGCCATCAGCCCCTCGATCTCCCGGCGCGCCCTCCCCTGCCCCACCTGGGCGCTGCGTCGAGCGCCCGCAGCGTCTGCTCCAGGCTGCCTTGAGCCATCACGGCGCACACCTGCTGGTAAAGCGCCGGGTCCCGCCCCAAAGCCTCCACACAAGCTGCCGCTTAAGATGAAACCGGTCCAGGACGACCGCCGACCGGGGAAACCACTTCAGCCCCGCTTTCACCCACCGGCCGCCATCCACCCCGCCCTCTCCAGGCCCTCGTAGGCCACCCCCAGCATGACCTCGCCCCACTTCTCCGGCGACCGCTGCAGCCTCACCGCTACCGCGTCCGACTACGTTCAGCTCCTTGCCCTCCCGGGTGCCGGCGGTCAGCTCGCCGCCCTCCAACACCCGCCGACGCCGGTCCAACATCCCCTGCCGGCACGCAGCCAGCCTGAACTCCAGGCCCTTCCCGGTGCCGGGTAGGTCCTGAGCACCAAGGGGACGGCATTGCAGTCTATGACGGTGACGAAGTGGCTTCTCTGCTGGTTCGCAATCCACAGAGCGATCCGTTCCCGGTTGGGGGAGACACAATAGGGCATTTGGTAGAAGTAGCCCTGGGGCGGGAGGGGGAGGGGAGCCGTGGTCCGGCGGTTGACGTCGTAAAGGCTTCCCCTGGTGAGGGGCACGCCGTCTCAAACAACATGATGTAGGGAGCCTCGAAGACCGTGTCAGACGGCTGGAAACGAGCTCCTCGGCGTTCCCCGTCTTCAGGTCAAAGAGGAAGTACTCCGTGACTTGGTCGACACGGCGTCCCATCAGCAGGCGGCCGTCGTCGGCCCAGAAGTGTGGATAACACGCACGGCTGCCCCAGTCCGCCAGGACGGTCTCCTCGCGGCTGGCCACGTCGATCTTCCACAGCTCAGCCGGCTTCGTCCGAGCTGCGCCGCTGGCCCCGCAGAGGAGGGGGGTGAACGGGGAGGACAGCGACTCAGTGGGAGTGGGAGCTGGCCTTAGTGGCACCGGGGGCGGGATCCCCTGACCCCGCCCCCGCTTGCTCATGTTCCCTCTGGGCCTACGGGTCCTTGTAGGTCATGATCCACAGGTAGTACACGTCCGAGGAGCTGGGCACCAGGTTCGACAGCCGGGCGTTCTTGCGGTTGTTGGTGTGGGCGCAGACGTAGATCTCGTTGTAGTCGGTGAGGCCGTCGCCGTCGTAGTCGTTGATGGCGTTCACCATGAAGACGTGGGAGTAGGCCTTCATGGACACGATGTCGCCCGCCCAGGTATAGTTGACGTCGGTGGTTCTGTAGCCGTGAACTCCGGTCAGGTTGCTGAAGTAGTTGGCCGTGGCCATGCCTTCGAAGTCCGGCACCGAGGTCCAGTGCCAGTTGGTGCCGGTGGAGTAAAGGTCGGCCCACCAGTCGGTGTCCGCCCCGTAGCCGTAGAGCATCGGCAGCCAGTGGCCCTGGATCGCCGTGGAGGTGTTGGTGCCGCCGAACCCGTACCACACGCACTGGCTCACGAAGTTCTGGCAGTCCACGCACCTTCCGCCGCTGGCGTACTCCTTGAACAGGGTGTTGTAGTTAGTGGTGCTGCAGTCGCCGTTATTGTTGGTGTAGGTGGTGGCGTAGCTCGCGCACCGGCTCCGGTCGTAGCTGCGGTAGCCCGTCACCCCCGGCCCGTCCCCGGCCCCCGGGCCGGAGAGCCGCACCGCCAGGCGCGGGTCGGCCCTCATCCGCTCGCGGAACTCGGCCTGCGCGGCCTGAAGCTCAGCCACCCGGCCGGGCAGCGCCGCCTGGAGCCGGGCGAAGTCGGTGCCCCGGGGATACGCCCTGGCCATCTCGTCCTGGTAGCGGTCATCGGCCAGCTTCCAGGCGCCGTGCACCTTCACCAGGCTGATGACGTGTAGTTCACCGCCCTGTTCCTCAGTGCGGGTGGGGTCGTCCGCACAGACGAGGTCGGTCCAGGGGCGGACCCGCGCCACCGCTCGGTTGCCGGTGATCTTCAGCGCCTCGTAGTCGGGGCGGTAGGTGAACCGCTGGAGCCGCGTGTTGCTGAGCTCCCAGCCGAGCAGGCTGTACTGCAGCCGGCCCATCTCGTAGTTGTAGAGCTC
>JAIMBG010000219.1 GCA_023511555.1 Acetobacteraceae bacterium | reverse complement strand
GGCGCCCCCCCGCCCCCCGCACCCCGGTGCCGCCCGGAGCAACGGAGCCGGCCCTGGCCGGCGCCGAAACAAGGGAGGTCGCAGAAATGCTGGGAGTCGGAGGAGGCTCGCGGGGCAGGCCGCGGCCGCTGGGGGCGGCGGCGCTGGCCGTGCTGGTGCTGGTGCTTGCCTTCGGCTGCACGCCCGCCCCGAAGGGCGGGGCGGTCAAGCCGGTGCGGATCGGAACGCCGCTACCCATCACCGGCGGCGAGGCCGCCTTCGGGCAGATGCTGGAGAGGGGATATCGGCTGGCGGTAGACGAGATCAACGCCTCGGGTGGCGTGGACGGAGTGCCCCTGGAGCTGGTCGTGGCCGACCACGAGGGCAAGCCGCCCCTTGCAATGTCGGCGGCGGAGAGACTGATTACCGTAGAGCAAGTGCTGGCCCTGGTGGGCGGCCACTCCAGCGCCGTCAGCTACCCCATTGCCCAGGTGGCGCAGCAGCACAAGGTGCCCTATGTGGTGGACGTGCCCGGCGCGGACAAGATCACCCAGCAGGGCTGGGAGTGGGTCTTCCGCATCAACCCCACCTCGACCTACTACAATGTGGGCCTGCAGGACTTCCTGGAAGCGGTGGTCAAGCCGCGCCGCGCTGCCATCCTGTTCGAGAACACCCTGTTCGGCACCCAGACCGCCGACGCCATGAAGGCCTGGTTCGCCAGCCGCGGCGTGGAAGTGGTGGTGTTCGAGCCGTATGAGGCCGGGTCGCTGGACTTTAAGCCCATGCTCGCCAGGCTGGTGGCGGAGCCGCCGGACGTGGTGTTCATGGTGTCCTACCTGACCGATGCCGTGCTGATCATGCGCCAGTGCCGGGAGCTCGGGGTGAACCCGCGGCTGTTCGCGGGGGCGGCGGCCGGCTTCAGCCTGCCCCAATTCCCCGAGCAGGCCGGCCCCGCGGCTGAACTGTGCTACGTGTCAGCGCCCTGGCTGGCCACGGCCCGGTTCCCTGGGGCGACCCGGTTCGTG
Source organism: Acetobacteraceae bacterium (assembly GCA_023511555.1). Taxonomy (GTDB): domain Bacteria; phylum Bacillota; class Sulfobacillia; order JAIMBG01; family JAIMBG01; genus JAIMBG01. Next base: position 2,023 of record JAIMBG010000219.1, on the reverse strand, counting down.
GAGCGGTTTAAGGGCAAATACGGGGTCGAGCCCACCCACCATGCCGCCGCCGGCTACAGCGCCATAAAGGTCGTGGCCGACGCCCTGGACCGCGCCGGCAGGGCCGACAGGGAGGCGCTCCGACAGGCCCTGCTTGCGACCCGGATGGACACCGTGTTCGGGCCGGTGAGGTTCGAGAACTTCGAGAAGTACCGTAACCAGAACAGGCTCCAGACGGTCGTCCTGCAGGTCCGGAACGGGGCTTACGAGGTCATCTGGCCTCCCGAGGCCGCCACGGCGGAGCCCCTCTTCCCCGATCCGCTGGCAGGTGGGGACTAGGCCGCCGGGGACGCGGGAGAGTCACGGCCCCTCGAGGCGGGCCCGGAGGCGCAGGCCCGCAGTGGTCTCCATCTCGGCCTCGACGAGCACGGCTTTGGGGCCGTACTCCACGCGCAGGACCTGACCCTGATTGTGGATGGCGGCCACGACCTCGGGCCGGGAGTAGGGCACGGCGAACCTGAAGACGCGCCGGCGGTCGGCCAAGACCCGCTCGAGGGTGGCCAGAAGGTCGCTCACACCCTCTCCGGTCAGGGAGGACAAGGCTACCACCGGACCCTCGCGCGTAAGCTCCCTCACCCCGGGTCCCGAGAGGGCTTCCTCCCTGCCGCCGGGCAGGCGGTCGGTCTTGTTGAGGACGTAGACCACCGGAGGCTCTCCGGGCGCGGCCCGACGTCCCACCTCGCGACCAGCCGCCACCTCCAGGAGGACCGCCGAGGCCGCCCGGGTGAGGTGAGGCCACCGGGGGGCGGAAACATCCACCACATGCACGAGTACGTCGGCCCAGCGGACCTCGTCGAGGGTGGCCCGGAAGGCCGCTACGAGATGGTGCGGGAGTTTACGGATGAACCCGACCGTGTCGCTGACCAGCAGTCTTTGACCGTTGGGTAGTTCGAGACGCCGCACGACCGGGTCGAGGGTGGCGAAGAGCCGGTCCTCGGCCAGGACGCCGGCTCCGGTCAGGCGGTTGAAGAGGGTGGACTTGCCGGCGTTAGTGTACCCGACAAGTGCGGCCAGGGGGATCTCGGCCTCGCGGCGGGTCCGCGCCTGGACCTCACGTTGCCTCTGGAGCTCGCCGATCTCGCGCCTGAGGTCAGCGATGCGGTCGCGGAGGGTTCTTCTGTCGGCTTCGAGCTTCGTCTCGCCCGGGCCTCTCGTCCCGATGCCGCCGCCGAGCCGCGAGAGGGTGACCCCCTTGCCGGAGAGGCGAGGGAGGGCGTAGACGGCATGGGCCAGCTCCACCTCGAGCTTCCCCTCGCGGCTCCGAGCCCGCCGGGCGAAGATTTCGAGGATGATCTGAGTGCGGTCCATGACCCTGGTCCCCGCCCCGGCCCTCTCGAACTCCCGCTCGAGGTTGCGCAGTTGGACCGGGGTGAGCTCACCGTCCGCGACGATGGTGTCGGCTCCCAGCTCCAGGACGAGGCGGGCCGCCTCCTCGAGCTTCCCCCGGCCGACGTAAAAGGCCGGGTCGGGCTCCGGGCGGGATTGCGCCACCCGGCCGACGACTTCCCCGCCCCAGGTGTCCACCAGCGCCTGCTGCTGCGTCAGGAAAGGCTCCGCGCCTGCAAGCAGATAGCCGTGTGTGCTCTGTACTTGCCCCTGGGAGAGGTTCTCCAGGCGTGTTGCCAACAGGGCGACGGTTTGCTCCTGGTGGAGGAGAGCAGCGTAGCGCTGCTCCACCTGGCGCAGATGCAGGAGGCCGATCCCCAGCACCAGGCCAGCCAACACGCCCATAGCGGCGTAGCTGCTCATGATCTTCCGCCGAAACCCCATGTGCCGTTCACCCCCTCATGTCCATGCGCCGGCCAGCCGCCAGCCGGTCGCAGCGCGCATGGGCGTTTAGACCGTGTCGCTACAGCCTAGGGCGGGGGACCTATTGAACCTGCAAAACAGGTTTATACCATTAAATTAGATGGAAGCGCAGGTAAGACAGAGGTCAGGGACGGGGGTCAGGATAGGGGAGCGATCCCCGCCCCCGATCTTTGGC
>JAIMBG010000021.1 GCA_023511555.1 Acetobacteraceae bacterium | reverse complement strand
GGAAAGGGCCGGGGGGCCCAGAGGTCACGGTTGACGCGACCGAATTGTGGCGGGCCCCAATTCCTGGCGGGAGTTAGTGACGGGCCAATACATTGCAGGGGGTTAATGGAATCACGTAGAACAATTACCTAATGCCGAACCTGGTCAACTGACAAGGGAGGGACCTCGGTGTCCAGACACGTGTGCGCGGCTTTGGCTTGTGTTCTGATGGCTTCGCTGCTCCTCTGCGCCTGCTCGCGCTCCACGTCGCCGGCTCCCCCCGGCCGGAACGGCGCGATGACACCCCCAGCGGCGGCGATCCTTCCTCCGCCGGACGTTGGTTACGGAACGGAGACGGCGTGCATCGGGGCCGACCCGGAGATCCTGCAGGGTATGGGGTGGTCTCGCGTCCAGAACATGATCGCCGAAGAGGCAAGGCAGACGGTGCCCCCAAAGACCATCCCCGAAGCGAACGTGCCGCACCACCGCCAGGCCGTCGAGGGTCTGCCGGAAGAACCCATGCCGCCCGAGGGCGTGCGCTGGCTGGCCCTGTGGTATCGGGAGCCCCAGTCTCTGCTGGTGGGCAACAAATCCGTGAGGGGGCGGGTCATAATCCTGTACGGCATCTATGGGGCTGCGGCGGAAACCTCGCTCTACGTTGGCAGCCCCGGGGGGAGGTGGCATGCCGCGACGAGACTGGGGGAGAACCGGGAGCTGTATGCATGGTCGGAAGACTTCCGGAACTGGTTGAGGCAGCGGGTTGGCCCTCCTTAGTCTTTGAGTGGAGGTGGGGCATTGATGAAGTATCGCCTTGGCCGCTGGCAGTGGCTGGGCGCTGCGGCCATATGTCTGGCACTGGCCGCCCTGGCGGCCGTCTACGCTGTGAGGGCGGCAGGAACGGCCTGGCACCGTGTAGCCGACGTGCCGACCCGAGCCATCACAACTCCCGAAGGCGACGTTCTGCTGGTCCCCTGGATTGGACCTGAAGGACCTCGCGGGCTGGAGGCCCTGGATGCGGTCCGACGCCTGACCCCGGAAGGGACCATAGTCGTTGCTGACGGCGCCACCTACAAGCTACTGTCGGCCAAAGGCCAGCCGGCTACGCTTGTTGTCTTGACCGCCCCGGCAGGCTTGGGGAAGCGATGCGCCGGAGTGTTGTGGTCCGCGACCGGGGAGCGAGGATGGGCCGCAACCGCGGACGGCACCTGCGTCGCCTATACCGACCGCAGCAGCGACAGCCTGTACGTGTTTGAGGCTGATCGCGAGACCGCAGTCGAGTGGCCCACCGGAGATCCGGGGGAGTTCCTGCAGGTGGCTTTGGAGGCTGCCCCCGAAGGCTGGTCCTTCCAGTGGGTCAGCCGTCCCCGCTGGCTGGGCGACGGCGGGTCCATAGTCTTCGGCTCCAACCGGTACGACCTAGACTTCAGCAATGGCCATAGCATATGGATGGCAACTCCAGGCGATCCGCCCCGGCGGCTATGGGCGGCCGCCGATTTCGGGTCGGGCGATCACCTCGAATACTGGGGGCACTCGGTGGCTGGGCACCTGGTGTTCGAGGCAAAGGCACATCGTATCCTGGCTGCGCCCGAAGCCGGGGGCAAACTGACTTCGCTGGTTGAATCGGTAGCCCCCATAGCCTTGTCTCCGAATGGCCGCTGGCTTGCGGTACAGCCGGACAACGCGGGCGCCCTGGAACCCCGCCTGATGCTGGTCGACCTTGCCGATCCGTCGAAACCCCCGTTCAGCGTGGATGCAGGGGGGTTCCTCTTCAACGACTATGCCGTATGGAGCCCCTCCGGTTGCAGGCTGGCCTTCCTGGCGCCCTCCGTCAGCGCGCCGGAGGGGCTGGCGCAGCTTGTCGTGGTGGACATCGCCGTTGGGGAGCCGAAGACCACCCTCTATGGACAACCCGGCCCCCTCAACCGTCACTACCCACCGTCATGGGCTGGCGAGGACAGAGTGGTCGTAGTGTCCTCTGACGGGTCAACCTGGTTCGTCCATCTGCAATTAGACGCCGGGGGTGGTGGGCTGTGAAGCCTTGCATCAGACTGCTCGTCGCGATGTTTATCGGCGGCACGATCGCGCTTACTCCGGCGTCAGTTTTGGCCGCGTACGTGTATTCCATTGAACGAGTTAGCCATTGAGGCGGCAACCACGAACTCTGAGGCCCTCTGCACCTTATGTCCTGACGTCACCAGCGCGTTCAACCAGCCCCGTACTACCGGGTCCAACCCGCACACCGGCAGCGACCTGGAGGCCTACCTGCGACGTGTACCCGATAGCGGCGGGAACCTACGGAGGAACCGCTCTGGGATTCGGGGAAGGACGCTGCCCCACCGGGTACGTCAACGTTCTTATCCACGCCAGTCGTCTCGACCGCCAGCCCTCCTGCAACTGGGCGCGAGATGCGCCCGAGTTCTACCAGCCAGACCCTAACCCCAGCAACGTGACCAACAGGTACAACTACTGTAACTCTTACGTGCAACGGTGACTGGCCCCGACTGGCGGCAGCAGGAACTGGGCGCTCGTTACTTGCCCCCCCGGCCCGGACCGCAAAGGCCCGGGCTGGGGGTCCATCGTGCCACGCCTGCGGCGGCGGGGTGCGGCGCCGCCTGGTATTCTTATGACGATGAGAAAGGTGAGCGGCAGGAGCCGTTCGACCCTGGCAGGATAAACGACATCATAGTGCAGCTCTAGCCAGACCTTTTCGCCCTTCGATGACCCCGTGGAGGCTGAAGCCCTCCCCGCCGCATGACCGCGGGTCGGCGGGTACGGCCCATGAGGCGGCCCGGTGCCGGCTGCGGGCGTCAGCAGCGGAGGCCGACCGGGGCGGGGCCCAGCTGACGAACCTGCGGCACCGGCTGCCGCAGTTGCGGCACTTTTCGTCACGAAACTGGCACAAGGCCTATCCCGTTCACGCGGAGGCGGCCGTGCAAAAGGCCGCCCCCGCTGCCTTTGGGGCCTTGGGTGCCTGGCTAGAGGTTTTGGCACGCTTTTTGCTACGTAAAAGAGTGGGAGGCCGATGAGGCCCGGGCACCCTGCCGGCCCCTGGCCGCAGGGCGGACCGCGCTCAACCCGCACCAGGTTGTAAAGATGCGGCTCAGGCGGAGGCTTTCCCGGGGAGTCTCGCGCGCGGCGTCCCCCGCGGGGCAGGGGCCCGGGCGCAGCGGGGGGGCGGCTGCAGAGCGAGCCCGGGCGCATCGGGCGCGGAGCGCCGCCCGTGAGCCGCCCGCGCCGGGCGCCACGACGCGGCGGCACAGAGCGGTAGTCCGGGCGATGACGGGGGAGGGAGGCGGGAGCGTGGCTGCAACCTCAGCCGGGAAAGTCTGCCGGTACTGGCAGGAGTACCAGTCGTTGAGTGGGCTCATCTGCTACTGCGAGGTGGAGGCTTTCGGCAAGAAGCTCAGCGCCGCCGAGCTGGCGGAGGTCGGCTGCACGCCGGAGCGGAGGCGGCTCTGCCTTAAGACCATGCAGGTTACGGTGGGGTACGGCCGGGTGCCGGCCACCACCACCGTCCCCACCACCTCCTGCGACCCCCCGCCGCAGATAGTCACCACCGTGGTGGGCGCGGCGGAGAAGAAGGTGGCCGCCCGCGGCCTGGCCCTGCTGGTGCTGGGGGTGCTGGCCGGCGCCTACATCGCCCTGGGCGCCCAGCTCTCCACCATAGCCACCAGCGACCTGGCCAAGTACGTGGGCGACGGGCTCACCCGGGTGGTGGCGGGGCTGGTCTTCTCCCTGGGGCTGATCCTGGTGGTGGTCGGCGGGGCGGAGCTGTTCACCGGCAACAACCTCATCATCACCGGCGTGCTGGAGCGCAAGGTCACCCCCGGGCAACTGCTTAAGAACTGGACGGCGGTTTACCTCACCAACCTCCTGGGGGCCCTGGCGGTGGTGCTGATCATGTACGGAACCGGGCTGTGGAAGGCCAATGGGGGCCTGGTGGGGCTCAAAGCGGTGAGCATCGCCAACGCCAAGTGCAGCCTGACCTTTGGAGAGGCGTTCTTCCGGGGAGTGATGTGCAACTGGCTGGTGTGTCTCGCGGTGTGGCTGGCGGCGGCGGGCCGGGACGCGGTGAGCAAGATCCTGGGCATAGTGTTCCCCATCGCCGCGTTCGTGGCCAGCGGCTTTGAGCACAGCATCGCCAACATGTACTTCATCCCCATGGGTATCCTCCTCAAGGGGGCCCCGGCCCTGGCCCCGGTGCTGGCCCAGGGCTTCGGGCTCGAGGCGGGGGTCGCGCCCGCCGCCCCCCCGGCCCTGGCGCACCTCTCCTGGGCCGGCTTCGGCATGAACCTGCTGCCGGTGACCCTGGGCAACATCGTGGGTGGGGCCCTGTTCGTGGGCTGCGCATACTGGCTGGCCTATGCCCGGGCGGGAAAGCCCCGGGAGGCAGCGGCGCCAGCAGCCCAAAGCCGCGGCGCGGTGGTTCCCTGACCAATGCGGGGCCGGCGGTGCCGGCCCGGTAGGGGGTGAGCATTGTGGCGGAGAAGGCGTGTCCCTACTGGCGCGACTACGACTCCGTGCAGGGCCGGGTGTGCTTCTGCGCCCTGGCGGCGTTCGCGCGGCACCCCTCCCCGGCCGAGCTCAAGGCCCTGGGCTGCACCCGGGAGAGGCGCACCCAGTGCTTTAACACCATGAAGGCGGTGATGGGCGCGGGCTGCGTGCCGGGGGACGTGGAGACCGCCCCTGCAGCCGGTCTGACCCCGGCGGCCGCCTCCGGCGGGGACGCTGCGGCCTGCGGCGGGCGCCGGGCCTCGACCCGGGCGGGCTAGCCACGGTGCGCAGCCGCGTACTGCCCCCGGGCATCCGCTGCGTGGCGGGCTCTGGAGGCCTGGCGGGGAACAACCTCACAGGGTATGGCCCGGTGCGGGCCCATGCGGAGGGGGTCCCGCGGGGCCAGCGGGGACCGCTGGTCCTGGCAGCCGGCGGCCCCCCTTTAGCTTGCGAGGCGGTCCGGCCTTCACAAACCTGGCTTTTCCAGCCCCCCCGCCGCCCCACAGGCAGGTATCGGGGTGGGCGCCGTAGAACCGTCGACCCGGCTGCCGAGTTTTCGGCGGGGGCCGAGAGGGCGGCCCGGGGGAGGGGGAAGGGTGAACATCAGCCGGAACATCAGCAAGTTCGTTACCCCCGAGATAATCTTCGGCACCGGGGCGCTTAGCCAGGTAGGCGAGAGCGCGGCGCGGCTGGGGGCATACAAGGTCTTCCTGGTCAGCGACCCCGGCGTGGTGAAGGCGGGGTGGGTGGACAAGGCCCTGCCCTACCTGGAGCGGCAGGGGCTGTCCTACCACGTGTGGACGGGGGTGAGCCCCAACCCCAAGGACCACGAGGTCGAGGAGGGCGTTAACGAGTACCTCTCGTCGGGCTGCGACGCCGTGGTGGCCATCGGCGGCGGCAGCGCCATCGACGCCGGGAAGGCGGTGGCCATCCTGGCGACCAACGGGGGCTCCATCCAGGACTATGAGGGCATAGACCGCGTCACCAGGCCGCTCCCGCCCATGGTGGTGGTGCCGTCGACGGCTGGCTCAGGCTCGGAGGTGTCGCAGTTCTCCATCATCGTTGACACCCGGCGCAAGGTGAAGATGACCATCATCTCCAAGTCGCTGGTGCCCGACATCGCCATTACCGACCCCCTGCTCCTGGCCACCGTGGACCAAAGGCTTACGGCCAACACCGGCTTGGACGCGTTGACCCACGCCATCGAGGCGTACGTGTCGGTGGCCGCCACCTGGCTCACAGACGTGCACGCCCTGAGCGCCATGAGGCTGGTGGCCAGCTACCTTCCGGCGTCTGTGGCCAGCCAGACCAACGAGCAGGCCAAGGTCGCCATGGCCATGGCCAGCCTGGAGGCGGGGCTGGCGTTCTCCAACGCCATCCTGGGGGCGGTACACGCTATGACCCACCAGCTCGGCGGGCTGCTCGACATGCCTCACGGCGAGGCCAACGCCATTCTCCTGCCCTACGTCATGGAGTTCAACCGCATCGCCGCGATGGACAAGTACATAGAGATAGCCCGGGCGCTGGGCGCCCCCGTGGAGGGGCTGTCCCGGCGTGAGGCCTCGCTCCAGGCGGTGGAGGCGGTGCGGCGACTGGCGGCCGACATCGGGGTGTCGGAGCACCTTTCCCGGCTGGGGCTCAAGGAGGAGTTCATCCCCCAGCTCTCGCAGAACGCCGTCAAGGACGCGTGCCTCATAACCAACCCCCGGGACGCTACGGCAGAGGACATCGAGGCCATCTTCCGGAAAGCGCTTTAGGGGGCGCAAGCCGTGCTAGACACCAAGCGCATGCTAATCGAGCGGCTCACCGGCATCCACTCCTCCAAGAAGAATTACTACTTCGACCTAAAAAAGAAGATTGAAGAGACCGCCAAGCGCAACACCCAACTGGAGATCCTTAACCAGATGGCCAAGAGCGTGAACATCGATATGTCGCTGGAGGAGATGCTGGAGAGCGTGACCCAGAAGCTCAGGACGGTGATCTCGTTTGACCAGCTCAGCCTGAGCGTTATCGAGGACGGGCGGGTCGCGCTGAGGGCGTCGGTCCCTGCAGAGAGGGGGAAGCGGCTGCCTCAGGGCCAGCTCTCCTCCGGATCGGTGCTGCACCGCGTGGCGGAAAGCCGCCAGCCGCTGGTGTGGGAGCGGCGGGGCCGGGAGGGTGCGGGGGAGGAGGATGAGCGGCTCAAGGCCGAGGGCATCGCTACCGCCGCCTTTCTGCCGCTCTTGGCCAAGAACCGGGTGGTGGGCGTGCTCTACCTGGGCAGCCGGGACCACGCTTACAGTCAGCCGGACCTCATGTTCCTGGGCCAGATGGCCGACCACCTGGCCGTGTTCCTGGAGAACGCACGCCTTTACCGGGAGGTCCTGCGCAGCAAGGTGGAGTGGGAGGAGACCTTTGCCGCAGTGACCGACCTGATCTACGTCATCGACCCCGGGTACCGGGTGGTGAGGGTGAACCAGGCGGTGCCGGAGTTCTTCGGGCTCCCTGTGGACCAGGTGGTGGGCCGGAGGTGCTTCGAGGCGCTCCACGGCCGCGACCAGCGCTGCGACCCCTGCCCGGCGGCGGGGGCGCTGGCCTCGGGCAGGACCTCGTTCCAGCAACTCCGGACCCCCACGGGCCGCATCCTCGACGTGTTCTCCTACCCCTTGTTCAATGAGCAGCGCCAGCTGTACGGGGCCATCCAGTACGCCAAGGACGTGACCCAGATAGTGCACTCCATCAAGTTCGTGGCCCTGGGCGAGATGGCGGCGGGGGTGGCCCACGAGCTCAACAGCCCGCTCACCGCGATCATCGGCGACGCCCAGCTTCTCCTGCGGGACCTTTCCCCCGATGACCCCCGCTACGAGCTCATCGCCGACATCAAGAACTGCGGCCACCGGTCGCGGCGGATCATCCAGAACCTGCTGGCGTTCTCCCGGCAGGAGGAGTACTCGTTCGGCGCCACCGATCTGAACGAGGTAGTGGAACGGGCCCTGGCCCTGGTAGGCTACCAGATCGAGAAGAGCAATGTCGTGCTTGAGAAGCTGCTTGCTCCCGGCCTCCCCAGGATCTCGGCCGACGGCCAGCGGCTGGAGCAGGTGCTGATAAACCTTCTGCTCAATGCCAAGGACGCCGTGGAGGAACAGGAGGGCCAAAGGCGGATAACCATCCGCACCCGGGCGATGAAGGAGAGGGAGGCGGAGGTGTCCGTGGCTGACACCGGACACGGGATAAAGCCTGAGCACCTCCCCCATATCTTCAACCCCTTTTTCACCACCAAGAAGGCCGGCAAAGGCACGGGGCTGGGGCTTTCGGTCAGCCTGGGTATAGTGGAAACCCACGGCGGGCGCATCCTGGTAGAGTCCGAGCCCGGCCGCGGCAGCACGTTCACCGTCATTCTGCCCGTCGACCGCAAGACCGCCGAGGGCGCCGATGAGCCGGCGCCGCGGGAGGGGAGAAGGGCGCAAAGGGGGGAAAGCACTTGACCCCGGGTGGGTCGGGGCGGCCCGAGGTGCTGGTGGTGGACGACGAGCAGGAGGTCTGCACCTTCTTCCGCCACCTGCTGGGCAAGAAGGGCTATTCCGTCACCCTGGCCCGGGGCGGCCAGGAGGCCCTGGAGGCCGTCGACCGCACCCGCTTCGACCTGGCCCTGGTGGACCTCAAGCTCCCCGACTCCGACGGGATAACGCTGCTCAAGCACATCAAGGCGGTGCACCCCACCTGCGAGGTCATCATCATGACCGGCTACAGCACGGTCAAGACCGCGGTCGAGGCCATACAGCTCGGGGCCTACGACTACATAGAAAAGCCGTTCGAGGTGCTGGAGGACGTGGAGAGGCTGATCGAGCGCTCCCTGGACCTCGACAGCCGACTCCAGGACCGGGCCAAGGTGGATGCCCAGTTCGGATTCGTGGTGGGCAACAACTTCCGCATGCGCCGGGTGATCTCGGCGGCAGAGAGGATAGCCCGCAAGGACATCACCGTGCTCATCCAGGGGGAGACGGGGACGGGCAAGGAGGTGGTCGCCCGGTTCATCCACTCCTTAAGCCACCGGGCCGACCACCCGTTCATCGGCGTAAACTGCGCCGCGTTTACCGAGACGCTGCTGGAAAGCGAGCTTTTCGGTCACGAGAAGGGCTCGTTCACCGGGGCCACCGGGCTGAGGCGGGGGATATTCGAGATCGCCGACCGCGGCACCCTGTTCCTGGACGAGGTCGGGGCGGCCAGCCTGGCCATCCAGGCGAGGCTGCTCCGGGTGCTGGAGACCGGCGAGTTCATGAGGGTGGGCGGCGAGAAGGTGCTGAAGACCAACGTTCGGGTGATCGCCGCCACCAATAGCGACCTCCTCGAGGAGGTGCGCGCCGGCAGGTTCCGGGAGGACCTGCTCTACCGCCTCGACGTGGCCTCTCTGCACCTGCCCCCGCTGCGGGAGCGCCGCGAGGACATCCCCCTGTTTGTGAGCTACTTCCTGGCCCGGCAGGCGGGGGTGCAGGGCGCCCCGTTGCGCATCGCCCCCGAAGCCATGGAGCTGCTGAGGGCCTACCACTGGCCGGGCAACATCCGCGAGCTGGCCAACGTGGTGACCCAGGCCGCGGCCCTGGCGGACGGCCCCGTGATCCAGCCCCGGCACCTGCCGCGGAAGATCCTGGAGGGCGGGCCCGCACCGGTTGAGGGGTCGGGCCTGAGGCCGAAGCATAGCGCCGCGGGCTGGCCTTCCGGCCGGCCAGCGGCGGGGGGAGAGTCGGGTGCCCGCCCTGCGGGGGCCTCCGCCCCCGGCTGGGCCGCGGCCCTGGAGGCGGTGTCGGCCTGGGCGGACGCGGTGGGGGAGTCGGCCGGCGAGGTCCTGGCCAGGGGCGGCAGGGTGGAGCTTGAGGCGTGGCTGGATGCCTTCCGGCAGGCGGAGGCACGGCTGGCCAGGGGCGTAATCGCCCGGGCGCTTCAGGCCACCATGGGCGACCGCGCCAGGGCTGCGGAGCTTTTGGGCTTGACGCCCCGGTCCCTGCGCTACCTATACCGGGAGAAGGGCAGGGCGGCGGATGCGGGGGCGGGGCAAGGGGGCGGGTCGGGTCGGGGCGGAGGGTCGCGGCGGGGCAGAGGAGGTGGCGAGGGGTTCGGTGCCGGTTAGACCGGCGCGGGCGGCCGGGAGGGCCGGGCGGGAGGGGGCGGCGCTTTGGCGCCCGGCCGTGCCGGGGCGGGTGAGGGCGAGGAAGGAGGGCGGACAGGCCCGCTATCGGTCGGTGGAGGCGGCGGAGTGCCCGGCGGCGGGCGGTTGTCCGGTGCGGGTGGAGTTTGAGGCGGGCGGCGCCTCCCGGCGAGTGGGCGGCATTCTATGACGGCGAGGCGGTGGTGGGGCGCGGGGGCATAGACCAGGTAGGGGGCTGGGGCCCGCCGCCGTGGCCGGCCCGCTTGAGGTTTTCCGCCCCTCCCAAGGCACAGGCAAGTCCGACCCCCAGGCAAGATACGAGCCCGCCACAGGCGAACACGGCTTGAACGTCGACGCTTTCCGTGATCCGGCCCAGCGCCAGGGCCCAGCCCAGCATGAACGTCGTGCAGGTCGTGTTGATGGCGCTGTACACCCGTCCACGCCAGTTGTCGGGCACAAGTTCGGCCAGCAGGGTGTTTCCCGCCACCTCCATCAGGCCCAGGCCGATGCCGTGGGTGGCCCAGAGGGCCATGGTGGCGGGCAGCCCCGGTCTGGCCGCCACCGGCGCCAGCGAGGCACCGACGACCAGGGTGCCCGCGATGAACGGGAGGCCCCGCGCCGTCCGGCTCTCCAGACTCACGGCCCAGAGCGCCCCCGCCAGGGCTCCGAGGGAGATGGCGCCGACCAGCGTCCCGGCGAGTTCGGTGGGCAGGCCCAGAACGCGGTCCAGGTAGACCACGGTGTTAAGCTCTGGCAGTGTCTCCGCCAGAAGGGCTAGGGAGTAAAGGATCACCAGCGTTCTGGTGGGGGGGAAGCGGAACAGCCAAGCAAAGCCCCGACCCAGATCGGCGAGGAGGTCGGCGCCCCTCGCCGTCCTTCGGACTCCGTGTTCGGCGCCCGCCCCGGCCTTCACCCTGAGCATCATGAGGCCGGCGGCCAGGCTGGTGGCCGCAGCGAGCGCAAACGCCCAGGGTGCCCCCCAGACCCTCACCACCATCCCCGCCAGCCCAGCGCCTACCATTCTGCCACCCTGGGCTGCCAGGAGATTGAGCGAGAAGGCGCGGGACCACTGGTGCGGCTGGAGTATCCGGGGGAGCAGGGCCCCCCGGGCCGGCGCCGAGCCTGCGGCCGCGACTCCGGCGAGGAAACACACGGCCAGAGCGTGGCCTGTGCCACCGCCGGCGACCAGGGAGGCCAACCCGAGAGCTGTCACGATGTGAAAGGCGCAGACCAGCGCGCCGCGGCTGAAGCGGTCGGCGAGCACTCCTGCCACCGGGTTGACCAGAATCCAGGGGATCGCCGTCAGGCTGATGCTGAGGGCCAGGCTGAAGGGCGAGCCCGTCAGCGCGAACAAGTACAGGGTGAGCGAGACCGAAGCGAGGGCGTCGCCCACCACGGTGGCGATTGTGGAGGCGTAATACCAGCGGTATTGGGAGCTGGCCAGCAGCTCCCTCCACGCCGAGGTCCGGCTGGTTTCCACCCAGCCCACCCCCCTCATTGACCCGACAGGTATCTAAAGCGCTGGGACTGGTATAGCTCCAGGCCGATGCAGGCGTAGGCGGAGAAGAGGTACACATCGGGAGGGAGACCCTCCAGGCCGGGCCAGGGTATTGACTGCACCCACCTCTCTCCTGGCCCCAGGGTCAGGTGCTCTGGCCCCCAAACCCCCCCCCTCGATCCGCGCAACTCCGCGGCCGCACCGATCCAACCCTCCAGGGGGTCGCCTCCCTGGTTATGGGCGACAAGCCGTACCGCCACCACCCCGTCTCGGATGGTGCCGCCGCTGTCGATTTCGAGCCGCAGCGGCCCCCCCCAGGGCCGGTCAACCACCACCCCGCAGCGCGAGCAAGACACCGTCTCGCGGCGTGCCGGGGGACCGAGCCTCAGCCGGAGCAGGCATCTGGTCGCGGGGTGGCCGCACGGAGACGCTTCCTCCAGGAGCACGCTCTGCTCCTCGACGTCGAACGCCGCCCGGTAATCGTCCAGGAATATCAGGGAACCGGCGGCCGTCCGACTGAGGAGGTGGCGCATGACGCTGCGCCCCAGTTCCAGGTAGGCCGTGCGCAGGCGGGCGCCGGAGCGCCGGGCCTGCTCGTAGCCGCGCACCGTGTGGCGCGCTTCCGACAGCGCTCGGGAGAGGGAGACGGCGAGGGTGGTAACCTGCGACGCCTGCCCCTTCGCTGCGGCTGCTGCCGGGCGATTGATGGTTTCCAGAACCTTGTAGTCCGCGGCGAAGCTTGAGGCGGCCCTGAGAATGTGCCCTGGCACGGGAGGCACGGTGGTCACCTTGAGCCGGGGCGGGGCCGTGGACCCCGGTGCTCCCCAGGCCAGCGCGGTCCAGCCGCCGCCTTCAGGTACCAGGGCGAACTCTGTTGCCCCGGCTGAAGCCTCTCCGGCGTCCTCAGCCGTGAGGTAGAGGTCGGCCCCCTCCAGCCCCGGTGGCACCGGAACGCTTGCCAGGGCTTGGGCCGCGGCCGGCCGGGGGACAAAGCGCAGCTCGGGGTCCCCGGCGAGCAGGAAGGGGGGCAGGTCGTCGCGCGCCGATACCACGGCATTGTTGCATACAAGCACGCATTCCCCCAGCGGCCGGCCGCTGTTCAGCAGCAGCAGGAACAGGGTCAGCACCGGTGGGCGCGCGAAATGGGTCCGGAAGCTTGCCACCACCGCCCGAGCCCAGCCGTCAAGCGCGCGCATCCCGATGCTGGCTTCTGCCTCCAGGTTGTTGCCTGCCGGCGCGACTCCCAGGCAAGAGAACAGGGCCACGACCTCCGCCCTGAGGGTTTGGACACCCAGGTGGTCCCGCAGGGCGCGGTGGCAGGGATGGCCCCGGCGGCAGTGGGGCACTCGGGCGGTGGCCGCGACACCGCCGGGCTCGGCATCGCAGCCGGAGCACAACACATCGGGGCCGCAGTAGACGATGTCTTCGTTTCCGTGGCCGTAAGCGCCAAGGCAGCGGATGGTGCTCTTGCGGAGCCAGTGGAGCCCCTCGCGCTGCACCGCGGCGCGGTCGAGAACATGTAGGACGCCGTCCTGGTGCACCGTCGGTACCCCGGTGCAACCGAAGAGCAGGACATCCTCGCCGGAGAGGGGAAGTGGGCCCGAGGACTTCAGCGGCAGCAGGCTGGCGCTGGCGAGGCTGGCCCCGGTGAGCACGCCGTAGGGAACAGAGACCACGGCCCCGCGGCTGCCGCCGCGCTCGGCGGCGAGCTGTAGGCGGTACAGGGCAGGCGCATCCAGGAGGGCAGGGTGGGCGGCGATGGTCACGCTGCCGGGAAGGGAATCGGACTGCGCCAGAACTCGGCACAGCCCCTGCAGGTCATCGACCACCTGAAGCGGGCGCCCGTGTCTTACGGCGTGAACGGCGGCGACGGCCAGGAACGGGTCGTCTCGCTGCGCCACCACGGGACAGTTTGTGCCTGGCAGGCGACGCGCCAGCAAGAGGGCCTCTCGCTCGAGGTCGCCATGGGAGGCTGGGCCGGGGCCGTGCGTGCTTGGCGCCGGCCTTCCGCCGAACCGCGCCACCGGGTCGTAGCCTGCCGCCCCGCCGGCCAGGACGGGCACCGGGGCTTCCGGGTCGGCGTCCCTCAGGTATTCAATCACTCCGCCCAGGTAGTGTGCCGGGTCCTTGTACCATAGAGGCTCCAAAAGGCATCACTCCCGTTGATGGAGAGCACGGTCGGCACGGCTCAGGAACCGGTATGTGGCGCCCCTCAGGCCCGCCGCCAGCGCGGCTGTGGGTCGCCACAGGTTCTCGGGTTGCCTGCCTGAGAGGGCCGCGACTGCCAGCTGGCCAGCCCGCATGCCCGCACAGACTCGCGTCCTCCTAGCAATTCGCCGCAGCATCGCCGCATCCCTGGGGCGGGTTCCCAAAGTCTCGGTGAGGGCCTCGGCCCAGGCGGCCTGCCTTTCCAGGTGGGCAAGCTCGGTGAGGGCAGGGTGCAGGGCTGCCAGAGCCTCCAGAAGCTCGGGCGCCGGCGCCTCCGTCGGGACGCAGGTGCCGGGGAGGGGGACGGCGCGTTCCAGCACCGCATCGCTGGAGCAGATGCCATGGCGCAGCAAGAAGCGGAGTGCCCGCAGGGCGCTCCGGCGGGTCGTCCAGGGGGACAGAAGGAGCACCGACGGCTCAACGTCTATGCCCAGGGAGCTCAGCCGACCCAGGGTGGCGGCCAGGGCCTGGGGCGGGAGGGCTTTGGCCGGCGCGCCCAGCCCCCAGGCCATGCCCTCAAGGCCCAGAAACACTTGAACCATGTGGGTCCACCTTCGCCGTGCCAGGTGACGCGCCAGGCCTTCCAGCGCCCTCAGCTCGTTCGTCCCGGGGTGGCAGGCCTTGAAGGCCACGCGCAGGCCCGTGTGGACGAGACGGGCCACCAGTTCCTGACACCGCTCGGGCCCTCCTGGGGCGCCACAGCCCAGGGCGTCGTCGTCGGCCAGGTGGACGCGCCGGACACCGACCGAGGCCAGGTCCCGGCCCTGGTTGAGGACCGCCGGCAGGGGCCACTCCACCCGGCTCCTCCCGCACCGTCTGGAATACGCTGGGACGGGGCAGAAGGGGCAGTCGAAGAGACAGCCCCGCGAGGAGATCAGCAGGGCGGTGTGAGGGGTGACGCTGTGCCTGACCATTGCCTCCAGGGTATCCCTCTCCGGCAGGGGCCCCGGATCCTCGGGCCCCTTGCGGTCCGGTTCGCCGACGATAACGCGTCCAATACCGGTCGCTGCCACCTCAGGCGTCGCAACGGTGGCGTGGTGGCCTCCGACCGTGACCTCGAGGCCGGGCAGTCGCTCCCGGACCCGGCGCAAGAAGCCCGGGACCCTCCACAGGCTCAGCCCAGTGAGGGTCACTCCCATCGCCTCGGGACCGAAGTCAAAGATCCTGCCCAGGGCGTCGGCGTCCGGGATCTTTAGGGCGTCGGCATCCAGGATCAGGACGGTGTCGCCCCGAGCGCGCAGGTGGGCGGCCAGGCAGCCCAGCCCCAGGTGCTCGGCCAGCGCGTGAGGGCCCAGCGGCGTGCCGCGTTGTTCGGGCGAGGGCGGGTTGTAGAGGACGACCCTCATGGCGTTGCCGTCTCGGCGGCCAGCGAGGCATGGGCCTCCTCCAGGACCGCCACGGTAGCCTCCTGAGTCTGCTCGAAGAGGCCTACCAGGGTCTCCAGATAGGGTTCGCGGTAGGGACGGGCCTCCCACGCCCGACTCCTCTGCGCGCACTCTGCTACCCTCAGGAAGAACTCTAGGTGGAGGCGGGATACTTCAGCGCGAAGGGCTTTGAGCCCCTCGGGGAGAGCCATGGGCAGCTTGTGGCCCCTGCCACGGGCCAGCATCATGGGCAGGTTTACGTCTATGAAGTTGGCCAGGCTGTCTATCCTTTGCACCCGAGGATCCGAGTAGAAGTCGAGTTCGTCGGCCATGGCTGCTATGCGCTCGTCAATGAAGCGGTAGTTGAAGACATCGGCAAAGTGGCGCCTTGGAAGAAGCAAACCGTCCCGCTGCAGCCTCTTGGCGATACTGGTGCCCGGAAACAGCTCCAGGCGGCGCGTGAGGTTCCAGAACGACACCTGTCCCACCCTGTCTAGCATGGCGACGTTCTGGTACAGATCATCGAACGTGGCGTAGGGGTTGAACATGATGCAGCCGGCCTTGGGCGTGAAAATGCCGCATTCGGCCAGGGTCCGCATCACCCCCACGTTCTGGGCGGGGGAGGTGCCCTTGGTGTATACCCTCAGCATGGACGCGCTGCCTGACTCCAGGCCGACGTAGGCGGCGATCAGGCCGGCTTCCTTGAGCAGTCCGAGGGTCGGGAGATCCTGCTCTCTAAGCGCGTCAGCCCGCAGGTCGATCTCAAAGGTGAGGTCGAGGTTCCGCTGCTTGAGTAGCTCCGCTATCTCCCGGGCCCGCTCCCAGCCGCTTTGGGGAGGACCGATGAAGTTGTCGTCGCAGAAATAGATGTGCCTTGCATCATACTCCCTGTAAAGGCACTCCATCTCGTTGACGACGTCGGCGGCCTGCCGGCCGCGCCAGCGGCGCGGGGACGGCGAACCCTGGCGGTAGAAGTTGGGCGTGGAGCAGAAGGAGCAAACGCCCGGGCAGCCCCGGCTGCTGACGATGGGGAAGATGGGCATGAAGCCGGCAGTGGCGGCCTCACGCACTACGTCGCGGGCCGGCCAGGGCAGCCGGCTCAGGTCTTCCAGGGCTGGTCGGGCGTCATTGTGCACGATCCGGCCGTCCCGGCGCCGGAAAGACAGGCCCCTGATGCCCTCCAGCGGCTCCCGGGCATCCAGCGACCAGCACAGCTCTGAAGCGGTCTCCTCGCCGTCGCCGCGCACCACAGAGTCCACCGCGGGGTAGTCGTGCAGGATCTCGTCCGGGGTGAACGTGGCATGGTGCCCACCCACCACGATGTGGGCCGGGCTCGCCGCCTTGAGGCGCCGTGCCACATCCATGGCCACCAGCGCCGTTTCGTGGGAGAAGGTTATGCCGACGGCGTCGGGGTTGTAGGCCAACACGCGGTCCACCAGCTGGTCTTCCGAAAGGCGCAGAGCATCTGCGTCGGCGATCTGAACCTGGTGGCCGGCGGCGCGCAGGGCCCCGCCCACGTATGCCAGCCCCATGTGGGGCGACGCTACATATGAATGACGCTCGACCAGGCACATGGGATTGACCAGCGACACCTTGCAGGGCAAGCTTACACACCCCCCTCGGGCAAGTGCGGGGTCAATTGGATCACAGCCTTCTCGATGGAGGTTCGCAGCTGCGCCAGGGCCTGGAGCGCTGTCTCCTCGTATGACGCTATGATCTCCTGGAAGGCGTCCCGGCGCCACCCCCGCCGGGCCAGATCGACCAGCTCCAGGATCGCCCGGCAGTTGGCGTCACCCGCCCGGCCGGCGGCGTGGAAGGCGGGGCGGAGGATCCGGCGTGCGGCCTTCTCCGCGCTGCGGTCGGTCCCGGATCGACGGCCCACCCTCGCCAGAAGGGCGGACAGGGCGCTCAGCACATCGACCTTGAGGTAGGTGGTGAGCGCGTCTATCCTGGCAGCGACGCTGTCCCCGCCGCTGAGGGCGAGGACGGCGTCCGCCACCAGGGCCACGCGGGGGTCGCGGAATCGGTAGGCGTACACCCGGTCGTGCCGCCAGGAAGGGTCTAGCAGGCCGTCGCTCCTGACCTGCTCCAGGAGATCCGTGCCGGGGTAGAGGGCCAGCCTGCGGCTGAGACCGCAGTACGGGCTGAGGGAGGTAAACCCCAGCCGCCAGAAAAACCGGACAGAGGTTTGGATTTCGTCCAGTGTGGCGTAGGGGTGGAACAGGATCACGCCGCATTCTGGGGTCTTTATGCCTGCCCGGTGAAGCCGGCGGATGCAGACGGCGTTTTGGGTCACGCTGACCCCCTTCCCATACAGCCTCAGCGCGTGGGGCGACCCTGACTCCAGGCCGATGTATGCCAGAACCAGGCCCAGCCGCCGGAGCTCGACCATTGTGGACAGGTCGCTGAGCGAGTCGGCGCGCATGTCGCATTCCATGGTGATGCCCGGGTCCACCTGGTTCACCAGCCGCGCGATTTCCAGCGCCCGGGGCGCGGCCTCGGCCGGCCCGATGAAGTTGTCGTCAACGAAGAAGAACCTGCTGTGGCCGAACTCATTCCAAAGCGCCCGCACCTCGTCGCGGACCGCCTCGGGGTCGCGGCCGCGCCAGTTGGGCCCGCCCCCCAGCGTGGGGAGGCGCCACGTGTTGCAGAAACGGCAACGCCCCACGCACCCCCGGCTGGTAAGCACGACCAGGGCCTGATACGTGCCCCTGGGTAGGGCGCGCAGGGTGTCTCTCGCAGGAAGCGGGAGGGCGTCGAGGGCGGCCGCTCTCCGGTCGGGGGCGCGCACAACGGTGCCGCCCGGGGTCCGGCTCCAGAGACCAGCGATGGCCTCGGTCGGGCGGCCCTGATGCAGAGCGTCGGCGAGCTCTCCCAGGGTGATCTCGCCCTCTCCCCGGGCGATGAAGTCAACCGCCGGGCAAGCCTGGAACAGGTCGGCGGCGGCGAAGGTGGCGTGGTGCCCCCCCAGGATGACTTTCACGCCGGGCACGGCCCGCTTGACCCGGCCGGCCAGGGCGACCGCCCTGGCGACGATCAGGTGGGTGGTGGTGATGCCCAGCAGGTCGGGCCTCAGGTCCACGACCCGGCGCTCGACTTCGGCATCCTCGAGGCCGCGGGCGTCGCCGTCGATGAGATGGGTCTGGTGGCCTCGCCGCCTCAGCTCGGCGGTAAGGTAGGCCAGCCCCAGATGCTCGGTAGGGGGGAAGTAGGCGGCCGATTCATGATCCTTCAGGTTGACCAGTGCTACCCTCACGCTGCTCCCCCCAGGAGGGCGACGACCGAATCAAGGTAGCGCTGGAAGGCTTCCTTGGTGCGGTCCGTGATTTCGGCCAGCTGCCCCCGGTGGAGGGCCGCCCTGGCGTTGAAGGACGCCGGGTTCCAGCCCGCCTCCGCGAGGGCCACGCCATCCAGAACCAGTGAGGCGTTGGCCTGGTACATCTCTCTCAGACAGGCGGCGGTGGCTTGGCGGAAGCCGGCCAGGTCTGGCCCGTCGATCCCGGCGAGGCCCATCTTGGCCAGCCGGCGTTCAAACAGCAGGGTGGTTATCTGAACGTAGTCGTGGAGGGCGTCGGCGGAGGAGGCTTCCAGCCCGTAGTTTAGCCGTATGGCCTGGGCCAGGGCACCGACACGGGGGTCTCTAAATCGATACCCGTATGCCATGGAGTGGCTGTAGTTGGGAAGCAAGAGCCCATCACGGCGCAGTTGTTCTATGATCCGCGCCCCCGGAAACAGCCGTAGGCTCTGGCTTATGTTCCAGTAGGTGGCGTTGTCCAGGCGGAGGAGGAAGCGGGTATTCTCGGCCACGTCCTCCAGCGTGCCGTAGGGGCTGAACATGATAAAGCCGGCCATGGAATACAGGATGCCGTGCCGCCGGAGGAGGGCGACGGCGGTCTGGTTTTCCTCCACGGAGGTGCCTTTGCCCCAGGTGTCAAGCAGCCTCTGCGTGCCCGCCTCTAGGCCGATGAAAGCCGAAGCCAGCCCGGCCTGGCGCAGGAGAGCCAGAAGCTCTTCGTCCAGGGAGTCGGCCCGGGTGTCGACCTCGAAGGAGATGCCCAGATCCCGGTCGATGAGGGCTTGGGCCAGGCCGATGACCCAGGAGCGTCCCAGTTCGCCGGGGCCAATGAAGTTGTCGTCGGTGGTGTAGATGTACCGCAGGCCGTACCGGGCGCCCAACTGCTCCAGTTCGGCCAGGATGTTGCCCACCGACCGCGCCCGCCACGCTGGCCCGCCGCCAAGGCGGTAGAACGAGTGCGTGTTGCAGAAGGTGCAGGCGCCGGGGCATCCCCTGGTCCACAGGACGCTCACCAGGGGGAAGGCTCCCTGGCTCGCGATGAGTTCATCCAGCGTGTCCCGCGCCGGGAACGGAAGCCTGTCCAGGTCTTTGACCAGGGGCCGTGGCGGGGAGAGGGCGACGCCGTCGGCGCCGTCGCGATAAGCCAGCCCCTTGATGCCCTCGAGGGGCGAACCGGTCAGCACCGCTCGGGCCAACTCTAACGCAGTCATCTCGCCCTCCCCGCGGACGACGGAGTCGAGGGCGGGGCATTCGCCGAGCATCTCACGGAAGGCGAAGGTGGCGTGCTGCCCCCCCACCGTCACGTGCGTGTCGGGGCTTGCGGCCTTGACCCGTCCGGCGATGCGGTAGGCCGGATCGACCGTGCGGAAGGTCAGTGTGATGCCTACCATCGCCGGCTCGCAGGCGAGGGTCCGCCTGATCGCCTCGGCCTCGTCCAGGCGCAGGGCATCGGCGTCCACGAGTACCACCGGGATGCCTTCACGCCGCAGCACGGCGGCGATGTAGGAAAGCCCCAGGTGTTCGGACACGGCTACGACGTTATGATACACGGCATCGAGATCCGGTGGGTTTACCAGGGCCACCGGACGATGTCTGCTCACTTGCCGACCCTCCTCCACTGTTGTCCAGGGCTGTTGCTGGCTCGTTAAGGGCCCCGTCAGCCGCCTCATACAGCCGGCACAGCGCCAGTTGGGCCTCCTCTTGGATGTCATACAGCGTTCCCCACCACTGGTGGAGCGCGATGCGCGGTTCGTCTGGGCCCCGGCGGAGGAGGGCCCGCAGGAAGCGCAGGTTGGCTTCGTTAGCCCGGCGCCGCAGCTCCGCCACCTGGCCTCTGGAGGCCGCCAGGGAGGGTGTTGTTATGCCCGCCTGCTGGAGCGCCCGCCAAAGCAGGTCTGCCCGGTACCAGCAACTGCCGGAACGCATGTCCAGCTCGAGGACCTCCTGCCGCCAGCGGGGCTCCAGGAGGCCTTCCAGCGTTCGCACCAGCTCCCCCACTGACGCATCGCGGAACTCATATCCGGTCACGTCAGTATGGCGTTTCGCCCGCAGGAGCCCCTCGGCAGCCAGGCGCCGCCGCAGGGGCGTGCCGGGAAAGGCCTGGGCCTGGGACAGCAGGCTGTAGGCAGTAAGCTGGCCGATTCTGGCCAGCAACCGGGCGCTCTGCATGATTTCGCCTGCCCGCACCCAGGGGTGGAACATGATGTACCCCACCGCAGGACGCAGGATACCGAGCCGGTCCATCTCCCTGATGGCCCGCCGGTTGACGCGGGGGGACAGGCCCTTCCCCAGGCGTTTGAGGCCGGCGGCGCTGAAGCTCTCCAGGCCGACAAAGGCGCTGCTCAGCCCGGCGCTGGCGAGGCGGCGAAGGACCGGGCGGTTGCTGCGACAAAAGGCATCGGCCCGCGCGTCGCATTCGAACCACACTCGATCCCGCTGTGAGAGCAGGGCGCTGGCGATGCCGTCCGCCCGCTCCAGCCCATCCGGCGGGGGACCGATGAAATCATCGTCGGATACAAAGAGCGGGCGCAGGGGGGACAGCCGGTAGGTCCGGGCCAGGTGAAGCATGTCTCGGACCACCCGGTCCGGGGAATGGGCCCGCCAGGCTCGTCCGCCCCCCAGACGGTGGAATGCGGCGCTGCTGCAAAAGCTGCAGGCGCCCTGGCAGCCGCGGCTGGTGAGCAAGGCGACGGTTGCCTCCTTGTTGTCAAGCACCAGGGCATCCAGAGTGTCCCGCGCTGGCGGCGGCAACTCGTCGAGGTTGGGCACCGGAAGGGCATCGGGATTCTTGATCACGCTATTCCCAGCCTTCCACCACACGCCCTTTATTTTGGAGTAATCTGGGGATCCACCCTGGATCCAGCGGCAGAGCTCGAGGAAGACCATCTCTCCCTCCCCCCTCACCACCCCGTCCAAGTGAGGGCACTCCCGGAGGACCTCGTCGGCGGCGAAGGTCGCGTGGTGGCCGCCGGCGAGGGTAATGGTGTCGGGTGACCTGGTCTTCACCGCCGCGAACACGCGGTAGGCGGCGTCCACAGTGGCGTGGCTCAGACTGATTCCGACCACCCCGGCGCCGGCGTTAAGGAGCCGGCGGCTTAAGGACGCCTCATCAAGCTCAAGCGCCTGAGCGTCGATGATTATGGCCTGAAACCCGTGCCGGCGCAGGACGGCGGCCAGGTATCCCAGGCCCAGGCACTCAGTGCGCGGGAACACCGCCCCCGGACCGTCATAGTGCACGGTGGCCAGGGCCACTCGTAGGGTCATGGCTATCACCTCAGGCGAACAGCCGGTCTTCCACCTGGAGGGCGAAGGTGTGGAACAGGCGCTGCACCAGGTCGAGGCCTTGCTCTAGGTCCTTCCAATAGGCGGCGGCGAGCGTCCGGTACTCCGATGGGTCGCCGCCGCGGGCGGCGATCTGGAGCGCATCCATGAAGAAGCTGTGGTTCCGCTGCTGAATGTCGGCGCACGCGTTCAGGGTGGCCTGGGCAGGGGGCCACTCCAGTGGCATTCCCACGCTCCTGGCGAGGCGGCGGACCTGATGGCTGACGTAGGGGACGATAGAGTTCTCGGCGACAGCCAGGGGATGGTCGGCCACGTCCAGCCACTTTGCCAGCGTTCCCACCACAGGGTCGCGGTAGCGGTACAGGTATGGCCCCCGGTAGTTGTCGCTCAGCAGCAGCCCGTCCGAACGGATCTTCTGCTCCAGGCCCGTCCCGGGAAGCAGTTGCAGCCTTTGGGTGAGGTTGACCAGCGAGGCCTGTCCCACTTCGAGCAGGAAACCGGCGGTTTCACGCAGTGAATGGACGTCCGCGTATGGATTGAAGGGGATGCAGCCGCACAGGGAGGTCGAAAGGCCCGCTTCTGCGGCTGCACGCAGCGCGGCCCGGTTCTGTTCCACGCTTGTCCCCTTGGCATAGAGGTCCAGCATGTCTTGCTGCCCCGACTCAAGGCCCATGTATACCGAAGACACGCCGGCCTGTCGCAGGAGACCGATCTCGTCGGGGCTAAGGCGAAGGAAGCTGTCCACCCGACAATCGAACTCAATGTCCAGCGTCAGCCCGAGGTCTATCAGGCACCGCGCGATCTCCAGGGCGTGCTCCTTGCCGGCCCGTCCCGGCCCGAGGAACTCGTCGTCAGCCAGGTGCAGGAACCGGGCTTGAGGGTATGCCTTGGCCACCGCCGCGATTTCCGCCGCCACCGAGGCGGGGGATCTCGGCCGCCAGCGGGAGCCGGAAAAAGCCGAGGTGCTGCAGAAGGTGCAGCGGCCAAAGCAGCCCCTGCTGGCCAGCACTGACACGGCAACGACCTTGCCCTCGGCCAGGCGCCGCGCCACGCCGTCCCGCACCGGCCAGGGGAGCGCGTCGACGTCGGGCGGAGGGCGCAGCACCTGCACCTCAGGACCGTGCGGCCCCCGCAGTGCCAGGCCGGGGATGCCCTGAATGGGGCGCCGGCCCGCAAGTGCGTCCGCCAGGTCCAGGGCGGTCTCTTCCCCTTCGCCTATGGCGACGCCGTCGACCTGGGGCTCGCCGGCTAGCAGCCGCTGCCAGGTGAACGTGGCGTGGTGTCCTCCCATGAGGATGAACACGCCGGGCAGACGGGCTTTCAGCGCCCTGGCGAGCCGGAGTGCCTGGGCCATGGTAAGAAACGTGCTGGTAAGGCCCACCAGGTCCGGAGCAAACCCTCTGATGGCATCGATGGGGTTGGACAGTGAACGTTCCGCGTCCAAGTCGACCACGAGGACCGGGTGGCCGGCGTGCCGGAGCACGGCAGCGACATAGCTCAATCCCAGGTGCTCGGTCACTGCGGTTGCCAGCGCGTAGATCGACGATTCTACGCGCGGATTAACCAGGACCGTGCGACACCGCCTCATCGGTCTCACCCCCCTCGGGCGCCCGCCGACCCCAAAAGTCCAGGAGCCAGTTCTGCATTTCGCCCATGGTCTGGGTCACCTTGCGGTCACGGGCGGCCATCATTCGCCGGAACTCTCGCTCGTTCCAGGTCCCTGCCGCAAGCTCCACGGCAGACCGGAAAAAATCCAGGTATACCCCGCCCAGCCGCCTCTTGAGAGCCTTGAACCGCCCCGGGTCGGGAAGCGCGGCAGGGTTGAGGCCGGCGGATCGCACCCGGCGCTCCAGGATGGCCAGGACGACTTCAATGTAGTTTATAGCGGCATCGCTGCGCAGTGTAATCTGGTTGTTGCAGCCTTCAAGCCTGGACGCCAGGAAGCCCACCCTGGGGTCGGCGAAACGGTAACCTCCCACGTCCCAGTGCTCCCGCTCCGGATCGGCCAGTCCCGCCTCCTCCATTCGTCGAACTATGGGAGTTCCGGGCAGCAGTTGCAGGCTTTGCGAAAAATTGATGAACTTGACTTGCAGGTGGCGCACCAGGAATTCGGCTTTGGGAATGAGGTCGGCCAGGCGCGTCGGGGGGAGGAACATTATGTAACCTATGGCAGGAATCGCGAT
>JAIMBG010000218.1 GCA_023511555.1 Acetobacteraceae bacterium | reverse complement strand
GTGATGGACCGTGACGCGATTCATCCTTCAGCGCTTCTTCTCCATGGTGATTGCCCTGTGGGTGATCGTCACCGTCACCTTCCTGCTCATGCACGCCATTCCGGGGGGACCATTCACCTTCGAGAAGAAACTGCCTGAAGCCATCCTGCGAAACATCGAGGCCCGGTACCACCTTGACTGGCCGCTGTGGAAGCAGTACGCCGACTACATGTGGAACCTGCTCAAGTGGGACCTGGGCCCCTCTTTCAAGTACGAAGCCCGGACGGTCAACGACATCATCAACTCGGGCTTTCCCATATCGGCGACGCTGGGGGCCCTGAGCGTCAGCCTGGCCCTGGTGATCGGCCTGCCGGCGGGGATCATCTCTGCCCTGAACCAGAACAAGTGGCAGGACAACGCGGCCATGTTCGCAGCCATCGTCGGTGTTTCGGTGCCCAACTTCATCCTCGCCTCTCTCCTCATGTACGTGTTCGCGCTCAAGCTGGGATGGCTCCCGCCGGCGAGATGGGGTTCCCCGCAGCAGGTCATCATGCCCGTCATCGCGCTTTCGGGGTTCTCCACCGCCTTCATCGCCCGGCTGATGCGGTCCAGCATGCTGGAGGTCGTACAGCAGGACTACATCCGCACCGCCAGGGCCAAGGGCCTGCCGCAGCTCATGGTCATCTACCGCCACGCAGTGAAGAACGCCATCATTCCCGTGGTCACCTACCTGGGCCCTCTCATCGCCGGCGTGTTCACCGGGAGCTTCATCATCGAGCACATCTTCGCCATCCCCGGCCTGGGGAAGCACTACGTCACCAGCATCTACAACCGCGACTACACCGTGATCCTGGGGGTGACGATCTTCTACAGCATCCTGCTGGTGCTGATGAACTTCCTGGTGGACGTCGCTTACGTCTTCATCGACCCCCGCATTTCCTACGTGGAGCAGAGGGAGTGAGACAGCATGAGTCTGTCCTCCGAGTTGTTTCAACCCGTCAGGCGGGAGGTAGAGACGGCGGCGGCGCCCATCGTGCGGCCCAGTATCACCTACTGGCAGGACGCCTGGCGGAGGCTTAAGAAGAACCGCTTGGCCATGGTGGGCCTGGTGCTGATCGGCTTCCTGGTCGTGGTGGCCGTGGTGGGCCCCATGCTGTCTCCCTACACGTACGCTGACCAGGACCTCAGCAAGGGCAACCGGCCGCCTTCCCGCGAGCATTGGTTCGGAACCGACCTCCTGGGCCGCGACCTGCTTACCCGGGTCATGTACGGGGCCCGCATCTCGCTGTCCATCGGCATCGTCTCCAGCCTGGTGAACCTCAGCATCGGGGTGGTCTACGGCGGGGTGTCGGGGTTCCTGGGGGGGCGGGTGGATGACCTGATGATGCGGGTGGTGGACATCCTCTACGGCATCCCCCTCCTTCTCATCGTGATCATGCTCATGGTGGTACTGGGCGCGGGGCTGATGAACATCTACATCGCGTTCGGCATCACCTACTGGCTGGCCATGGCCCGCATCGTGCGGGGCCAGATTCTGTCCCTTAAGGAGCAGGAATACGTGCTGGCGGCCCGGACGCTGGGCGCCAGCCGCTGGCGCATCCTATTCCGCCACCTGATCCCCAACAGCATGGGTCCCATCATCGTCACCATAACGCTGCAGATACCCACCGCCATTTTCCTGGAGGCGTTCCTCAGCTACATCGGCCTGGGCGTGTCGGCGCCCATGGCGAGCTGGGGCGTGCTGGCCTCCGAGGGGACCCCGGCCCTGCGCTCCTACCCCTGGCAGCTCTTCTTTCCCGCCGTGGCCATCTGCATGGCCATGTTGGGGTTCAACTTCCTGGGAGACGGCCTGCGGGACGCTCTCGACCCGCGGCTGCGCCGTTAGGGGGTGGCCGGCGTGGAACAGCAGCCTTTGATGCAGGTCAGGGGCCTCCGGACGGTGTTCAGCACCTACTCGGGCAAGGTCCGGGCGGTGGACGGGGTAGACTTCGACCTGGGCAGGGGTGAGGCCATCGGCATCGTGGGCGAGAGCGGCTGTGGCAAGACGGTGACGGCGCTCTCGATTCTGAGGCTGGTCCCCGAGCCGGGACGCATCGTCGATGGCAGCGTGCTGTTCGAGGGGGAGGACCTGGTCAAGAAGACGGATCGGGAAATGCAGCGCATCAGGGGAAACGAGATCAGCATGATATTCCAGGACCCCATGACCTCCCTCAACCCGGTGCTCACCATCGGGCTCCAGATAGTGGAGGTGCTGCAGAGGCACCAGGGCATGGGGGGCCGGCAGGCCCGCCGCAAGGCGGTGGAGATGCTGGACATCGTCGGCATTCCCAACCCTGAGAGCCGCATCGCCCAGTACCCCCACCAGTTCTCCGGCGGGATGCGCCAGAGGGCCATGATAGCCATCGCGCTGGCCTGCAACCCCAAGCTTCTCATCGCCGACGAGCCCACCACCTCGCTGGACGTCACCATCCAGGCCCAGATCATCGACCTCCTGGTTGACCTGAAGGGGCGCTTGGACACAGCGATCATGATAATAACGCACGACCTGGGTGTGGTCGCCAGGATCGCGCAAAGGGTCATCGTGATGTACGCTGGGAAGATCATCGAGGAGGGCCCCGTGAGGGAGATATACCAGAATCCGCGGCACCCCTACACGGTTGGGCTGCTTTCCGCCGTGCCCAGGCTCGATGCGCGGGAGAAGAAGAGACTTGTCCCCATATATGGCCAGCCGCCCGACCTGATCCAGCCTCCGAGGGGCTGCGCGTTCTCGCCGAGGTGCGACTACGCGATGCGCGTGTGCGCCGAGGCTGAGCCCGAAGTCGTGACGGTGTCCGACGGCCACCGCGCCTCGTGCTGGTTGCAGCACCCGCTCGCGCCGAAGGTCGAGCTGCGAAAGGCGGTGGGCCAATGACCCCGATCCTCGAAGTCAAGACCCTGAAGAAGCATTTCCAGGTGACGGCCGGCATCTGGGGGGCGGACAGGGGTATCGTCCGCGCCGTCGACGGCATTTCGTTCAGCCTGTCGCGCGGCGAAACCCTCGGCCTCGTAGGCGAGAGCGGCTGCGGCAAAACCACCGCCGGACGAGTGATCGTCAGGATCTACGAGCCCACGAGCGGCTCGGTCGTGTTCGACGGCCACGACATCAGCCACATGCCCGAGAGC
>JAIMBG010000217.1 GCA_023511555.1 Acetobacteraceae bacterium | reverse complement strand
GTTCTACGGGCCGAAGATCGACATCCACATCAAGGACGCGCTCGGCCGCTACTGGCAGTGCACCACCATCCAGTTCGACTTCAACCTGCCGGAGCGCTTCGACATGACGTTCATCGGCCGGGACGGCAAGGAGCACCGGCCGTTCATGGTCCACCGGGCGCTCCTGGGGTCTCTGGAGAGGTTCTTCGGCATCCTCATCGAGCACTACGGCGGGGCCTTCCCCCTGTGGCTTGCCCCCGTCCAGGCCCGGGTGCTGCCCGTGACCGACCGCAACGCCGACTACGCTCGGCAGGTGAAGGAGCGGCTCCTGGCACGCGGGGCCAGGGTGGACCTGGACGACCGCAGCGAGACCATAAGCTACCGCATCCGGGCAGCGCAGTTGGAGAAGGTGCCCTACATGCTGGTGGTGGGCGACAGGGAGGCCGGCGCCGGT
Organism: Acetobacteraceae bacterium; assembly: GCA_023511555.1. Taxonomy (GTDB): domain Bacteria; phylum Bacillota; class Sulfobacillia; order JAIMBG01; family JAIMBG01; genus JAIMBG01. Next base: position 2,733 of record JAIMBG010000217.1, on the reverse strand, counting down.
TCGGTGGCGGTGAGGCACCGGTCCCAGGGGGACCTCGGCCCCATGGGCCTGGAGGAGTTCCTACGGCGGCTGGAGGCCGAGTCCCTCCCGCCGGACGCCGCCCAGGGCCGGTGAGCCGGGGGGCGGGCGGGGCGGTGGGACGCGCCCCGACCACCGCGCCGCCGCTGGCCGGGCCGGGCGTGCGGGCGGGGATCCCCCGCTGGGCCGCTTTGGGGGTCGGCGGCTACGCCTGCGCCCTGGGCGCGGGGCTGTGCTGGTCCACCACCGGGGTGTTCATCCGGCTCCTGGGGCGGGAGGGCATGGGCCCGTTCGCCTGCACCCTGGGCAGGGCGGCGGTGGCCTCGGCCCTGATTGCACTGGGGTCGGCCGCCTTTGACCGGCGGCTGCTGGCGATAAGGGCCAGGGAGCTGCCCGGGCTGTCCGTCCTGGCGGTCTGCTCCGTCCTGCTCTCCCAGGGCATGTTCATGTACTGCATAAGCCGGGTGCCCCTGGCCGTGGCCGTGGTCTTAAACTACACCAACCCCATGTTCGTGGCGCTGATCGCCTGGCTGGTCCTGAGGCAGCGGCTGGGCTGGCGCCACGTCCTGGCCCTGGCGCTGACCATGGCCGGGGTGGTGCTGGTCACCGGCCTGGTGGGCGGGCCCGCGGCGGCCGGGGGAGCGCCCGCGCTCGCGCCCGGCCCGTCCGGACCGCGGGAGCCGGCGCCGGCGGCCGCCCTGCCCCCTCTGGCGGTAGCGGCCGGGCTGGTCTCGGGCCTGGGGTACGCCGTGTTGACCGTGCTGGCCGACCGGCTGATCCGGGACCGCTCGCCTCTCACTCTCCACTTCTGGACCATGACCCTGGGTGGGGCGGCGCTGCTGGCGGTGTTGCTCCTCGCCGGGGCGCCGCTAGAGCGGCCGGCCTCGGGGACGGGGTGGCTGGAGCTTTTGGGGCTGGGGGCCGTGCCCGGGCTCCTGGGCTTTTACCTCTATATCACCGGGGTGAGGGCCATCGCTCCCCACCGGGCGGCGATCGTGGCCACGGTTGAGCCGGTGGCGGCGGGGCTGCTGGGGTACCTGGCCTTCGGCGAGGAGCTCACCGGGCTCCAGGTGCTGGGCATGGTCCTGGTGCTGGCGGCCATCTTTCTGGTGAGCCTGGGAAAGCGGGCATCACCCGGCGGGGCTGAGGCGGCGGGCGGCCGAGTGGGCGCCCTTGGGTCGTGGGACCGAGACTAAGATGCTTGCAGCAGCTTAGCTGGCGGCTAAACTTCACACCCGAGCCGGTTCAAAACCCCCCAAACCGTTGAGTCACCTGGATTTGATACCGAAATGTACACTTTGCTCCGCGAATACACAGCGCACGTTTTAAACGTCACAGTTAGTGATATCAAGAGCCAGCTTCGGCGGGTCTGGGGTTTCTAACCACATAATACGTTCCCCGACCGGCCCCCTTCCTCTCCAGCTCCCCACTTTCGACCAGCCTCCGCAGCAGGCGGCCGACCTGGGCCTGGCCCGCGCCGCACAACTCCGCAGCCTGGCTTCGGGTGATCCTGCCGTATCTTTTGACATAGCCCCTTATAAGCTCTGCCCAGCGAGTGGCTTCTATCCCCACGGCCCTTACATAGGCCTCGCGCTGGCCCAGGGCTTCGTAAACCCTGGCTGCGAGGTGATAGACCCGTCCGCGCCTTTCCCCGCGCCCCTCGATGAGCCCGACCTCCTGCAGCCGCTCCAGCGCTTTTCGCGCCTCCCGCTCATCCTTCTGGGTGACCTCCCGTGCTCGGGAAACGTCGATTTGCCTCGACTGTTGCAGCTCGTTGAGGATCAGCAGATCGTCGAGGCAAAGGGGTTGGCCCTTTCGGTCGCACTCCTGCACGAAACGGGCGAAGGCCAGAGATGTCGGCCCTCCAGGAAGCACCACCACGACGCTGCTTTCGGTCGTACGCCCATAGTCCGGCGCGGGCCGCCCCAAGCGGAGCTGACCCTCGAATATGCGGTCGATGCCCCGGCCGGTGCGTTCCACGAGCCCGACCCGCTTGAAGGCATCGGCCAGCGCCGGGTTACGGGGTCGCGGGGGGGTAACCAGGAGATTGTTGAGCCGGACCCCTTCGACCAGCCCGCCTGGATTGCTCACTTCTATACGGTCAGGATACCACTGGACGTGCACGGCCCCAACCTTGGAGTAATCCCTGTGGATCACGGCGTTGGCTACTGCTTCCCGGAAGCCGATCTCCGAGTAGTCGGGGATAGGGAGCCGCCACATGCCGACCTGAGCCTCTGTCTCGTGATTTAGGGCGCGGAACCGGTCCATGATCTCGTCCACGAGCCGCAGAAGGGGCCAGCGGAAAAAGTCGTTGGCACGCACCCGCTGGCCTTCGTCCAGCACCTGCCATGCCACTTCGTGGGTGGGAATCAGGCGGGCCAGCACTTCATCTCTCCCCAGGAGGAGCAGCCCACCCACAGTGGGCCGGCACTCTCCACGGGCAGAGACCACAAGGTTGAGCGCTTTGGCCAGGTCGAGGTCGGAGAGCAGCAGCAGGCTCTGGTCCCCCCGATCCCAGGCGCTCGAGTTCCAGGGGGTTGAGGTCCTCCCAGCGGGCTCCCAGGCCCGCAGGCTCCCCGCCCCGCCTGCTACCCTGACCAGGCCGGAGGAACCCCAGGAGCGAGCCCAAACAGACGTTCCCATGTGAGTAAAATTGTTCGTGGTGGAAGGTGATGGCTGGGGGTGAAAAAGAGGGAAGAGGGGGCTCGCTCTTGA
>JAIMBG010000216.1 GCA_023511555.1 Acetobacteraceae bacterium | reverse complement strand
GTGCCTGCCCGCTTCCCTGCCACGCTCCCGCCTCCTCACTCCGGCACCACGGTGACCTCAACCACCGCAGTCTGGTCGTGGCCCAGCTTCACCAGCACCGAGTAGCGTCCCAGGCGCTTGATGGGCTCAGGCAGCTCGATGCGCCGCCGGTCCACCCCCAGCCCCGCCTGCTCCCGGAGCGCGGCGGCCACGTCCATGGCGGTCACCGAGCCGAAGAGCCTGCCGTCCGCACCGGCCCGGCCGGCGATGGTGACCGAAGCCCCCCGAAGCTGTGCCGCCATCCTCGCCGAGTCCCGGGCCCGGCGCTCCAGCGAGTCCCTCTGGCGGCCGCGCTCCTCGGCCAGCCGCTTCAGCGCCGCCGGCGTGGCCTCCACGGCCAGCCCCCGGGGAATCAGGTAGTTCCGGGCATAGCCGTCCGCCACCGTGACCACCTGGTCCCGGACCCCTTTGCCCGGCAGGTCACGGGTCAGTATCACCTTCACTCCGTCACCCCCCGGCGCCGCGCCCAGCGTCAGGTGGCCTGGCCCTGCCGGGCGAAGCGGCGCAGGTCGATAGCCACGTCCAGCATCCCGGCCCACAGCAGGAGCTGGCCAACCAGAGGACCGAAAGGCAGGTACACCAGGATCAGGATGCGGAACCACTTGGGCACCGACAGGCGACTGAGGTAGAAGTAGGCCACAGCAATGCCCTCGATGAGAAAGGCGAGGTTGAGGGCCGTGATTACGTTGCTGCCCGCCACCTCAAGGAAACCGACCTTCAGCCGCTGGCCCCCCACCAGCATGCCCAGCGCCGCTGCGTAGACGAAAACCACCCCGAGGGGCAGCTTCCACCGGGCGAAGGGGGGCAGGGGCTGGGGGCGGTGGCCCAGGCGGGCCAAGACCGCGGACCCCACCACGTAGTTCAGGAAGGCGTTAAACGCCGCCCCCATGACCAGCAGAGCCGGCAGCAGATAGCGGGAGGCAGCGATCGCCTCCTCCATCGCCTGGCGGGCCGGCGCAAAGGCCTGGCCTGCGCCCAGCCGCTCGTAAAGGCCGGCGGTGATCTCCAGGGACCTCTGCAGCGCCTCGAACTGAAGCTCGATGGGGTTGATGTGGAGAACCCACAGCGAGACACCCAGCGTGACCAGCAGGGCCGCCGCCACCGCCGCCGTGCCGGAGGCAAGAACCCAGGAGGCCGGCCAGTTGCGCCTCACGCCCTCACCGAGCACGATGCCCGCCGCGCCCAGAGAGATCACCAGCGTCACGGCGGACACCGGCCCGAGAAATGCGCTCAGCGCCAGGCACGTCACCGCCAGCACCAGCAGACTGACCCTGAGCCCCCGCCGGAGCTGGATGACAACGATCGGCACCGGCCAGAGGAAGACCATGACCGGCCCCACCAGAGGGATATACGTCCCGGCCAGGATGATGACGACGGCGATGGCCGCCAGCAGTGCGCCCTCCACCAGCGGCCTGGTGCCCATAGGCCTGGCCAACCGCCCCACCTTCCCTCCCGGACCCGGCGGCCCCTGCCCTTGGCGGCGACGGCGCTACTCCACAGTGAACGGCATCAGGGCCACGTTCCGGGCCCTTTTTATGGCCACCGTGAGCTGACGCTGGTGTCGAGCGCAGTTGCCTGAGATACGCCGGGGGAGGATCTTCCCCCGCTCCGTGATGTATCGCCTCAGCCTGCCGGCGTCCTTGTAGTCTATGAACCTTACCTTGTCCACGCAGAAGCTGCACACCCGCTTCTTGGGCTTGCGCCCTCGATCGCGCCTGGCCATGTCGCTTCCTCCTCGCCTGCACCCTCGCCGGCCGGCCGCACGGCGTACCCGAGGCCGGCCAAAGGGGACTCAGAACGGGACGTCGTCCTCGGCTCCGGGCTCCTCCACCCCCGGCTCGCCCACGGGGCCCATGTCTTCGCCCAGGCCCTCGGCGCCGGCCGCCTGCGCCTCCCGGGGCCGGTCCAGAAACTGCACCCTCCGCGCCACTACCTCGGCAACCTTGCGCCTCTGGCCGTCGGGTGTGTCATAGGAGCGGATCTGGAGCCGCCCCTCAACGGCCACGAGCCGCCCCTTGTTGAGCAGGCTGTGGCAGACCTCAGCCTGCTTCCGCCACACCACGATGGGCACAAAGTCTGTGGCCCTCTCCCCCTTCTGACTGGGAACGGGCCGGTCCACCGCCAGGGTGAAGCTGCCCACGGGGACCCCGCTGGGCGTGTACCTCAGTTCAGGGTCGTTGGCCAGCCTGCCTATGAGCACCACCTGGTTAAGCAACGCTACCCCTCCTGTGCGGCCTTGCCGACATCCGGCCTGGCCACCACCAGGTGGCGGAGGACCTCCTCTCTCAGCCCGAGCACCCGGGAGACCTCCCGGGGCACCCCGGGCCCGGAGGAGAAGCCTATGACCAGGTAGTAGCCTTCGCGGCAGTCGGCGATCTCGTAGGCCAGGCGCCGCTTGCCCCACCGGTCGACGGAGTCGACCTTCCCGCCCTGCTCCTGGATCACCCCTAACAGCCGCTCCACCAGCTCCCCCAGGCGCTCCTCCTCCAGATCCGGCCTGAGCACCACCATGACCTCATACGGTCGCACACTTCGCCCTCCTCCCTGCGGACTTGCGGCCCCACCCCCCGGGCAGCCCCCGGGGGCGGAGCAGGGATCGGCCCACCAGGCGGCGGACCCGCCAGGGGGCGCGAGGGGAAATCCGCGCCCATTATACCAGAAGGCCGGCGGCCTTTCAACCCTGATCGACCGGCCCGTGTGAGTCAAGAGGTTCGTGGCGAACGACTGTTCGGGCTCGCTCTTGGGGTTTTGGGGCCGATCAGGGTGGGCAGCCTGCGGGCTCAATGGCCCGGGGCTGGTGATCGACCCCGTGGTTGGACACGAGGGTCCCGTTACGTCTCACGGTCTCAGACCCCTTTCGTCAGGCTGGGCACTAAAGCGCTTGCGTGTGGCTTATGTCCCGGAACAGCGGCGCCAGGCCCTTCATGCTGCCATCCAGCGCCGGGAAGTGCGCCTGGCGGACGCCCAGGCTGCCCCTGCCCACCACCTCAGGCACCTGTCCGGCGGCAAGGCCCCGCTGTCAACGCCGGGACAGAATTGATCCACTGGCGCCGGGCAGTGTAACATTTCGGTAGGGGAGTGAGGTCGAGGGAGAGAAGTGGAGACCTCACGAAGTGCCCCGTAGAGGGC
>JAIMBG010000020.1 GCA_023511555.1 Acetobacteraceae bacterium | reverse complement strand
TCCCTCGACCTCGCAGGGGACGCGCACCCTGACCGCTGGCCGCGCCCGGGGCTCCGTGCCGTCAGATGACGAAGAGGCCGCCCCGGCGGGGACGGCCTCCTCACGACGGCACCGCGGAAGCGCAGGCTTCCGGTCAACGCAAATTGACGACGGGTGGGAGCGACAGCCCGGGCGGCAGCGTTCGCTGGATGACCAGGTACGCGCCCAGCGGCGGCCGCACTTCGAGGGTGAAGGTGTCGTTGTTCGTCACGGTCAGGCCGGCCCCTGCGAAGTCGATATCCACCTGTGACAGCTCGCCGGGCTCGAGCAGGTTGTCGCCATCGCCGACGATGTCGGTCGTGGTGTACGTCAGGTCCGGCACCACCTGCGCGTCGCTGATGTACGTAATGACCGTCCGGTTGACGGCGGCGCCGGGGTCCAGGTTCACGGGCTCGCCGCCGGCGGCGTTGCCCAGGAAGATCGTGAGGGTGGTGACGTTCGTTCCGTTGGTCGCTGCGACCACGCCGCCGCGCAGCTCGAGGTTGCCGCGCGACTTCTGGAGGCCGGAGTAGACCGTCTCCTTGCCCCGCTCGGAGCTGAACAGCCCCGTGCTCAGGACCACGAAGGCGAACACCGATGCCACGACGACGAACGCGATGAGGATGATGGCCGTTTCGAGGCCGGTGATACCGCGTTCGTCGAGGCGTTCCCGGTACTTCCGAAGCAGCGTTCCCGTCTTCATGGGCCGTCCCCCCCGCGGGAGCTACAGGGGCTCCCTTAGTGGTTCTCGCCTAGGGGAGCCCCCGGAGTGAGGGGGCGTGCACCCAATTCGCGCCGGGGACGCACTGAGAAATCAGGGAGTACCCCACTGCCAGGAGGCCGTCCGCATTGCCATCATGGCGGCGTATGGTCATCGCGAGTCCTTCCGCCACCGAGGTCACCGCGCTGGTCGTCGCCTCCGACGGGCTGCTCGCCGACCTCTACCGCCGGGCGCTGGAGCGCAGCAGCTAGGTGCGCGTCGGCGCGACCCTGTCTTCCCCCGCCGACGCCGCGCGCCTGCTCGCGGACGGCGCGCGCCGAGGCGGAAACCCTTGCGATGTCGTCCGCCAGGGCCGGGGCGTAAGCGACCGGGCCCAGGGGCCGGGTCGCGGCATGCTCAGCCTGCCGGAGCCGGTTCGCGGCCTCCTCAAGGGAGAGGGCGATGTCTTCCACGGCCCGGGGGGCGAAGACGGTCTCCTCAAGTCGTTCCCCGGGCGGTATCTCGAAGCTCATGGCCGCCTGATCGAGCCAACCGTCGGGGTCCACGTGGCTGCGGCTGAAGGCGTAGAGTCGCAGGACCAACCGGCGGAGGTCCTCGTCGTCCCGTTCGGACGAGTAGGCGTCGACAAGGGCCAAGAAGCCCGGGTCTGCCTCTTGGTAGAGCTTTTCGAAGACTTCGTCGAGCACCTCGACCTCGAGGCCCTGCGCCCTGAGACTGGCTGCCAGGTATGCCAGGCCTATGTGGGGGTAGGGCTTGGGGCTGGGCGCCTCCTTCTCCAGGAAGCGTGCCCCCGGGTCGACGAGCAGCACGTCGCTCACGGCGCCGAGGCCTCCCTTCGGGCCCCCGGGCCCCGGCACCGGGGGTCGGGGGCGTGGATGTCTCCGAAGTAGGCGTAAGCGCGGGACCGGCAGCCGCCGCAGGAGAAGCGGTAGTCGCACCCGCCGCAGCGCCCCTTTAGGGCCTCGCGGTCGCGGAAGGCGCGGAACACCGGCGACTCGAAGACTTCCTCCACCGGCTGGGTGAGGAGGTTCCCCGCCGGCAGGTGGATGAGATTGCAGGGGTGGACGGTCCCGTCGGGACCGATGTGGAAGCGGGTCAGCGCCGCCAGGCAGCGGGAGGTGACCACGGCGCGCTCGCGGTCGGGGGGCCTTGAGGCCTCGGCGCCGCCGGCGCCCTCCCAGGCAAGCCGGATGCGGCCGGAAAGCTCCCTCTTCTTGCGCTCGAAGAGCGCCACGAGAGAGTCGTAGGCCTCGTCGTCGACGGCCTGGTCCCTGAGCTGCTCGCCGCGGCCGGTGAATATCAGGTCGTTGATGGAGAACGCCGGCAGGCCCAGCTCCACGGCCAGGTCGATGGTCTGGGGGACCGACCTCCAGTTGGCCCGGGTCACGGTCATGGTGGCTATGACCGGCAGGCCGTGGCGGAGCAGGACCCGGATGCCGCGGCAGGTCCGCTCAAACGCCCAGGGCCTTCCCCTGAGCCAGTTGTGGACGGCGGCCTCGGGCCCGTCCAGGCTGGTCTGCACGGAGCGCACCCCCAGCGCCTTGAGGCGGGCGGCGGCCGCATCGGTCACCAGGGTGGCGTTGGTGGCCACGGAGACCTCGAGCCCCGCCTCCCGGGCCAGCTTGAGGACGTCGAAAAGGTCAGGGCGGAGGAAGATCTCACCCCCGGTGAAGCTGGCCCTCTTGATCCCAAAGGCTCTGAGCCGCCTGACAAGCTCCTTCACCTGGGTGAAGGAGAGCTCCCGCGGATGGGCGCGGCCGGCGCGGCCGCTGCAGTGGAGGCAGCGGAGGTTGCAGCGGGAGGTGAGGTCCCAGGTAACGCGGTAGGGCGCCACCACGGGGCGACGGTAGCCGAAACGGCGCAGGCCCCAGGCGGCGGCCTGCAGCAGGGGCTCGGGTCGGGAGGCCAGGGAGGCGATGATGCGCTCCAGCCCCTGGGGATCAGGCGCTGCAGGGGACGGGGGAGCGGAGGCGGGCGGAGACGGGTGGTGCGGAGTCATGGCGGGCTCTCCCCTCCCAGGTTCCCGCAGGTCCAGGGTGGGGGTAGACGGGGGCGCGCCCTTGTGGCTGCGTGCGGCTCAGCTTGGGCGCACCCCCACCCCCTGCACCTACTCGTCAATGCAGACCACTTCCGCCGCGTCGATGCAGACAACCTCGGCGAGCTCCATGGTTCGGCCCCCTTTCCCAAAAATTAGCGCCCGTCCCAATTCTACTTTAACCGGCACTGCTAAAGTACGTCAAGTGATATTTATAACCCCGTATTATCCGCCAGCCGCCTCGCGCCTGACGCAGAGCCGGGCCCGATCGGCGGGAGCCCGACTACCTGCAGGACCCTCTTTCCTGCGAGCTCTTGACGGAGGGCTGCCGCGATTCGGCCGGCCAGGCGCCGGACCGGGGCTCAAGGCAGCTCTTCGACGAGGCGGGGGCCGTCCACGTTCAGGGATGCCGGCGCGAGTTCTTCGAGGGCATGTTCGACCTGGGGGAGAGTACACCGCCGACCTGGCCTCCGGGCCCCAGGTCGGCGACGCCGTCGAGGTATTCAGCGGCTACAGGTCCCAGCTTCCCTATGTCCCCGGCGGGGCCGGCGGCCCGCAGCCGGCGCACTGAGGGCCGGAGGTCCTGGCCTAGTGCATCTCCTTGAGGATCGCCCGGATATACTCCCTGTTGTTCTTCACCTTCTTCAGCCGCTCCACCAGCATCTCGGTGACCTCGGCGGTGCCCATGGCGTTGGTGCCGCGGCGCAGGGCCCACACCGCCTCCAGCTCCTCGGGTGAAAAGAGCAGCTCCTCCTTGCGCGTGCCTGAGCGCTTGACGTCGATGGCGGGGAACACGCGCCGCTCCGCCAGCTTGCGGTCCAGGTGCAGCTCCAGGTTGCCCGTGCCCTTGAACTCCTCATAGATGACCTCGTCCATGCGGCTCCCGGTGTCGATGAGGGCGGTGGCCAGGATGGTCAGGCTGCCGCCCTCCTCGATGTTGCGGGCCGCGCCGAAGAACCGCTTGGGCTTGTGCAGCGCCGCCGGGTCCATGCCGCCGGAGAGCGTCCGTCCGCTGGGGGGGATGACCAGGTTGTAGGCGCGGGCCAGGCGGGTGATGCTGTCCAGCAGGATGACCACGTGCTTCTTGTGCTCGACCAGGCGCTTGGCGCGCTCCAGCACCATCTCCGCCGCCTTGATGTGGTTTTCCGCCGGCTCGTCGAAGGTCGAGCTCACCACGTCGCCCCTCACCGACCGCTGCATGTCGGTAACCTCCTCGGGGCGCTCGTCGATGAGCAGCACGATGAGGATGAGCTCGGGGTAGTTGTGGGTGAGGCTGTTGGCGATGCGCTTCAGCAGAACGGTCTTGCCCGCCTTGGGCGGCGCCACTATCAGACCCCGCTGGCCGCGCCCTATGGGGGCGATGAGGTCCATGAGGCGGCTGGACACGTCATCCTGGGTGGTCTCCAGCACCAGGCGCTGGTTGGGGAAGATGGGGGTAAGTGAGTCGAAGTGGATGCGGTTGGCCAGCGACTCGGGGCTCTCGCCGTTCACCGCCTCCACGCGCAGCAGGGCGAAGTAGCGCTCGTTCTCCTTGGGCGGCCGGGCCTGGCCCGACACGAAGTCCCCGGTCCGCAGGTCGAAGCGCCGTATCTGCGAGGGTGAGACGTAAATGTCCTCGCGGCTGGGCAGGTAGTGTATGGGCCGGAGGAATCCGTAGCCCTCGGGCATGATGTCCAGCAGCCCCTGGGCGAACAGCATGCCGTCCTTCTCGATCTGGGTCTTGAGGATCTCCAGCACCAGCTCCTTCTTGCGCAGGGAGCTAAAGCCCGTGATGTCAAGCTCCTTGGCTATTTTGTAAAGGTCGGAAAGGGTCATGGCCTCAAGTTCACTCAGGTTCAAGGTCTCAACCTCCTGGGTCCAGGCTGGATTGGGGGGTCCGGGTCGAGGCCGCCTCCCCGCCGCGAGAACTGGAGGGCGCCGGCGGGCTCTGGGCTCTCGACCCCACGCCGGAGGCCAGTCACAGAACACCCGAGCTCTGGGCAGGTCTTCCGGGAAGGCACACGAAGAGATTGAAAGGCGGGCAACACCAGCCCTGCCAGTAGCTTGAGCCGGGCCTTGCCCCCACTATTCGGCGCCACCCCCCGCGATTCCTGCCGGCGGCCGGCCCGCGCCTAGCCGCCAGCCCCCCGCGACCGGGCCGCCATGAGCCCCTTCCAGTCGGCCAGAAACCGCTCTATCCCTATGTCGGTAAGGGGGTGGCGGACCATCTGCTCCAGCACCTTGAACGGCACGGTGGCTATGTCGCTGCCTGCCAGGGCAGCCTCCACCACGTGGAGGGGGTGGCGGATGCTGGCGGCGATGATCTGGGTGTCCATCTCGTAGCGGCTGAAGATGGCCGCAAGCTGGCGGACCACCCCCATCCCGTCGTGGCTTATGTCGTCCAGCCGGCCCACGAAGGGGCTGACGTAGGTGGCCCCGGCGATGGCGGCGAGCAGCCCCTGGTTGGCGGAGAACACCAGGGTGACGTTGGTCTTTATCCCCTCCCGCTTCAGCCGGCCCACAGCCTTGAGCCCCTCGACGCCCATGGGCAGCTTGACCACGATGTTGTCGGCCACCCGGGCCAGCCGGCGGGCCTCCTCCACCATGCCTTCGCAGTCCAGGCTGAGGGCCTCGGCGCTGACCGGCCCCTTCACCAGGGACGTGATCTCGCGCAGGGCGGCGTCCGGGTCCGCCTTCTCCCTGGCCATGAGGCTGGGATTGGTGGTCACGCCGGAGATCACGCCCCACTCACAGGCCCGCCTGATCTCCTCCACGTTCGCCGTGTCCAGGAACAGCCGCATGCTTCATCCCTCCGCTGGTTGCAGGACGTCCCCGGCCGCACCGAGCCGGGCGGCGCTGCGCGCTACCGTTCCGCCGGATGCCGCGGTTCCGGCCCCGGCACCCCGTCCCCGCCGCGCCCGTAACTCCCCTGCGCCTCGGCCACCCTCTCCTGCCCCTGCGCCGGGGCGGGGACGTCCCGGGGGTACCGCCCCCTGATTATCTCGTCCACCATGGCACGTACCTCCCGGACGTCGAAGGGCTTGGATATCGCCCTTACGGCGCCCCGAGCCAGCGCCTGCCCGGCTTCCAGGTCGTTCACCGCCGTCATGATGACCACGGGGAGCCCCGGGTCCACGGCCCTGAGCGCATCCAGGGTCTCCAGACCGCTCATCCCAGGCATGCGCATATCGAGCAGGGCCAGCGCCGGCTTCACCCGCCTGGCCAGGCCCACCGCCTCGCGGCCGCCGGAGGCCAGCACCACGCGGTAGCCCTGGAGCCGGAACACCTCCCTGAGAAGCCTCCTGACTCCGAGCTGGTCGTCCACCACCAGGATGGTGCCCTGCTCGGGGCACGACGCCTTCATCTCCGTTCTGCGCCTCGCTTTCGGAGCAGGAAGGCGCGCCCGCCGCCCGCAGGGGGCGTCACCTCTGCGCCAAGACCTTCTGAACCAGAAGGGATAGGGGCATCCCGGGATCCACCCACAGCGGCAGCCCCGTGGAACCGCCCGCGAAGCCGCCGTCCGGGGCCGGCGGCTGCAGCCGGAGGCTGGCTGACACCAGCCGGTAGCGGGGGTCGGCGATCGTCACCGCCAGGTCCACCGGGCCCGAGGCGGGCGGGAGCAGCAGAAGCGCCCGGCCGCCTTCGGCCCGGTAGCGCAGTCCGTTCACCTCCAGCTCGGCCTCGACCGCCCGGCCGCCCGCCCGCTCCCGCACCTGCAACGCCACCGGCGTGGGACCAGGGCCCAGGACGCGGGGCCACACGTCCACCACCAGGGGAGGGAGGTCGCAGTCCACGGGGAGGGGCAAGACGGCCAGCACCTCCTGGCGGTGCACGTCGCGCAGCACCAGAGAGGCGTAGTAGCGGCCCCGGGCCGGGGGCACCGGCGCAGCAAGGTCCAGGGCCCACTCCTCGCCGGTAAGCAACTGCGTCCGGCGCTGGGACACGGCCGCCCCGCCCGCCTGGGGCACCGCCAGCCAGTCGAGCTGGAGGGTGAGGCCGTCGGGGGCCCCGAGAGGGGCGCTCACGCAGGCCGCGTAGCTACCCGGGGCGGGATTCAACACCTCCACCGTCTCCGCCGCCACCCCCTCCCGCTCCGACGAGCCCACCTCCGTCCAGCCGCCGGTAGCCGGGTCGAGCCGGTACAGGTAGAGGTCGAGGTCGGTCTCCCCGTCCGAGGGGTTGGACACGCCCACCTCCAGGAGCCGGCAGCCCGGGGGTACGTCGTCGAGGGACACGGTGGCGGTGCCATCCCCCTCCAGGGCCAGCCGCCGGCCGGCCCAGGTCAGCGGATGCGGCGCCGGCGGGGTGAAGAGGGCCTCGAGCACCGCCGGACCTCCCAGATTCCGGACCGCGGCGCGGGCCGCCCAGCCGTCCTGGCCGGCGCTCACCTCTGCGTGGACGGACTGCGACCACGCCAGGCGCTCGGCACGGGCCTCCAGACAGAACTCCGAATGGTCCAACCCATACTCGGACAGGGCCGCGGAGCTATAAACCACCAGCTCCCAGGTCCCCACCTGGGGCCGGACCAGGGCGTACTCCGCCGACTGCGACCCGTCGGCCAGGGGGAGGCCGACGAACGGCGTCAGCATCGCTTCGCGGCCCTGGGGGTCGAAGGCGTGGAGCCGCACCCTCCCCCAGGGGGCGCTGCGGCGCGGTTCTCCGGGCCGTGGGGAGGCCGGCTCCGCCGAAAGACGGAGGCGTAGCACCGACGTCCCCTCCTCCACCCGGAGGTAGATGCGCCGGTACTGGGCCGGACCCAGCCTGCCCCTCACCACTACGGGCGCCAGCGGGTCCTCGGGCCGGGGCTCGGGTACAGCCAGCACCACCGGGAACCGGGCCTCGCTCCGCCACGCCCCGCCCTTCCCCTGCCCGTCCCGAGGCCTGAGGCCCAGCCAGCCGCCCTGAAGGCCCGGGGAGAAGGGGGCTGAGAGGTGAAGGTCGAACTCCCTCGTGCCCCCCGGCCAGACCCAAACGCCGGCACGGTCGGGCTCAAGCCAGGGTAAGGCCGGGTCCGGCACTATCTCCAGCTCCACCGACTGCTCAGGGCGCAGGGTCACCCGGGCCTGGCCGGGGAGCGAAGCCCGCGCATAGAGCCCCTCCCGCCCCTCGTCCCAGGGGCCGCCCCCGGCGCCCCGTGGAGCGGCGCCCTCGGCCCCTGCGGCTGCCTCCGGCCACTGCACCGTCCAGCTCAGCCCCGATGAGGAATCGGTCCCGGCGGCCTCCCTAAGCGCCTTCCACGCCCCCCCCAGATGCACCGCCCCCCAGCCCTGCTCCACGGCCAGGTACCCGTCCAGCGGCCGCGCCCCCTGGCGAAGGGCCCGGGCAAGGAGCCGCCCGTCAACTTCAAGCCCCGACCGGCGGCCAGCCTCCAGGAGCAGGCAGGCCGCCCCGGCCACGTGGGGCACGGCCACGCTGGTCCCCTCAAACAGCTCGTAGCCTCCGGGGGAGGCCCAGGGAGGGACGCAGGACACGGCCACGCCGGGCGCCACCAGGTCGGGGACGGTGCGGCCTCCGGCCCCCGGCCCCACGGCGCTGAAGCACCAGAGTTCCGACCGGGGCACACTGTAGCCATACGCATACTCCCACATCTCGGGGGTCAGGTAGGCGCCCACCGACAGGCTCCAGCCAGGCTCGTGGGGGACAGAGGCTGAACCCAGCCCCGGCCCGTTGTTGCCTGCCGCCAACACCACCAGGGTGCCGTAGGTCGAGCCCAGCTCCCGGATCAGCCGCTCCTCGCGCTCCCAGCCCCACCCGCCCTCCCCCGTGCCGCTCACGCTGAGGGCGATAACGTCGGCGCCGTTTTGGGCCGCATAGCGCAGGGCGCGGGCGATGTCCTCCCAGTTCCCCCGCCCCGAGCTGTCCAGGGCTTTGAGGGCCATGATCTGGGCGCCGGACGCCACGCCGGCGACGGAGCCCTCCCCCGCCCCCCAGCCCGCGGCCACGCCCGCCACGTGGGTGCCGTGGCCGTTACCGTCAAAGCCCAGCTTCACTCGGCCCCCGTCGGCCTCTACCTCCGCCACCACGAAAGAACACCCCGGGCCGGCGGCCTCCATCCCGCCGTCCGGCGGTTGACCGAACCAGCCCACCGCGCCAGTGCTGCGGAAGGGCCCCAGGGGGGACTCGTCGTCAAGGCTGAGGTCGCGGTCGCTGTCCACATAAACGGTGTCGTAAACGGCGGGGGCCTCCGGGTCGGCCACGACCACCAGGAAGCTGTCCTGGGACGAGCCATTGCGGTCCAGGTCCTGGTCCAGCCTGCCGCCGGCCGCTAACTGGGACTCCCTCAGCACCCCCCAGTGGACCAGCCCGCCCTTGCTCCTCAGGGACCGGGCGGTTACGGAGCCCAGCGGGGTACGGAGGCGCCCCCCTTCGAGGCGGGCCTCCAGCCCGGTGTCGACCTGGCCCTCGGTGGTGAAGTCCACCCAGTCCACCAGCTTGGGACGGCCCTCGCAGGTGAGCGTCAGCTCCGGTGTCCCGGCGTCCACCCCCGTGTCCACCACGGCGATCAGCGTACCGCGGCCGGTGGCGCCAACCAGCTTCTGAAAAGACGGGTCGCCCATGGCGGAGCGGTTAACCTCCAGGGGGAGGCCGGGTTCATCCTCCGACCACAGCCCCCGGGCCGGGCCCGCTACGGCGGCGCCCGAGCGCCCTGGGGCACGGCCGGCGAGCCGCCCCGCCGCGGCCGGTGCCGGCCGCACGGCCTCCAGGTAGACGACCCTCCCGCCCTCCAGCGTGAGCGCGGCCACCCGGTCGCCAGCCCTCAACCCCTCCCAATCCGCGGGGCGGCCGTCCACGAAGATCACCGCCCCTGGAGCGGGCAGGAAGCTGCGCAGGCCGCCCCCCTCGAGGGCCAGGGTGAGAGGACCGCTGGGGGCCGGAGCCGCCTGGACGCGGCCGCTGAAGTCGGCACGCACCGCGTCGGCCAGCCTCACCGCCCCTGTCCAGTGGTCGTAGACCAGGAACAGTCGGTCGCCCGGGACCAGCTCGGCCAGAGAGGAGGGACGGCCGCCCCGATACACCCGGCAGGCCGGCCCCAGGTGGCGGGCCAGGGCCTGGGGAGCAGCCCCCCGGGGCTCCTCCCCCGGCGCCTTGAGCCACAGCCTGCCCTGGTCCGGCTCCACGCCGGCCAGCTCCACCAGCTCGGCGTCCAGGAAAGCCTCGACGCAAACCGCCCCGGCGCGGCCCACCACCACCGCGGCCTGGTCCAGCGGCGTGAGGTCGGTGAGGCGGGCGGGGGCCCGGTTTCTGGCCACCCACGCCCCCCCCGCGACCGGGAGCGTGACCAGGCCCCCCAGGGTGTCAAGCTCCAGTTGCCCCCCGCTGACCCCCGCCACCCCTCCTGCCAGGTCCCAAAGCAGGGCGCGCGCCTCCATGAGGCGCCGCACCATGCCGGCCGCCTCGGCCCGGGTCACGGGGAGGCCGGACCCGAACGCCTCGCCGCGCGGAGCGGGCCACAGCCCCCTCTGTAGCACGGTACTCACCGCCCCCAGGCTCCAGGAGGGTATGGAGGCAGCGTCGGGGAAGGGCAGGCCGATCCCTGCACCGGCGGCGGAGGCGGGCGGGCCGGCACGGGGCAGGCCCGCCTCCAGGGCACGGGCCAGCATCACCGCCGCCTCCGCCCTGACCACCGGCCGGTCGGGCCTGAAGCTCTTGTCGGGATAGCCCTGCACCAGGCCCAGCTCCCGGGCGGCGCCGGCGAACCCGCGGCACCAGTGGCCGGGGCCGAGGTCAGGGAAAGGGCTGGGGCCCCTGCCCCAGGCGGCTGCGTCGTCCCCCGCCCCCAGCGCCAACACCAGCATCTGTGTTATCTGGGCGCGGGTCACCGCCAGATCCGGACCGAACCGGCCGTCGGGGAAGCCGCGGACTATCCCCCTGGCCAGAAGGGGCGCCACGTCGGCCGCAGCCTCCCGGCCCTCAAGGTCCGGCGGCAGGGGAAAGGCGGAGGTCGGCGGGGCCGCAGCCTCAGCGCTCGCGCCGGGCGGAGAGGTGGGGATCGGCACCAGCACCGTGACGAGAACCAGGGCCCACGCCACGACCCTCAGCCTCGCCGCAACGCAGCGGGAGGGTGAAGAAGAGCCTGAGGAAAGGCCGGTCAAGGGGCTAGCCTCCTCTTGAGCGCCCTGGAGAGCGGGCGCTGCCTGGGAAGAGAATTCGAGGGCAGAAGCCCATCCCCTGCCGGGACCGAACTAGCGGCCGCGGTCTGAGGCCGCGCCGGAAGCGGCCGGAGGAAGGAGGGGGGTCAAGTCATAGCATCGGACGGAGGTGAAGGCCTGGCCCGAAGCGTCCACCTGGGGACGTCCGGTGGCCACCACCGTCCCGCAGCCCGTGTCGAGCGCCAGGTCCAGGTCGTACCCCAGGGGCAGGCGCCACAGTGCCGACCCGGAGGGGTCCAGCAGTATGACCTGGTGCTCCTCCTGGAGGGTCGGACCGGTGGCCGTTCCCACTACGGCCTCGACCATGAGAAAGCCGCAGTCGGGCGCGAACTCCAGCCGGCGCAGGCTAATGTCGCCGTGTGCGGCCCCGTCGGCGAAGAACAGCCTCCACAGAAGCTCGCCCGTCCCGGTTCGGAAGAGGTAGATGCCCGCGCGCCTGCCGACGTTGTAAACGGCCAGCAGCCGGCTGTCGGGCGAAAAGCGTACCAGATTGGTCCCGCCGGGAAACAGCAGGTACTTCCAGCGCAGCCTCCCGTCGCGGTCGAACAGGTAGACGGAGCTGTCCGCCTCCCCAGTGGTCACGGCCAGCCAGGAGGCGTCTCTGGAGATGCCTACCTCCCGCAGCATGGAGCCGTCCAGCCTGTGTTCCCATGCGTGCCGGCCCGCGCCGTCCAGGAGGAAGAGCCGGTCACCGTCCTCCACCAGGAGGTACTCACCTGAAGCCACGAACTGGCATGTGGCGGCCGGCCCCACCCGGACCCTCGCCAGTTCGGTGCCGGTGCCGGCTGAGAGCAGGTGGAGGTAGCCTTCCAGGTGGTCTATGACGGCCAGCCGGTCGCCCTGTTCAGAGCTGGTGACGAGCACCGGCCCGCTGGCCCGGCGCCTCCAGAGGGCTGCACCCCCCCCGGCTGGATAGACCTCCACCACCCCGGTCTCGTTATAGTAAAAGGCGCCCAGGGCCAGGTGCTCGCCGTCGGCCAGAAACCGGGCCCAGCCGCTCCTGAAGCCCGGGTCCTGGAGGTGCCGGGACCACTGTAGGACGCCGTCACGGCCGTAAACCTGGACCTCCATGCGGCGTAAGCCGCCGCGGGGCAGCACACCGGAGACCGCCACCAGGGACCCGTCAGGGGAGAGGGAGCTGGTCACGGCATCGCTGAAGCCCTTCTCCCAGAGCGGTGCCGGGGACTTGAGCGGGCAGTCCGAGAGTGAAAGCTCGATCTGGGGAGCAGCCGCCAGCGGCGAGGGGGGCGGGGCGGCCGGCCTGCTGGGCAGGGAAAGGGCCGGGGTGCAGCCCAGGGCGGAGGCGGTACAGGTCAAAGCCAGGAGCAAGGCGAGCCGCCGCCCCAAGCATGACCATCGCTGGCGTGAAAGCGCTGGAGCACTCACTCCGGAGTCACCCTCTCCCCCTAATCCAGCCCCGGAGCGCGACGAGGCCGGACAAAGCGAGCCGATCCGGGAAGGACGAAAGCGGCAGTAATACATTCGGCCCCAACCTGTCCAAATCCTTCTCACCGCAAGACCCGCTCGCCCTCGGAATTGCTGCGCGGCGGACTCTCCCGGCCTACGCCAAGCAGAGAAGGGGGCGGCAGACAGAAGGCCCGCCCCCTTCCGGATCTGACCCGGCGGCCGTCTGGCAAGGCCGGCGGCTTATGGTGCGGCCGCCGGGCAGCCGGATCCCCGCCCAGCCGGATCACGGACCTCCGGCCTCCTCACCCCTCTCTTCCACCGACACCCTGACCGCTTCACCGCCCTCGACCCTGACCTCCACCCTGTCGCCCACCTCAAGGCCGGCCAGGCCTATGTCCCGGCCCCGGTACCTTACCCGGGCCCCGTCGGCGACGGGGAGCTCCCATACTACGCCATCTCCGTCCTCGATGGCCAGCCTGCGCTCCAGCGGGTCGACGGCGGTAAGCGTTCCTTCAATCTCCGCCTCCTCGCGCGCCTCGATCCGTATCCTCACCACCAGGCCGGCCTGGCCGTCGTCCGAGAAGCCCTCGACCCTGACCTCCACCCTGTCCCTCTCCCGCACCTGGCCCAGGGTCAGGTCGGACCGGTTCCGATAGCACACCTCGCAGCCCGGAGCCACGTCGAAGCTGAGGGGCCCGCCGTCATCGGCGAGGATGGATATGCGGCGATCGTCGGCGTCCACGGCCGTGACCACACCCTCGAACTCGCTGGTCTCGCGCTCCACCACCGTGATTCTGACCACGGCTCCCCGCTCCAGCTTGAGCTCCAGGTAGTCGCCGGCCCGGACGGCCTCATAGCCCACCTCCCGGCCCCGGTACCGCACCGACAGGTCCTCTAGATCCACGGCCAGCGGGTAGGAGGTCGCACCGCCTTCCCCCGGCTCCTCCGTCACGTAGACCAGGTCGGGCTGGCCTTCGGCGAACCTGTCGAAGTACCCCGCAGCCTCGCCCTCCGCCACTTCCTCTATGGTGATGCGGACCACCGCGCCGCCCTGGAGCAGCGCCTCCACATAGTCGCCCACCGCCACCGCGTCCAGGGAGACCTCGTCGCCGCGGAACCTCACCGTCACGTCCTCGGCCAGGGGGTAGGTCTCCTCCGCCGTCTCGCCATCCTCGCCCTGGGCGAGGGTTATGGAACCCCCGGGCACGGGGTCGATGGCGTCGACCACGCCCTCGACCTCATAGCGGGTCATCACCTCGATGAATACGGCGATGCCCTCCTCCAGGGTTACCAGCGCCCAGGAACCCTCCTCCACGTCTTCCAGGCCGGACTCCTCGTCGTCGATGAACACCGCGGCGTCGTCCGCCACCTCCAGGGTCAGCCGCCGGTGGTCGGAGGTCATGAGCCTGATGGAGGCGGGCTGGCCGCCGCTGCCGGCCGAGACCTCTAGGATGCGGCCTTCCACCTGGTCATCGCCGGGGCCGAGCTCGCCCGACAGCCGGTCGATGAATGCCGCCATCTCGGCCCGGGTCACGGGCTTGTTAGGCTGGAAGGTGCGGTCGGGCATGCCCACCACCAAGCCCTGGTCCAACGCGTAGGCCAGACAGGCCAGGAATTCCGGGGGCACGGCCGCCGCATCGCGGAAGGAGGGCACGGCCCCCTCGTACTCCTCCAGCTCCTCCTCGTCCCAGCCCAGCGCCCGGGAGACAAGCCAGGTGACCCAGATCCGGTCCGCCGGCTTCTCAGGCTGAAAGCGCTCCCCCGGGTTGAGGAATCCGAGGTCCACCGCCACCGCCAGGTAGCCCACTGTCCACTCAGGGAAGAGCGAAGAGTCGGGCAGGGGCAGCCCCTCGAGCCCTTCCGCTATCTCCTCCGCTGCCTCCACCGCCTCGTCCTCGTAGCCCAGGGCTCTCAGCACCATGGCTATAGCCTCGCCCTGCTTCACCGGGGAGTTGGGCGCAAACTCCTCCTCGCTCCGGCCCCGGATCACGCCGCGCAGGCTCCACTTGAGGACGTTCTTGTAAGCCCAGGGCGCCTGGTCCATGTCCTTGAACTTGAAGCCGCCCGCCTTGCCCTGCCCGTGGCCCGCGCCGTGGTGGGGGCCGCCCCCGGCCGCCCCCAGCCCGCCCAGGGCGAGCACCAGGAGGGCTACGATCGTCAACACCGCCGCCACTTTACGCACCCGGCCCCACCTCCTCGGAATGGGGGCGCCGGACCGGTTCCGCCCCGCCGCAGCGCTCGGGGAAAGGCGCCCCTCTCTTGGCTACTACACACATTCGGGGAGGGGCCGGGGTTTGGGGGGGTGGGGTGGGCCAGCAGGGGCCGGCCCGCGGAGGGGCGTCGGGGCCAACCGCCCCCTGGCCCGGACCGGCCCATCTAGAGCCGCGACCTCAAGATCTCCAGGGCCTTAGCCAGTTGAGGGTCCAGGGGCTCCCCCCTGGCCCGGGCGTCCTCCAGCGCGGCCACCGCCTCCACCACCGCCGCGTCCGCCCGGCCGTCGGCGCGGAGCCCCGCCCGGGCCTCCAGGGCCTTCACCGCCGCGGCCGTCCGGGGCCCGTAAACGCCGTCGCAAGGCCCGGGGTCGAACCCCAGGAAGGCCAGGTGCTCCTGGAGGGCGAGCACGTCCAGCCCCACCAGGCCGGGGCGCATCTCGCGCGAGAACCTGATGGGCTGCGGCTGAGGCGGCGCAGGGGGAGCCTCCGCCACCGCCACGTCGGGGTCCAGCCCGCTGCCTCCCAGGTTGCGCCCGATGGGGGTGTAGTACTCCGCGGTGGTGAGCTTGATCCCTCCGTAGTCCCCCAGCCGGATGAGCGACTGCACCACGCCCTTGCCGAAGGTCCTGGTGCCCACCAGCGTGCCCGTCTGCCAGTCCTGAACGGCGCCGGCCACGATCTCGGCGGCGCTGGCAGTCCCGCCGTTGACCAGGACCACCAGCGGGAGGGGCACCTGGGGCTTTTGGGACCGGTAGACCTGGCGCTTTCCGGCCCGGTTGATGACGTAGACCACCGGCCCCTCCGGCACGAGGTGGCCTGCAACATCGACCGCCTGATCCAGGAGGCCGCCGGCGTTGTTGCGCAGGTCCAGGACGAGTCCCCGGATGCCCTGAGCCTGCAGCTCCGCCAGCTTCTGCTCAAACTCCCGCCCGGTGCCGCTGAAGAACCGGGTCACCTGGAGGTAGCCAATGCCGGGCTCCAGGACCCGCGCCTCCACCGAGGGCACGTCGATCATCTCCCGGATGAGCTCAACGGTGAACGGCTGGGGCAGGTCGGCCCGCCACACCTCCAGCACCACCTTCGTGCCCTCCGGTCCGCGGATGAGCCGCATGACCTGGTCCGAGTCCAGGCCGGAAAGGTCGGCGCCGTCGACCTTGAGGATGCGGTCGCCGGCGCGCAGGCCCGCCCGCTCGGCCGGCGTGCCCGGGAGGGGGGAGATGACAGTGACGTACCCGTCCTTGAGGGTGAAGTTCACCCCCACCCCGCTGAACCGGCCCTCGACGTTCTGTATCATCTCCTCGTAGGCGCCCCGCTCCAGGTAGATCGAGTAAGGGTCGCCCAGCGCCTGCACCATGCCCTTGAGCGCCCCCTGGACCAGGGCCCGGGACTCGACGGGCTTGTAATACAGGCGTTGCACGAAACCCAGGACCGTGTACACGATGCCGAACTCGTCCCTGAGCTGGGTCTGGGCGACCGGGCCCGCCGCCGCCCCCGTGCGGCCGGAGGCCAGCAGCAGACTGCCTGCCGCGGCGGCGAGGACCGCCAGCCCCACCACCAGCCCGGCCACCGCCCTGTGCCACGATCTCAAGGGCTCACACCCCCCACCGGCCCGACCGCCGGGCCTTGTCCGCTCCAACTCCGCCGGCCCACCTCCCCGGACGCGCTTCAGCGGCCGCGTTCACCCCGTGGTCCCGAGCTTCCAGGAGGACAGGTACGCCCGCTGCTCCGGCGTAAGCTCCTCCAGCCTCACCCCCAGGCTCTCGAGCTTGAGCCGGGCCACCCGGGCGTCGATGTCCGCCGGGACGGGGAGGACCCTTCGCTCCAGAGGGGGCCTGTCTTTGGCCAGCCACTCCAGGGTGAGCGCCTGATTGGCGAAGCTCATGTCCATCACCTGAGCGGGGTGGCCCTCCGCGCAGGCCAGGTTCACCAGCCGGCCCTCGCCCAGGAGGTAGAGCCGCCGACCGTCCGCGAGAGTGAACTCCTCCACGTTCTCCCGGGCCGGGCGCCGCGACTGGGCCAGGGCCTGGAGCGCCGGGATGTCCACCTCCACGTTGAAGTGGCCGGCGTTGGCGAGCAGCGCCCCGTCCTTCATGAGCTCCAGGTGCTCCCGCCGGATGACGCGGGCGTTGCCGGTGACGGTGATGAACAGGTCGCCGAGGCGGGCCGCCTCCGCCATGTCGGTGACCCAGAACCCGTCCATCACCGCCTCCAGGGCCTTGAGCGGGTCAACCTCGACCACCACCACCCTGGCCCCCAGGCCACGCCCCCGGGCTGCCACCCCCCGGCCGCACCACCCGTACCCCACCACCACCAGGGTGGAGCCGGCGATCAGCCGGTTGGTGGCCCTCAGCACCCCGTCCAGGGCCGACTGCCCGGTGCCGTACCGGTTGTCGAACATGTGCTTGGTCTGGGCCTGGTTCACCGCCACCACCGGCACCCGCAGCGAGCCCTCCCTCTCCATGGCCGCAAGGCGCAGCACCCCGGTGGTGGTCTCCTCGGTGCCGGCCCAGACCCCATCGAGCAGCTCCGCCCGCTGGGTGTGGAGGGTGGAGATGAGGTCGGCCCCGTCGTCCATCACCAGGTGGGGCCTGGTGTCCAGCACCGCCAGGATGTGGCGGTAGTACGTATCCTGATCTTCGCCCCGGCGGGCGAAGGTGGGCACGCCCAGCCTGCCGTTGAGCGCCGCGGCGACGTCGTCCTGGGTGCTGAGCGGATTGGAGGCGCACAGCGCCACGCTGGCACCCCCCCCGGCCAGGGCCAGCACGAGGTTGGCCGTCTCGGTGGTGACGTGGAGGCAGGCCCCCACCCTCACCCCCGCAAGCGGCCTCTCTCTGCGCCACCGCCGGGCTATCTCAGCCAGCACCGGCATGTTGCGCGCTGCCCACTCGATCCTCCGCTCACCTTCGGCCACCAGTTCCTGATCCTCCCCCGCCACTCGGCCTCCCTCCCCGTGAGTTGGCCCCCCGGGGGCGGGCATGCCCGCCTGCAGGGACGCTCGATTCAGTCTACCCTGTGCCCTGCGGCCGACGGCCCCCGGTTTAGGGCCACCGCTCAAACGTCCAGACCCCCAGCCAGGTCAGCAGCATCACGGCCAGCCCAGCGGCGGCTGAGCCGGCGGCGATGGCGAAAAACGCGGGCCAGGGCCGCACCCCGAGCAGCGCCGCCACCAGGGCGCCGGTCCAGGCGCCGGTGGTGGGCAGGGGCACGGCCACAAACAGCGCCAGGCCGAGAAGCCCCCACCGCTCCAGCATCCGGCCTCCCCCCCGGGCCCGGCCGACGGCCCAGGCCCTCCCCCGGGCCACGATCCGCCGCAGACCCGGAACGGCCTTCAGCGCCCGCGCCACCGGCCTCCCCAGCCAGAGCACTAGGGGCACGGGAAGCGAGGAGCCCAGCAAAGCCAGGCCCCACGCCGCCCACGGGTTCATCCCCAGCAGCATCCCCGCCGGAATGGCCCCCCGCAGCTCCACCACAGGGAGGACGGCCAGCACCAGAACGGCCGTCTCCGGCCTGAGTCCCCTCACCCAGTCAAGCAGCGCGTCCATGCCCACCCTCCGTTACGCGGGAACATTCTTCCCTCCCTCCGGCAATCCCTGCTGTGGCGCTGCCGGCCCCCGCTGGCAGGATTGGCCGCGGGGGGCGAGAATTCATGAGGGTCAGACGAAGGTCCCGGCCTGGGCCCGGCCCGGGTGGGCCGCGGGCTTCAGGCGGGCGCTGGGAGCCGCCCGGAGGGAGGTAGCCCCTTGTCCCAGCCTGCTGTCGCCCCTTCTGCTGCCCCCCGGCTGCTTACGGTCAGGTTTGCCCTGACCTGTGCCGCTATATTCTTCCTTTTCGGCAGCTTCTTCCTGCTCATGCCTGCAATACCATTATATGTCCTGGAGGCCGGGGGAAGCGAGGGGGAGGTGGGGCTGGTGGTGGGGGCGTTCTCCGTCTCCTCCCTGCTCCTCCGCCCCCCGGTGGGCCGGGGGGTGGACCGCAGGGGCCGGTGGCCCTTCCTGCTGGCGGGGTGTCTTGTCTTCGTCGCCTCCTCGCTGCTATACCCCGCCGCCCGGACCGTCCCCCGGCTGGTGCTCCTCCGGGTCGTCCACGGTGCCGGCATAGCCTGCTTCAGCACCGCCGCCAACACCTCCCTGGCCGACCTGGCCCCCCCTTCCGGGCGGGGCCGGGCCATGGGCTACTCCGGTATGTTCCTCAACCTGTCGGTGGCCCTGGCGCCCGCCTTGGGGGCCTTGCTGCTCCAGGCCCGGGGCTTTCTCTCCGTCTTCCTGGCTGCGGCCGGCTCCGCCGTGGTGGCCCTGGTGTGCTCGGCGCTCCTGGGCGAGACGGCGCCGGCCGGGGAGGCGGCCCGCCCGGAGGGGGCGGCCCGGGGGCCCCTGGTCAGCCGGCCTGCCCTGTTTCCCTCGGCGGTGCTGCTGCTCAGCACCACCACTTACGGCGCCGTCGTTACCTTCCTGCCCCTGCTCGCGGCGGAGCGGCGGCTGGGCAGCCCCGGCCTCTTCTTTGCCGTCTACGCCGCCGGGGTCATCGCCGCACGCCTGGTGGCGGGCCCCGCCTCCGACCGGCTGGGGCGGGGGGTGACCACCCCGCCCGGCCTGCTGGGGATGGCCCTCGCCATGGCAGTGCTGGCGGCCGCCGGGTCGAGGGCGGGGATGGCCCTGGCGGCTGCGCTCTACGGCCTGGGGCTGGGGGCTCTTCTGCCTGACATCCAGGCCCTGACCGTGGACCGGGCCCCCGGCCCCGAGAGGGGGGCGGCCATGGCCACCCTTAGCTCCGCCTTCGACCTGGGGATCGCCCTGGGCGCCGGCTGCCTGGGCTGGCTCCTGCCCCGCGGCGGCTTCGGGCTACTGTTCTGCGCCGCCGGCCTGCCCGCCGCGGCGGCGCTGCCGCTGTTTGCCCTGGGCCGCAGGCGGGGGCTTTAGGCCCGCCGCGCCCAGCCTCCGCGCCTGAGCCGGGGCTCAGAGAGTCTCGTGGGGACATCGTCTCAGACCGATTCCAGGGTGACAATTAACACGGACCGATGACAGCGGCCGGGCGAGGGTCCTTGACAGCGCTCTGCGGGGCGGTTAGACTTTTAGGCGCCGGGCGCCACGGGGAGGTGAGGGTGTGAAGGCTCTGGGCCTTTTGTCCGGCGGACTGGACAGCGCGCTGGCCTGCAGGCTCCTGCTGGATCAGGGCGTGGAGGTGGAAGGGCTTCACCTAATCATGCCCTTCGGCACCCGTGCGGAGGAGGGGGGCGCGCCCGCCGCCCGCATGGCCGAAAGGCTGGGCATAAAGCTGCACCTCAGGGAGCCGGGCCCGGACTACCTGGAGCTGGTCCAGAGACCGCGGCACGGGTACGGCAGCGGCATGAACCCGTGCATCGACTGCCGCATTTACCAGTTCCGCCTGGCCAGGGAGGTCATGGACCAGGTGGGCGCGGCGTTCCTGGCCACGGGGGAGGTGCTGGGCCAGCGGCCCATGTCGCAACGCAGCCAGATCATGGCGCTGATAGACCGCGAGGCCGGGGTGGAGGGAAGGGTGCTGAGGCCGCTTTCGGCGCGCCACCTTCCGCCCACCCTCCCCGAGAGGGAGGGGTGGGTGGACCGTGAGCGCCTGCTGGACATAAAGGGCCGCTCCCGGCGGCAGCAGGCCGCCCTGGCGCAGGCCTATAGCCTGAGCGGCTACCTCTCCCCGGCGGGGGGGTGCCTGCTGACCCTCAAGGAGTTTGCCCGGAGGCTGCGCGACTTCCTGGACGGGGGGGGCACGCTGGATCCGCGCCAGGTGGCGCTGCTCAAGGTGGGGCGGCACTTCCGCCTGGGAGCCCGGGCCCGGGCGGTCGTGGGGCGGGACCAGGGCGAAAACCAGGTGCTGCGGACCCTGGGGGCGCCCGGGGACGTGGTAGCCGAGGTCAGGGGATACGTGGGGCCGGTGGCGCTGGGCCTGGGGGAGCTGGGGCCGGAGGAGCTGGCCCTGCTCTGCCGCATCACGGCGCGGTACAGCGACGCGCCGCGGCAGGGGCCGGCGAGGGTGGGGTGGCGCCGGCTGCCCTGTGGCCCCGAGGAAGAGGTGACGGTGGAGGCGGCGGTCGAGGAGGAGCTGGCGTCCCGTCGCCGGTGACCGCGCCTCGGTCGGGTGCCTGCTTTGTCGACGGCCTTGCGGGGCGTTTCGACTCTAAAGCCCTCAAAAGTTGCTGGACGGGTCGCATATTTCGACAGTTTTCTTGCGGCCCGTCCAGTATAATTTAGGTACACCTGATGAAACTTTTTACCCTTCGCTTTACTAGAATCAGGGATCAGAGACAAATCGTGGGATAGTGGAGGTGGGGCTAAAGTGATCAGCAGTGTGGTGGGAAAGGGGATCGCCCTCCTCACGGCGGGCCGGGTGGCCCTGCCGGGGGAGCTAATGGCCCGTGTGAACCTGCGGTGCGGCGATTTGGTGACCATAAGCTCCCAGGGAGACCGGCTGGTGCTGGAGAAGCTCACCCACCTCAAGGTCATCCGGGGCGGACAGGTCCACGAGGGGAGGACCCGTCCCCAGCGCGAAGCTCCGGCCCTCCGGCCGGCGGCAGGCTCAGGCTAGGGGCGGGTTTCGGAGGCTCCGCGCAGGCCATCGGCGTGCTGCGGCCGGGTGCAGCGTTACGAAGATGCCAGGGCGGGTGAAGGGTACCAGTGCAGCCTCAGGGGGGAAGCGGACGCAGGCGCTTCCGCCCTTTTTGCATGCCGGCCCTTAGCGGGCTAGCCCGCCGCCCCGGTCCCCAGCCGCGACCTCAGGTACTCCACCAGCAGGGGCCCCAGATCCGGCCTCTCCAGGGCAAAGTCGATGACGGCCTCCAGGTAGCCCATCTTGTCGCCTATGTCGTAGCGCCGGCCCTGGAGCCGGCAGGCGTAAACCGGCCCCTTGTGGCACAGGGCACGGAGGGCGTCGGTGAGCTGTATCTCGCCTCCCACGCCGGGGCCCAGCACCTCCAGGAGGCCGAACACCGCCGGCGTGAGCAGGTAGCGCCCCACCACCGCCAGGTTGGAGGGGGCCGCTTTGGGAGGCGGCTTCTCCACGATATCCTCCACCAGGAGCAGGCTGCCGTCAAGCGGCCGGCCCCTCACCACCCCGTAGCGGCTGAGAAAGGAGGGGTCCACCTCCGTGACCGCCACCACGGGGGCCTGAAGCCGCCGGAAATGCGCGAGGAGCTGGGCCAGGGCAGGCTCGGGGCCCCGGACAATGTCGTCCCCCAGGAGCACGGCGAACGGCTCAGTGCCCACGTAGCTTCTGGAACAGAGCACGGCGTGGCCCAGGCCCAGGGGCTCCTTCTGCCGAACGAAGCACAGGTCGGCCATTTCGGCAAGCCGCTCCATGGCGCTGAGCAGCTTGAGCTTCCTGCCCTTCCTGAGGAGGGTCTCGAGCTCCAGCGAGCGGTCGAAGTGGTCCTCTATGGCCCGCTTGGTGCGGCCGGTGACGATGAGGATGCGGCTTATGCCCGAGGCTACAGCTTCTTCAACCACGAGCTGGATGGCGGGTACGTCGACGATGGGCAGCATCTCTTTGGGCTGGGCCTTGGTGGCCGGCAGGAACCGGGTGCCCAGGCCGGCGGCGGGAATCACAGCCTTCCTTATCTGCTTCACAGGCTTCGCCTGCCTTGATCCCGGGCCGGCGCGGGGCGGAGGAAGGGGGCTGCAGAGGCCGGGGCGGGGGGCGCCCGGGCCGCGTCCGGCACCGGTCAGCGTCGAACCAAACCCTGCTACTACTTCGACGCCCCCCGTCTGGTATCCTTTACCGGCCCCGGTCCCCTGCGGCCTGCCACCATTCCCAGGTACGGGCCAGCCCCTCTTCCAGCCCCACCCGGGGCTCCCAGCCCAGCAGCTCCGCTGCCCGGCGTCCATTGAGGCAGCTCCGCCGGATGTCCGCGGGGCGGGCCGGCCTCCGGAGGGGGGCGGCGCGCACCCCGGCCAGGCCGGCCAGGAGGGAGTGCAGCCGGTTGATGCTGGTCTCCCTGCCCGTCCCCAGATTGAGGGTAGCACCGCCGCTGCCCCGCTCCAGGGCCAGGACGCAGGCCCGGGCCACGTCCTCGACGTACACGAAGTCGCGGGTCTGTTCGCCGTCGCCGTAGATGACGCCCGGCCGTCCGCGGCCCAGCCGGGCCAGCAGGCTGGGCACGACGGCGCCGTCCACCCCGGCCGAGGGGCGCTGGCGGGGACCGTATACGTTGGCGCAGATGAGGGTGCAGGAGTCCAGGCCGTACCTCTGCCGGTAAAGGGAAAGATACTCTTCGGCCACCCGCTTGTGAAGGCCGTAGGGAGAGTGGGGACGGCGCAGATGGCTCTCGTCGATGGGGAGGTAGGCGGGTTCGCCGTAGACGGCGGCCGAGGAGAGGAACACCACCCGACGGACGGGGTGGCCCCGCAGGGCCGCGCGGCGGCAGCACTCCAGGAGGTTGAGGGTGCCCAGGAGGTTGGTGTGGGCGTCAAGCGCAGGGCGCCGGAGCGAGCGGGTGACGCTGACCTGGGCCGCCAGGTGGACCACCAGTTCGGGCCGCTCGCGGGCAAAGAGGCGGCTGAGGGCCGGCGACGCCACGTCCATGGGGAAGAAGCCGGCCTGGGGGTTCAGGTTCTCCCGGCAGCCCGTGGAGAGGTCGTCGACCACCACCACCCGGTGGCCGGCCTCCAGCAGGGCGTCCACCAGGTGGGAGCCGATGAAGCCGCAGCCTCCGGTGAGGAGAATTGCCCGAGGCGGCAAATGCTTCGCCTCCGTTGCCCGAGGCGGTCGGCCAATCCCCCATAGGGTCCTCAGCGCCTGGCAGGCCAACCCCCCAGCGACACACGTTTAGCGCTAAGCCACGGAACTCAAGGCCCAGCAGCTCGCGGGGCCGACCTGGCGTTCCCCACCACCACGGCGGGTACGCCCATCACCAGCTTGAAAGGAGGCACGTCCTTGGTAACAACTGCGCCAGCCGCCACCATAGCGCCTTCTCCCACCACCACACCTGGCAGGAGGGTGGCGTTAGAGCCGATGCTGCAGCCGCGCTTGAGATGCGGGCCCCGGTAAGCACCGCTGCGGCTCCTTCCCATTGAATTATCGTTGGTGCAGGTTACTTCGGCGCCCAAGAACACGCCTTCCTCGATCACCATGTCGCCCGTGATGTGCGAGCCGGTTTGGATGATCACCCGGGGCCCTATGAGAGTACGCAGTTCAACCATTACCCCCCGACCTATGATAGAGGCCTCACCTATCTCGCAAAGCTCGCGAACCGCAGCGTGGTCGGCTATCATGGCCTGATCCCTGACAACCGTCCCCGCGTAGACAACCACAACGCTCCCTATGATAACCTCGCTTCCTATAAGCAAGGGGGGAACCGGCGCCACCTTGCGAACGCTGCTCACAGATGACCGGGGCTGCTGGCCCAGGACCGAGTTGTCCCCCACCGTGGTGCCGGCACCCACCCGGGTGCCAGGGTGGACCACTACGTTGTGACCCAGGGTTACCCCATCGCCCAGTACCACATCCTGCATCAAGACGACGTTGTGGCCCAGACGGACATCTTTCCCCAGATGGACCGAGGGGTCTATGAAGGCATGCAATGCATCCACCGCCCCTTTCTTCTTGCGCACCGCCGGAGGCGCGGCGTGCCGCTGCCGGTATCCCTGATGATGCACTGGGTC
>JAIMBG010000215.1 GCA_023511555.1 Acetobacteraceae bacterium | reverse complement strand
GTGACACACAGCAGGTAGCAACCCGCGACGTTCAGCCACCATCGTCCAGCAAATAGTGAGGGAGGAGAAGCAATGTTAAGGCGAGCTAGCCGCTGGCTGATCCTGGCGGCAGTGACACTGTTAACCCTGGCCGTCGTCCTGGGCCCGTCGGCGGCGGCGCCGGCCCGGCCCGAGGCCCGCGGCGACCTGGCTGCCCTGGTGTACGGGGGCGCCGGCGAGGTGAGCGCGCTGGGCGTCCCGGTCACTGAGGACTACGGCGGGTTTGTGCTGGTCTTCACCAACCCGGCCGGACTCCGGACGCTTGAGGGGGCGGGCCTGCAGGTCCAGCCGCTCGAGGACCGCACCACCGTCTACCTTGACGCCGGCAAGTTCGACACCGCCAGGGGCGAGCCCAGCATCCCCGCTGAGCTCAAGGCCGCCAACACCGACTGGTACCTGGTGCAGTTCATCGGCCCGGTGAAGGCCGAGTGGCGCGACCGCCTGGCGTCTTGGGGCGAGATCGCCGCGTACTTCACCAACTACACCTACCTGGTCAGGCTGACGCCCGCGGCCCGCAGCCAGGTCGCGGCCTGGGACCGGGTGCAGTGGATCGGGCCCTACCACCCCTTCTACCGCATCGATCCGCGGCTGCGCGGTGCCGCCGGGACCCAGACGCTGCACGTTGGGTTCCTGCCCGGCGCTGACCACCAGGCCCTGGGCCGTGCCATGGGCAACCTGGGGTTCGCCGTAGAGAAGGTCTACGCCAATCGGGCCCTGGTAAAGGGTACCCCAGGGCTCATTAACGCCCTGGCCCGTATGGAGGGCGTGGAGTGGATCGAGCCTTTCGTTGCGCCTGAACTCATGAACAACGTCGCCCGCACCGTGATCAAGTCCGACGTGGTGCAGGGCAAGGGCATCAACGGCCGCACCACCAGCCAGATCGTGGGCGTGACCGATACCGGCGTGTGGACGGCCCACGAGTGCTTCAGCGAGTCAGGCAAGATCGTCCAGTTCATCGACATCGCGGGTGACTCGGGTTCGTCGGGCGGCGACGGCCACGGCCACGGCACCCACGTGTCGGGCAGCGTGCTGGGGGACGCCCCCACCTACCTCACCTACAACAAGTACGACGGCCAGGCCTTCGGCGCCCGCGAGGTGGCGGTGAAGGTCTTCGACAACAGCGGCTACTGGGCGGGCGGCTCCAACTACTTCGGCTTCTGGGAGCAGGCCTACAACGCCGGCGCCAGGATCAACAGCAACTCCTGGGGTTCCAACTCCGGCGGGGCCTACGGCGCCTCTGACTCCGACGCCGACCGGGTGACCCGCACCTACCGGCAGTATGTTCTCTCCATCGCCGCCGGCAACTCGGGCTCGTCCGGCTCCAACACCGTGGGCTCGCCGGCCTGCGCCAAGAACGTGATCACCGTGGGCGCCACGGAGACGTCCACCCCGGAGAACATCGCCTACTTCTCCAGCCGCGGCCCCACCGACGACAGCCGCATCAAGCCTGACGTCATGGCCCCCGGCAGCTACATCACCTCCGCCCAGCGCGGCGTGGTGGACGGCTACACCCAGATGCAGGGCACCAGCATGGCCACCCCGCAGGTGTCCGGCGCGGCCGCCCTGGTCCGGGACTACTTCATGCAGGGGTTCTACCCCACCGGCTCGGCCAACTCCTCCAACGCGTTTACCCCCAGCGCCGCGCTGGTCAAGGCCGTGCTGATAAACGGCGCCAAGGAGATGACCGGGACCCGGTCCGACTGGAACAGCGAGGGCAAGTACCCCAACAACGCGCAGGGCTGGGGCCGCATCGACCTCGACCGCTCGCTCTACTTCAGCGGCGACACCCGCAGCCTGCTGGTCTGGGACAACCCGGCCAGCCTCAGCACCGGCGGCACGTGGACGGGCACCTTCAACCTCGACGACGGCACCCGGGACGTCAAGGTCACCCTGGTGTGGACCGACTACTGGGCCTCGTCGGGTGCGGCAGTGACCATCGTCAACAACCTCGACCTGAAGGTCACCGCCCCCGGCGGGACGGTGTTCAACGGCAACAACTTCACCGGCCTCAACCCCGGCTACTCGGTGAGCGGCGGCACGCTTGACACCAGGAATACGGTGGAGGGCGTCCACCTCATCCCGGGTAAGAGCTTCGGCTCCAACCTGCCCACTGGCACCTACACCATCACCGTCACCGGCCAGAACGTGCCTCAGGGCCCGCAGAACTTCGCCGTGGTGGTCTCTCACGGGCCCTATGGCGGCGTGCCCCCGGTAACGGAGAAGATCGCGGTGATGGGCGACTACCAGGACCAGATCAAGAACTTCCTGGTCAGCAGGGGCTACACCGTCAAGTCGTACACCAGCAGCGACTACGCCGGGGTCATCTCCAACCTCAACGTGCACGAGGTCGTCATCCTCCACCAGGTCGCCAACGCCACCGGCTTCGACGACCTGCTGAATCAGGCCAACTCCAAGCAGCGCGGCCTGATCTTCGCCTCCAGCTACCCGGTGGGCAGCTACGGCATGGGCGTGCTCAAGGCCCGCAAGGCCGACCCCAGCGCCGTGGCCAACCACTGGGGCTATGGGGCGGTCTACCTCACGGTGGCGGCCTCGCACCCCATCTTCAGCGGCTACAGCATCGGCCAGAGGGTGAACATCATCAACGGCGGCGACAATGACTTCCAGACCTACTCGGGCTACACCGGCACCACCATCGGCAACAACGGCATGTCGGCGGGCTACACCGGCATGGTAGGCATCAAGGACCGCGCCGTCACCGGCGGCGCGCGCCATGTGGTGATGGGCTCCTTCGGCGCCTGCTCCTACACCAACGTCAACCACTGGACCAACGACGGCAAGCAGATCTTCGTGAACGCCGTGGAGTGGGCCCGCGGGGCGACATAAGCGGGACTGTAGAGGAAGGGCTCGGGTCGAAAGGCCCGGGCCCTTCCTCAGTTCTTGGGGGCTGCTGAAAAAGTGGGGGTCTCAACAAGGACACAGAGCTGCCATCGAGAACATAGGGCATCGAGACCGCACCGGCTTGGGGGTTGGCACATGCTGGTTGAACCCGACCGGATGAAACGCAATGGGCTGTTCGAGTATGTGGCCAAGCCGCTGGAGGCCTTCGTGGCACCGGGGCACCTGCTGAGGCAGATAGATCAGCACATCGACTTTCGAAAGCTGGCCGAGCCTCTGCACGAGGCGTATGTCCCGGACCAAGGCCGGCCGGCGATTCCGCCGGAGACCCTGGTTCGAGCGCTGGT
>JAIMBG010000214.1 GCA_023511555.1 Acetobacteraceae bacterium | reverse complement strand
TCAGGCCTCCTCCCCAGGGGCTCTATCCCCCCTAGATTACACCCTGACCTGGTTGACCCTCCTCGGGGTCCAGTATAATTCCTCACCTACCTTTCCCGGTGGTCCGGTACACCACCGGGGACAACGTTGAGATCTTCCGAGCGGCTTGCGAGTGCGGGTACCAGGGTCTGAACCTGAGGTTTCTGGGCCGTGACGGTCACGTGAAGCTGGGCACCGGGCCCATGGTCAACCTGGATGAGGTATACAGGTACCTCGCAGGGCAGCCGGGGACCCAGCGCATAGTCGTGGCCTCGGCCCGCACGGAGGGATCGCCGGATCACGCCAGGCTCTTCGTCTTGGTGGAGCGGGCCGACTGCAGCCAGATTTCTTGCCAGTCCGGCCCCAGTCCTGAAGTCGACGAGATCCTGCGCGCTGGGTGTGGAACCCCCGATAAGAAATACGCGCGCTACGTAAGCCTGGTCCACCTCCCCGTCGGCCTCCTGCCCGAAACCAAAGGAGACCCTAAGCCCAGGATGTTCGTTAATTTCGACTCGTTCAGGCTCCCTCCGGGCCACGACGAGCTGGCAGAGCTGATTGCCGGGGCCACCGGGGAGAAGGTGCTCCCGCCGGACGTCCCCCATCCTTGAGGCTTTACGCTCGGGGCCGGGGGTACGGCTCCTGGAACCTGTGGCGAGTTGGAAGGCGGCTGAAGCGTGATGCAACCGGAAAGGAGGTGAATCGAGGTGGTACGGGTAGTGTGCGCCCCCTGCGCGGACATGGCGGAGTGCGCGTGCGTCAAGTTCTGCAATCCCGTCGCGGATGCGTCGGTCTGACGGGCCGGAGGGCTCTCTGCCAGGTGCGGCGCGTCATCCGAGGCTTCCGGCCAGATGCAGGATTCAATTCCTGCCGGTCCAAAACCGTCCGGGTGAGGTGACTGCAGGTGGTACGCGTGCTGTCTGCACCGCGCGCTGACATGGCGCAGTGTAACTGCGGCGAATTCTGCAATCCCATTTTCGACGCATCGTCGTAACAGAGCCGTAACTGGCGATGGGGCCGGCCCTGGACAGTGTGAAACGCGGGCGATGCCAGGGGTGTGGCCGATAGGCTGCAACCTGGCACCGCCCGCCCCCATGGGCTTGGCCAGCAGGGGGAAGGGGGAAGGCGTGGTTGGAGCCTGTGGTCCGCTTCGAAGCCGTTGACAAAGAGTACCGCCGGCAGCGGGTACTCAGGGGAGTATCCTTCCACGTTGAACCGGGCGAGGTATACTGCCTGTTGGGACCCAATGGGGCCGGCAAGACCACCATACTGAACATTGCCAGTTGCCAGATTCTAGCCTCAAGCGGGACGGTACGGATCCTGGGGAAGGACCCGGTTCACCACGCCTCCTGGATCCTGGGCCAGATCGGCATCGTGACTGCCAGCGGGCGAGGCCTGTGGTGGCGGTTGAACGGCGAGGAAAACCTGATGCGGCATGCTCTGCTCCACCATCTGGACACCCGGTGGGCACGCAAGAGAGTTCAGGATCTGCTGGAGGCTTTCGGTCTTACCGACCATGCAAAGAAACTGGTCGGCGTCTATAGCGTGGGAATGCGGGCCAGGTTGTCGCTGGCCCGTGCCCTGGTCCATGACCCGCGCCTGCTCATCCTCGACGAACCCTGGAGCGGCCTCGACCCCCACGGCCAGCTTGAGTTGATCGCCCTCATCCGCAACATCGCGTCACGGCCGGGGAAGTCTGTCCTCATCGCCTCCCATCACCTGCCGCAGGTGCAGGAGGTGGCCGACCGGGTGGGGATCATCGCCCAAGGGCGTATCCTCGTTGAGGGGAGGCCGGTTGAGCTTCTCGGGCTGCTGCCCTTTGCCTATGCTGTGCGGGTGGGCGCCACGGCGGGTGAAGCCAGGCGGCAGGGCATGCCCGCTGTGGAGGAGAAGTTCTCCGACATCTCCTCGGCCCTGCGCAGGGCCGAAGACATTCTCCGGGAGGGAGTGCAGGAGGTGGAGGTGCGCCACCGCCGCCTCGAGGACGTTTACTTCCACCTCCAGGGCACAGGGGAAGCCAGGCCACTGGATTCAGCCGGGAGGGACGACGGAGGGAGGGGCTCCAGGTGATCGATGAGTACCGGTTTCTGGACAGCCGGGCGGTCCACGTCCCGCGACCCTGGGGGGAGCTGCGGGCTTTCATCAGCACTGCGGCGTATACCTTGAAGATCGTCTATCGCTACCCTACCAACATAGCCTGGATGGTGGTACTCCCCATCGCATATATCTTCATGGGAACGGTGATGACGAGGTTCGTGGACTGGACAGATCTGGCCCAACTCACAGGACGCCAGGTCGATTATCTGCAGTTCATACTTTCCGGAATGGCAATGTGGTTGTTCTCCAACGCCAGCCTCGGCTTGGCCAGCAGCGTTGAGGCTGAAATCATGTCGGGAACTGCTCAGACGGCGTTTGCCACCCCAACTCGCGGCGCCACCTTCTTGCTTGGCCTCATGGCTGCAGGCTTCGTACCCTCGCTGGGTATCGCCGCTCTGGTGGCCGTATTCCTGGGGGTAACGCACAAAGGCGCGGCACTCGGCCGGGCTCTGCCTTCCTTTATCGTGGCCCTGGCAGTGTACGTGGGGATCGGCCTGATGATGAGTGCGGCTTCCCTAAGGTACCGGCGTATCGGGCGCCTGGCGTCGCTGCTGCCGTTCTTCGAGCAGTTCTTTTCGGGCATATTCCTCCCCGTAAACGCTATTCCGATATGGCTGAGGGCTTTGTCCTTCCTCTCACCTACCACGTGGGCCATTGACATAGTGCGCTCATCGCTGCTGCGCCTCAACCCGCTCCTCCCCTATGCCATAGAATGGCCGCTCCTCGTGGCGCTGGCCGCCGTCTCGCTGTGCGCGGGCTCCTGGGCGGTCCGCAGGGCGATGAAGCGAGTCGCCGAGCTGGGGATCGGGGAGATGTATTGAACGCGGCCCCGCCCCGCTGCCGCCCCGGCGGGCTGCGGCGCTACAGCGCCTCCAGGAAAGCCTCCACCCGAGTGCGCAAGGGGCCCCCGGCCTCAAGCGGGAAGCCCACCTCTATCTCGAGGAAGGGCAAGCCTCGCTCTTTGGCTAGCTCTGCGACAAGTAGCGCGTCATAGGCCCCCGGGTCGCAGAAGCTCTGCCGAGCGTAGATGAGCGAAGAGGGACGGGCCTCATCCAGGCGACGGGCCAGGTGGTCCCGCCGTTCGGGGGTGGAGAAACGAGGGCATAGTCCCGAGGCAAGGACCTGGCGGGCGAGGTCAAGGTGACGGCT
>JAIMBG010000213.1 GCA_023511555.1 Acetobacteraceae bacterium | reverse complement strand
TGTTCATGTAGGCTTCGTTGTCGTAGCAGACGTAGATGAAATCCTCGTTGCGTTCGACGGCGCCCGAGAGGGCCTGGAAGCCGATGTCAAAGGTGCCACCGTCGCCAGCCCAGGTCATGACGGTGGTATCGGGGCGACCGCAGGCCTCCAGAGCGGCCTTGACGCCGGAGGCGGTCGAGCCGCCGGTGGCGAAGGCTATACCCTGGGTAGTGCCTTCCGACCGGGTAGCTCGGCACAGGCGCAAACACCTCTACCACCACGCCAGCCCTCGCCAGGGCTCGAGAGAGCGCGAAGGCCCGGCTGCTGCCCGCCCCGATCTCCGGAGGATAGTAGTGCGTGAGATACAAGACCCTCACCCGGCTCCCTCCCGGTGATCTCACGTCACAGCGCGATTCCATGGATTCCACACTGCGAGCCAGCCGCTCTCCTTACGGGTAGCTCTCAAGAACAGGCCTGCACGTGTCGGCTGGCGAGGGCGAGGGGCTCAAGCGGGTAGCGAGCTCCCCCCGCGGTTTCCGTCCTGGCCAGTCATGAGATCGTGGTATAACTGCACCAGGCGTGGAGCCTCCTTCTCCCAGACCACCTCTGACCTTACCCGAGAGACCGCCCTCCTGGCCTCTGCCCAGCGGTCGGGATCCAGCAGGAGCCGATCAACGGCCTCCCCAAGGTCCTCGGCGGACCCCGACTTGAACAACTCACCGACACCATGCTGCTTTGTGAACTCCGCGATAGCAGGCAGGTCGCTGGCCACCACGGGTAAGCCTGCGGCAAGGTAGTGGAACAGCTTGTTGGGCAAGGCCAGCCGATTGTTGAGACTCAGGTTCTCTAGCGCCACCACTCCAACGCTGCCGCTTCTCACCAGCGACGGGACCTCCTCGGGAGCAACGGGCGCAACCCATTGCAACCTCGAAGGCTCCCCGCCGAGTCGTGCGTACAGGGCTGCTACCCGGTTGAAGTCCCTACGCGCCCCTCCCACCAGCAGCAACTCGGGACGCGAACGGGCCAAAAGCAAGGCCCGTACCAAGACATCCAGGCCGCGGCCCGCCCCCATC
Organism: Acetobacteraceae bacterium; assembly: GCA_023511555.1. GTDB lineage: Bacteria > Bacillota > Sulfobacillia > JAIMBG01 > JAIMBG01 > JAIMBG01. Next base: position 2,210 of record JAIMBG010000213.1, on the reverse strand, counting down.
CCTCCGACGTGCACCAGCAGTGGGCGCCGAAGATGCTCCGCGGTCTGGTCAGACACCTGCCCGTCCGGTCCAGCCCCCGGCTCCTCAGGGAGGGAGAGGGGGAAGTTGTGTATGACGGCCACCCGGCGCAAACGGTACCGCCTGCCCAACTCTTGAGCGGCATGTGCACCGACCGTCAGGACCAAGTCGGCGCGCGGCGCTAGCCGCGCCTCCACCCAGGTGCACACGCGACTCATGACCCTCCCCCGGCCGGTCATGTCGGGAAAGAGTTCGTGCGCGTCGTACACCAGACGGGCCTTCAGCCGGCGTGCCAGGAGCGCACCCAGCGGGAGGGTGCGAAGATCATGGGCATGGACGACCTGTACCTGAAGGCGCCGGGTCAACAGCAGGACGCGACAGGCGAAATCCAGCAGGCGGACTCCGTCCACGAGCAGCTTAAGCCCAGGAACCCTCAAACGACGGACGAAAGGGGGCGCCCCCAGCGGTCCGCCTCGCCCCATGCCGGCAGGTCGCTCCATCAAGAGCCGCAGCCGGCGAACCTCCACCCCTGCAGGCAGCAGGCCGGGGAGAGGCCCAGAGTACTGACGGTTGCAGACGACCACCACCCTCCACCCCGCCATCGCCAGAGTTCGCGCCTCGTTGCGAACCCGCCCGTCGTAGGCGATGTCGTTCAGAAGAAGCATCAGGCAGGTGGTATCCGATCCCCGCGCTACCAAACACCCTTCCCCCTTATCCCAAGCGGGCCTGATACTCTCTCAGCACGTCATCTGCTGGGCCCAAAGCGACAACCCCGCCGCGCTCCAACCACAGCGCTTGTTCACAAAGCTCCGCCAGGGTACCGAGGTTGTGGCTGACCAGGATCACTGTCTTGCGGCTCAAGATAACCTGGCGGAGGCGAGCAGCCGATTTCTTTCGAAACGCTGGGTCCCCTACGCCCAAGATCTCGTCCAGAAGCAGCACGTCGGGGTCGACATGCACCGCGACCGAAAACCCCAGGCGGGCCCGCATGCCCGACGAGTAGGTCCTGACCGGCTGGTGTATGAACTCGCCTAGCTCGCTGAACTCGACCACTTCGGCCAACCATTCCTGAATCTGGCGGCGGGACAGCCCCAGCAGCAACCCGTCGAGAAAGACGTTCTCCAGGCCCGACAGTTCAGGCCGAAAGCCCATTCCTAGCCCCAGAAGTGCAGAGACTCTCCCCCCGACCTCCACAGTGCCTTCATCCGGACGGAATATGCCCGCTATAAGTCGCAGGAGGGTGGTCTTACCCGCGCCGTTTCGACCCAGCACCCCAAGCGTCTGCCCCGGGGGGAGATGGAAACTAACATGGCGCAGGCCCCAAAAGCTGGAGGGGCGGGGATTGCCGCGTAGCCGGCCCAGAAGCCTCTCCTTAACGGACGGGGGCTTCACAAGCGAAAAGCACACCCCAGCATCGTGAAGGAGGACCTCGCCCGTCTGCACGGAACTCACCTCACAGGACCTTGGCGTACCGCGAATCGTTGCGTTCCATACGGTGCAGGCCGTACCACATACAAAACACCGAAAACACCACCAGCCACGAGAGGGTTCCAGGACTAGGCGGCGGCGCCCCAAGCAGGGCGGTCCGATATCCCTCAAATAACGGCGTCACGGGGTTGAGGCCTAGGAGAAAGCGGTAGCGCTGAGGGAATGAACCAACGGCATACAGCCCCGGGGACACGTAGAACCACAGCCTGAGGCCGAACTGCATGATGTTGCGGATGTCAGCCAGAAACACGCCCGCATCTGCCAGCACTAGCGCAAGCCCCGCATTGAAGGCCAAATGAATGAGCAGAATAAGTGGAAGCCACACGAGTGTCGCAAGAGTGAGCCGACCACCGAAAAGGCCTGCGCCCACAAGCAGTACTCCGAGGCCTATCGCGAACCTCACAGTGTTTACCACGACGGCAGTCAGCGGGAAAACTACCTTGGGTATGGCGATGTGCTGTATCAGGCCGCTCCGGGCCCTGACAGACGCGATAGAGTCGTTCAGACACCCGGTAGTCCACTTCCACGGCACCAGGGCGCTGAACACGAAAATCGCATACCCCGGCCCTCCACGGTCGAACACAACTACCACCAGGAAGACGTACACCACCATGAACATCAGCGGATCAAGCAGCCACCACAGATGACCGAGGTAGGTCCCGAGGTTGCGAACCTTCAGCTCAGCCCTGGCGGAGTACCACACG
>JAIMBG010000212.1 GCA_023511555.1 Acetobacteraceae bacterium | reverse complement strand
GCCAGATAGGCATCGAGTTCGGGCTCCAGGCGCTGAACTCAACCATCACCACCGGGGTTGGCTCAACCTCGGGGATGGACGCCCTGGGCTATGCCGCCGACTGCATCCGCCTGGGCCGGGCCGACTGCATCCTGGCCGGCGGGTTCGAGGAGGTCTACTGCAAGGTATTTCAGGCGTACGAACGGCTGGGGCTTCTGGCCCACGGGGACGGAGACGTGACGGGTCCGCGGCCCTTCGACCGCCGCCGCGGGGGCCTGGTCCTGGGCGAAGCGGTGGGGGTGTGCGTGCTGGAGGACCTGGACGCCGCCACCAGGCGGGGGGCCAGGATCTACGCCGAGCTGGTCGGCTACGGCACCTTCACCGGTCCGGTGTGCAAGGCATTGAAGCGCGGCGGCTACCGGCGCAGCCTGAGCTGGGCCATGGCCCAGGCCTTGGAAGACGCGGGCTTGACCCCCGCGGAGGTGGACGTGGTGGCTGCCGAAGGCAGCGGCACCGCGCTGGGAGACAGGCGGGAGGCCGCCTGCCTGCACGAGGTGCTGGGGGAGCGGGCGGCGACCGTACCGGTGTTCTCGTTCAAGGGGACTACGGGCTACTGCCTGGGGGCCAACGGGGCGCTGGGCGCTGCGGTGGCGGCGCTGGCCCTGCACCGGGGCACGGTGCCGCCCACGGCCGGGTTCGGCGAGCCCGATCCGGCCTGCCGGCTGGCTGTGGTGGCCGGGAGGCCGCTGCAACTGGACGCCGAGGTGGCGCTGGTCAATGCCACCGGCCCTCTGACCGCGTCGAGCCTGGTCCTCAAGAGGTGGCGGGCCTGAGGAGGCCGCGGGGCCGGGCGCACGGCGGGGCCCGGGGAGGGGTGGGGACGTGTCGCAGGCCGATTATGACGCAGTGGTGATAGGGGCGGGCATCAGCGGGCTGGTGGCGGCCAACTGGCTGGCCCGGGGGGGTGCCCGCGTGCTGCTGTGCGAGCGCCACCGCGTCCCCGGCGGCTACTGCAGCGGCTTCGTGCGCAAGGGGTACAGGTTCGACGCCTGCGTCCACTTCATCAACGGTTGCGGACCGGGGGGCGTGACCCGCCGCATCCTGGACGAAATCGGGGTCGGCGACAGGGTGGCGTTTGAGCGCCCGGATCCCATGACCACCCTGATGTTCCCCGACCTGACGGTGGAGATCCCCCAGGACCTGGGGGAGTTCCGGCGCTACCTTAAGGACCGGTATCCGGCCGAGGCCGCGGCCGTAGACAGATTCTTTGGGCTCATGGTAAGCATCTACGAAGAGGCCAACGAGAGGTTTTTTGAGGAGGGCAGGGCCCTGGCCGGGCGGAGCCCGGGCCCCAGCCAGCTTTATCGGCACCGGTCGCTGACGTTCGGGCAGCTTCTCGACGAGTACTTTCAGTCCCCCCATCTGAAGCAGGTGTTGGGCGGCCAGCTATGCTACTCCGGCCTGCCGGGGTCGCAGGTCTCGGCCGTCTGGCTGGCCATCCAGTTGGTGACCCACCACCTGTCCGGCTCCTTCTACCCCAGGGGGGGCATGCAGGCCTTCGCCGACGAGCTGGCGGCCTCGGTGGTCCGAAACGGAGGCCGGGTCAGCTTCCGGGCCGAGGTGGCGCGCATCCTCACCGAGGGAGGCCGGGTCTCGGCCGTCCGCCTGGCCGGCGGCGAGACCGTCAGCACCCGGGCAGTAGTGGCCACCGGCAATGTGCGCGACACCTTCTGCAGGCTGGTGGGGGAAGAGGTGGCGGGCGGCCGCCTGCTGCGCCGCATCAGCCGCCTGGTGCCCTCCATTTCCGCCTTCTGCGTCTACCTGGGGGTCAGGCTGGACCTGGAGCGGCTGGGGATCAACGGGTCCAACTACCTGGTGCACGACAATCCCGACTATGAGAGCCAGGCCAGGCAGTTGGCGGCCGGCGAGCTGGCGCCCGACGGGAGCCTGTTCGTTTCGGCCCCGACCGTCAAGGACCCCTCGCTGTCGCCGGGGCCTGGCCGCCACTGCGTCAGCGTGATCACGCTGGCCCCCTACCACGTGGCCGGCGGCTGGCCGGCGCAGAAGCAGCGGTTTGCGGCGGACCTCTGCCGCCGCGCGGAGCGGGTCATCCCCGGTCTGACTCAGGCCATTGAGGTGAGCGACGCAGCCACGCCGCTCACCCTGGAGCGGTATACCGGCAACTGGGACGGTGCCTGCTACGGCCTGGCCACGACCCCCGACCAGGTGTTTATCACTCGTCCCCTGAACCGGACCTCAATCCCAGGGCTGTTCCTGGCCGGGCACTACACTTTTCCCGGGCTGGGCATCCAGGCCGTAGCGCAATCTGGTGTCATCACCGGCCGGCTGGCGCTGGAGTACCTGGAGGGCTCCCGGCTCGCCGCCGGCGGGGCGGCCCACGCCGGGTGAGGCACGTTCAAGGGAGGTGGCTTACGTGGCCGGAGGCGCTTCGGAAAGGCCAGCAGAGATGGGGCGGCAGGCTGTGGATCTCCTGGGCATACGCGGTATTATGGGGATCCTGCCCCACCGCTACCCCTTTCTTATGGTGGATAAGCTGCTCGAGTTGGAGCCGGACCGGCGGGCGCGGGGGATAAAGAACGTGACCATCAACGAGCCCTATTTTCTGGGCCACTTCCCCGGGAACCCCGTCTTGCCGGGGGTAATGCTGTTGGAGTCCATGGCCCAGATAGGTGGCATGGTCTTCGGCCGGGGCCACGGGAGCGTGCTGCTGCAGGGAATGGACCGTGTCCGGTTTGAGCAGTTCGTGCTGCCGGGGGACACGCTGGAGATCGAGGCGGAATGTGTGCGGGTGCTGTCGCGGGGCGGCATGGTGAAGGCCACCGCCAGCGTAAACGGGAAGCGTGTGGCCCGGGCGCACATCACCTTCGTGTTCTTGCCGGAGGAGGCAAAGGCCTCGATCAACGGGAAGCGATCGCCCAGGACGGGGTTGAACGGTCCGAGGGTCGTGACACTGAGCACCCCGCCCAGTTGAGAGGTTCCGCCAGTCAGCTCGGGAGTGCGGCAGACCAGCAGCCGGTCAATCTCGGAGCTGGGGTCGGTCCCCGAGATCTGCATGGCCAGCGTCGGGAGAGCGACAGTAGTCCCCGGGATTTGAGCGAAGTTGCCGACGATGGTGATCGTCCCGATCTGGTCACCGCCGGGAGCGATCGTGGCGTTGGCGTTGGTCAGGTCGCCGAAGAGGGTGCCGGAGCCGGTCAGGAGTCCGGCGTTGAGCGTGGCGCCCTGGCCGAACCGGAGATCGCCGCCGGCGAGCCGGGTCTCGGT
>JAIMBG010000211.1 GCA_023511555.1 Acetobacteraceae bacterium | reverse complement strand
CCCCGTGTCCAGGACGTCTGGGGCGACATCTTCCTCCAGGCCCTAAAGGACTATGGGGTAAGCAGAGGCCGGGTGGGTATAGATCCCCACATGTCTTACCGCACCGGCAAGCTCCTGGAGCACACGCTGAAGGGGTACGAGCTGGTAGACCTCAGCGAGACCCTCAACAGGCTGCGGGCCATCAAGACCCCGGACGAGATAAAGGCCATCGAGGAGGCGTGTGCCCTGGCTGAGGTCGGCCTGTCCGCAGGCTGGGAGGCGCTGCGCGCGGGGGTGACGGAGGCGGAACTCTGCGCCACCGTAAGCGCCGCCCTGCTGGCTGCGGGGGCGGAGGGGCTCTACGCCCGCCGGGGGACGCTGGTCGTGTCAGGGGAGAGGATGTCGTATAGGCAAGAGTCGCCCTCCCTCACCCGTGTCCGTCACGGTGACTTCGTAATGATCGACGTGGGGCCTGCCCTACGGGGTTACTACTGCGACTTTTGCCGCACGTCCCTGGTGGGCCGGCGACCGGCCCCCTGGCAGCGGGAGTTGTACGCGGCCACGTACGAAGCCCTGCATGCCGCCCTGGCCAGGGTGAGGGCGGGGGTGGACGGCACGGAGCTCCACGAGGCAGCAACGGCAGTCATGGAGCGATTCGGCATCCAGAACGCCACGGCGTTGATCGGGCATGGGGTAGGCGTCGCTCCACAGGAGTCGCCATACTGTGTGGCCGGCGAGCTCGCCGCCGTCCCCGACCAGGCCGTGTCCCGCGTGACGCTGGAAGCCGGGATGGTGGTCGCCTTCTCGTCCGCGGCCTACATCCCCGGCCAGGGCGGCTGCAGGTTTGAGGAGGTAGTCGAGGTGGTGGGGGGCGGGCACCGGCTGCTTTCGCGCGCTCCCTATCCGGGCCGGGAATCCTTCCTGGCCTGAAGGGCACGCCCCCCAAGTCGAATCTGAGGGAGGCTCGTGCTTGTCACAGCGCCAGTATGTGAGGTCGGTGCAGAGGGCGCTCTCCATCTTGGAGGTTCTCATGAGGGACGGGGAGCGGTCGGTGGGGCAGCTGGAGGCTGAGCTAGGCCTCAGCAAGGGCTCGGTCCACCGTCTGCTGAAGACCCTGCAGACGTCGGGATTCGTGGCCCAGAATCCCTTCACCAGAAAGTACGGGCTCTCGCCGCACAGCCGTCGCCTGTGCTACCTGGCCCTGGGGTCCGTCGACCTGCGAGAGCGCACCCTGCCCTTCCTTCAGGAGCTGCAGAAGGCCTCGGGTGAGAACGTCAGCCTCGCCATCCTGGAGGGCGATGAGGTGGTGTACCTCGAGCGCCTTGGCAGCCAGCAGCTCCTTTCCATCAATATCGGCGTGGGGGCCAGGTTTCGGCCCCACTGCACCGCAGCCGGGAAGGTGCTGCTCGCCTACCTTCCGCCCGCTGTCCGCCGCGCCCTGGTGACGGCGCGGCCCCTGGAGCGATATACCAGGTACACCATAGCAGACCCCGACCACCTGCTCAAGACCCTGGATCAAGTGGCAAAGCAGGGCTGGGCGGAGTGCGACCGGGAGATTGATGAGGCGGTGTCCTCCGTGGCGGCCCCGGTCCGCGACTACACCGGCCGGGTAGTAGCGGCGGTCAACGTCGTAGGGCCGAGCTTCCGCCTGACCGACCGGGTCAGGCGCGGGGTGGTGCCGCTGCTGCTTCGCGCCGTCGTGGCCGCCAGTTCAGCCCTCGGCTGGGAACCGGAGGAGGACCCGAGGCGGCGGCAGGCTGACGCCGGCATCCAAAACTCAAGACAGTGAGGAGTCTGCTATGCCATGACCTTTATGATCAGGAGAGCCTTGGTTCTCGTCCCCCTGCTGCTGGTGGTGTCGGCGGTCTGCTTCTTGTTGCTCTATTTGGTCCCTGGTGATCCGGTCCGCACCGTCCTGGGACCGGACGTCTCTCCGGAGGATATTGAGGCCTACCGGCATGAACTCGGCCTCGACCGCCCCCTTGCCACCCAGTTCCTCAACTTTCTGGCCAGGATCATCAGGGGGGACCTGGGGACCTCGATCTACTGGCGTATGCCGGTCGCCCAGCTTCTCGCTGCCCGCATACCGGCTACCATTGAGCTGGCGCTTGCAGCTTTCCTGTGGGCGATGACGGTGGGAATCATGACCGGCGTCATCTCCGCCTTGAGGCGAGACACCGCGGCCGACCTGACCTCCACCACCGTGGCAGTCCTGGGGATGTCCGTGCCTATATTCTGGCTGGGTCTTATGCTGATGCTGGTGTTCTCTGTGGAGCTGCGGTGGCTGCCCACTACTGGCCGTGAAGGCCTGAGGCACCTGATCCTGCCGGCGGTGACCCTGGGGGCGCGGGCCACCGCGCTGATCAGCCGCATGACCCGTTCGGCGGTGCTCGAGGTGGTGTCGATGGACTACGTTCGAACCGCGAGGGCCAAAGGCCTATCCGAACGGGTGGTCGTCTATAAGCACGTCCTGAGAAACGCCCTGATTCCCGTGGTCACCATCATGGGGTTGCAACTGGGCCAGCTTCTGGGGGGCGCGGTCGTCACTGAGACCGTCTTCGCCTGGCCTGGAATCGGCAAGCTCATCGTGGACGCCGTGAAGAACCGTGACTTTCCAGTGGTCCAGGCCGGCGTCCTTTTCATGGCCAGCGTGTTTGTATTGATCAACATGTTAGTGGACTTCACCTACGGCCTGATCGACCCTCGGATCCGCGTAAAATCTTAAACTGTCGGGTGATGAGACGTGCTCCACAGGATCGGGGTTTCCTGGCGAAAGACGTTCGGCCGCAGCCGAAAGCTGCTCCTGGGGACGGTCATCCTGGTCGCTGTGGTAGGGTCGGCCATGCTGGCACCGGTGCTCACGCGCTACGACCCTGTCGAGGCCGACCTGGCCCATGCCTTGGAGCGGCCCAGCCGCGGGCACGTGTTCGGCACCGACCAGTTGGGGCGCGACCTTTTGGCCCGAATTCTCTATGCCGGTCGGGTCACCTTAGGCATATCGATTTGTTCCCTGGCCCTGTCGGCTGTCATAGGGGTGACCCTGGGTCTGGCCGCCGGCTACGTGGGCGGCGCCCTGGACGCCGCCATCATGAGGTACGTAGACGCGCAACTGGCCTTCCCCGGCATACTGCTGGCCATAGCCATTCTGGGCTGGCCGGTCGACAAATTGCCGCCCCAGGTTGCCGGAACGGTGGTGCAGGGCGCACGCAGTGTGTGTACCCAAAACGGAATTCCCCTGGCAGGAGGGCACAGCATTGATATTCAGGATCCTGTTTTTGGTCTGGCGGTTAC
>JAIMBG010000210.1 GCA_023511555.1 Acetobacteraceae bacterium | reverse complement strand
CTCCGAACTCTTCGTTTACCGGATCCCACTGCCGCCCTGTGAAAAAACCCAACCCAAAGGCGGAAACCGCCGGCACGGACTGCACTCCGAGGAGCAACACCAGCCCCGCCGCCGTCAACAGCACGAGAATAGCCGTGACCGATACGGCCGTCCGGAACCACGTGTCGGCCTGCCGCCAAAAAAAACGGATTTGTCCCACCGCACGACATCCTTTCCGTATAGCATCGCCGAAGCGTCCCATCCCGTCGAACCCAGGCGGGCGCGTTGGGTCAAAGATTCAAGTCCCGGCGTTCCCCGGTGACCATATAGATGGTCCATTCCCCGATATTGGTGATGTGGTCGGCGATCCGCTCAAGGTAGTGGCTTATCATGAGGAGGTGTACGGCCTGACGCACCAGGCCCGGGTCCTTTTCCATGAACCCCACAAGTTCGTCGTAAAGGCTGTGGTAGAGGTGGTCCACTGCCTCGTCGTCCTGGATCATCCTTTGGATTAGGGACAGGTCGCGGCTGGCATAGCCTTCCAGGCTGTCGCGAAGCATGCGCTGAACCAGCCTGCACAGGCGGGGGATGTCCTCTAGAGGCTTGAACAGCGGCCGGGGCGCCAGGGCCTTGGCCACCTTGGCGACATCCACGGTGAGGTCCCCGATCCTCTCCACGTCGGTGATGATCCGGCTGGCGGCGGCTATTATGCGGAGATCCCGGGCCATGGGCTGCTGAAGCGCGATGAGCTCCAGGCAGCGCCGCTCGATGTCGAGGTTCAGGGCGTCGACCTCATCGTCCATGGCGATAGCACGGTCGGCGAGCTCCGGAGACCGGTCGGCGAGGGCGTTAAGCGCCGTCTCCAGCATGGTCTCAGCCTTCCGCCCCATGACTAGGATGGACTCGCCAAGGGCCTGAAGCTTTATGTCAAAGTCCTTTCGAATTGACACGTGTCAGTCACCACCCATCCCCCCGCCCTCAGGCGGGAGGGAAGTTCTCAACTCGAAGCCCACCAGGTCGCCGCGCAGGTAAGCCTCCGTCCTGGGATCCTTGGGAGCAGTGAAGACAAGGGGCGTGGGCCCGTACTCGACCAGCCGCCCGTCTAGCAGGAACGCGGTAAAGTCCGATGCCCGGGCGGCCTGCTGCATATTGTGGGTCACCAGGACTATGGTGTAGCGACGCTTGAGCCCCCGGAGGAGCTCCTCGATCTGCAGTGTAGAGGCCGGATCCAGGGCAGAACAGGGCTCGTCCAGGAGCAGCACCTCCGGCCCAACCGCTAGGGCGCGGGCCAGGCACAGGAGCTGCTGCTGCCCCAAGGGGAGGTCCAGCGCTGGCCGCCGCAGATCGCGCCCCAGTGCGGGCCACAGGCCTACGGCCTCCAGGCAGTCGCGGGCGATGTCCCGCAGGCTGCGGCCTTCCTGAAGGCCCAGGGCCCTGGGTCCGTAGGTCACGTTGTCCCACACCGACGCGGGGAAGCAGTTGGGCCGCTGAAATACCATGCCCACGCGCCGTCTCAGCTCCAGCACGTCAACTGTGGGCGAATAAACGTTCACCCCGTCCAGGAGGACCTCGCCCTTTGTCCTGGCCCCTTCCACCAGGTCGTTCATCCGGTTGAGGCTCCGAAGCAGCGTGGACTTGCCGCACCCCGACGGACCCACGACGGCCGTGATGCTGCAGACCTCGAAGCCCAGGCTGACGTTGCAAAGGCACTCCCGTCCTCCATAGGAGACCGAGAGGCGGTGGGTCTGCATCTTGTACGAAGGGGCATCGCGCCTTGCGCTGTCCCAGGCCATGGGGCCACCCCCTGCCCTTGCTCCTTCCCCGGACCGCGTCCGCTAGGGCCGGCTACCGGGTGGCGCTCACCCGAACCGGCCTGAGATGTACTGCTCTGTCTCGCTTCGATGGGGATGCGTGAAGACCCGGCCGGCGGGGCCGGCCTCCACCACCTGGCCCAGGTAAAGGAAGGCCACCTGGTCACATGCCCGGGCCGCCTGCCGCGGATTGTGGGTCACGAGCACTATGGTGTACCTCTGCTTCAGCCGCTTCAGGGCCTCCTCGATGCGGAGGGTGGAGATAGGGTCCAGCCCGGAGCAGGGTTCGTCGAGAAGTATTACCTCGGGGTCCAGGGCGAGCACCCGCGCCAGGGCGAGGCGTTGCTGCTGGCCTCCCGACAGCCGCGCGGCAGGCTCCTTCAGCCGCCCGGCCACCTCCTCCCACAGCGCAGCGTCGCGGAGGCTGCGCTCCACCGCCTCCACCACCATCCCGCGCCCCTGCCCCTGCAGCCGCGGGCCGTAGGCCACGTTGTCGAATATGGACATGGGGAGCACCACCGGCAGGGCGAACACCATGCCCACCCTGCGGCGAAGCTGCTCGACCCGGACCCCCGGCCGGTAAACATCCTCTCCGTCCAGGAGGATGCGGCCCTCCCACCGGGCGTTGGGGACCAGATCGTTCATGCGGTTGATGGAGCGAAGCAGCGTGGTCTTGCCGCTTCCCGTGGGGCCCATGATGCCCAAGATGGCGTTGGGCGATGCCTCCAGGGAGACGTTGCGCAGCGCCTCCACATCGCCGTAGCGGAAGGAGAAGCCCTCCACCTTAAGCTTGACCGCCTGCCGCTGCTCGCTCATGGGCAACCCTCCCTGCCGGGCATCCAGGGGCGAAGGACGCCTCAAGTCCGGCGGGCGATGAGGCGGTTGAGCGCCCAGCTTGCCGCCAGGTTCACCACCAGGACCGACACCACCAGCACCACCGCTGTAGCGTACGCCCTCTCCAGGGATATACCCTCCCGAGCCAGGAGGTAGAAGTGGACCGAGAGCGTTCGGGTGGGGTCCAGGGGGCTGAGGGGCAGCCGCAGGGCGGTTCCCGCGGTGAAGATCACCGCTGCGGTCTCGCCCAGGCTGCGTCCTGCGGCCAGGGCCACCCCGGTGAGGATGCCGGGCATGGCACTGGGTAGCACCGTCCGGGCGACCGTCTGCCACCTCCCGGCGCCGAGGGAGAGGCTCACCTCGCGATAGGCCTGCGGCACTGCCCGCAGGGCCTCCTCAGCGGTTCGTATGATGGTGGGGAGCACCATACAGCTCAGCGTGAGCGCCCCGGAGAGAAGGGACCACCCCAGCCCCAGCCGCAGCACGAACAGGGCGTAGCCGAACAGTCCGAAGATGATCGAAGGCACCCCCGCCAGGACCTCAGTGCCCAGCCGGATGATCTTCGTCCCCCAGCCGCCCCGGGTGTACTCCGTGAGGTAGAGAGCCGTGCCCACGCCCAGCGGAGTGGCGATGAGCAGCGCCAGGGCCAGGAG
>JAIMBG010000209.1 GCA_023511555.1 Acetobacteraceae bacterium | reverse complement strand
CCTTGGGGGTGACCTTGCCCACCAGGATGTCCCCCGGCCTGACATCGGCCCCCTGACGGATGATGCCGCGCTCGTCCAGGTTCTTGAGCACGTCCTCGCCCACGTTGGGGATGTCCCGCGTGATCTCCTCCGGCCCCAGCTTGGTGTCCCGGGCCTCGCACTCGTGCTCCTCGATGTGTATCGAGGTGAAGGTGTCCTCCTTCACCAGCCTCTCAGAGATGAGGATGGCGTCCTCGTAGTTGTACCCCTCCCAGGGCATGAACGCCACCAGAACGTTCCTCCCCAGGGCCAGCTCCCCCATGGCGGTGCACGGCCCGTCGGCGACGACCTGGCCGGCCTCCACCCTCTGACCCTTCCTCACCACCGGCTTCTGGTTCATGCAGGTGCCCTGGTTGGACCGGGCGAACTTCATCAGTCTGTACGTCTCCAGCTCCCCGGAGTCGGTGCGCAGGACCACATCGGTGGCGCTGACGCGCTCCACCGTCCCCGAGGACCTGGCCAGGACCACCACGCCCGAGTCCCGGGCCACGCGGTACTCCATGCCCGTGCCCACCAGAGGCGCCTCGGTCTGAAGCAAGGGGACGGCCTGGCGTTGCATGTTCGAGCCCATCAGGGCCCGGTTGGCGTCGTCGTTCTCCAGGAAGGGGATCAGCGCGGTGGCCACGCTCACCACCTGCTTGGGCGAGACGTCCATGTAGTCCACCTGCTCCGCGGGCACCACCAGGATCTCGTGCCGGTAGCGGACCGTCACCCGCGGTGTGAGGAAGCGCCCCTCAGGGTCCAGGGGCACGTTGGCCTGGGCGATGACGCAGTCCTCCTCCTCGTCGGCGGTGAGATAGACGACCTCGTCCGTGACCACGCCCCGCTCCTTGTCCACCCGCCGGTAGGGGGTCTCGATGAACCCGTACTCGTTTATCCGGGCGTAGGTGGAGAGCGACCCGATGAGCCCGATGTTGGGGCCTTCAGGGGTCTCGATGGGGCACATACGCCCATAGTGGGAGAAGTGTACGTCGCGCACCTCGAACCCGGCGCGCTCCCGGCTCAGCCCACCCGGGCCCAGAGCACTCAGCCGCCTCTTGTGGGTGAGCTCGGCCAGCGGGTTGGTCTGGTCCATGAACTGGGAGAGCTGGCTGGACCCAAAGAACTCCTTTATGGCGGCCACGACCGGCCTGATGTTGATGAGCGCCTGGGGGGTGATGATGTCCACGTCCTGGATGGTCATGCGCTCCCGGACCACGCGCTCCATCCGGGCCAGGCCGATGCGGAACTGGTTCTGCAACAGCTCCCCCACCGAGCGCAGCCGGCGGTTGCCCAAATGGTCGATGTCGTCCACGGCGCCCACGCCCTTGAACATCCCCACCAGGTAGTTCACGCTGGCGGCGATGTCCTCGCGGGTGAGCACCCGCGTGTCCACCGGGGGCTGACCGTTGTCCAGGATGCGGACCGGCGAGCCGTCCTTGGCCCGGACGACGACGGAGTGCACCCCCACCCGCTCCAGGGCCTCGCCCAGCTTCTTGTCCACCAGGGTGCCGGCCTGGGCCAGCAGCGTGCCGTCGGGGGCCGCAACGGGCTCGGCCAGTATCTGGCCCAGGGCCCGCCGCCTGAGCGACAGCTTCTTGTTGATCTTGTACCGGCCCACCGCCGCCAGATCATAGCGGCGGGGGTCGAAGAACAGGCTCTCCAGCAGCGCCCGGGCGCTCTCCACCGTGGGCGGCTCACCGGGCCTCAGCCGCTTGTAGATCTCGATGAGCGCCTCATCGGTGGAGGTGGTGGTGTCCTTCTCCAGGGTGGCGCGGACCACGGGGTGGTCCCCCAGGATGTCCAGCACCTCCTGGCTGGACCCGTACCCCACCGCCCGGAGCAGCACGCTGACCGGCAGCTTGCGGGTCCGGTCCACCCGCACCGAAAGCACCTCGGCGGGGTCGGACTCGAACTCCAGCCAGGCCCCCCGGTTGGGGATCACCGTGGCGGCATACAACCTCTTCCCGCTGGGGTCCACCTCCTGGCTGAAGTAGACCCCCGGCGAGCGCACCAACTGGCTCACGATCACACGTTCCGCCCCGTTGATGATAAAGGTGCCGTTCGAGGTCATGAGCGGGAAGTCGCCCATGAACACCTCCTGCTCCTTGACCTCTCCCGACTGCTTGTTGATCAGCCGGACCCTCACCTTGAGGGGGGCGGCGTAGGTGACGTCGCGCTCCTTGCACTCTTCCACCGAGTACTTGGGCTCACCCAGGTAGTAGTCGATGAACTGCAGCACCAGGTTGCCGGTGAAGTCCTGGATGGGGGATATGTCTTGGAAGATCTCCCCAAGGCCCGTCCTCAAGAACCACTCGTAGGAGTTCCGCTGGATCTCAATCAGGTTGGGCATCTCCAGGACTTCCCGGATGCTGCCGAAGGACCTCCGGTGCCGCTGACCGCTCTCCAGGGCAAAGGCCATGCTCAGGTCAGCTCCTTAGCCCACAGGTTTGAGGTGAACCGGCGGCGGGGTGGAGGGGGCGGGGCAGCCGGCGCACCGGCGGTCTGCCCACCGGCGGCCCGCGCCCGCGACCGGCCTCTTCGGCGGACGGCCCGGGACCGGCCCCGGACCGGTCCAAAAGTGAGGCTCAAGAGTCCCTGGACCATGTCAGCCCTGCCGGACCCATAAGCCTCACTGCTCAAACGAAGCCTGCGGCTATCCCTTCCCCGGTCGGCCCCTCGGGCCCCGTCCCAGAGGGGCTCGCAAATCTAAATAGTAGCATACCAAAGCCGCCGTGTCAATAAGGAGCGGCGGCTCTGGAGCGAAAAAAGGCTACTTCAGCTCCACCTGGGCCCCTACCTCTTCCAGCTTCGCCTTCATGCTCTCGGCGTCCGCCTTGCTGACCTTCTCCTTCACGGGCCTGGGCGCGCCGTCTACCAGGTCCTTGGCCTCCTTGAGGCCCAGGCCGGTGAGCTCCCGCACCACCTTGATGACCTGGATCTTCTTCTCCCCGGCCGCCGCCAGGATCACGTCGAACTCCGTCTTCTCCTCGGCCGCCGGCGCCGCCGGACCCGCCACCGGGGCAGCCACCGGCGCCATCGGCATCTGGGCGGTGACGCCGAACTCCTGCTCGAGGGCCTTCACCAGCTCCGCCAGCTCGAGCACGTTCATCCCCTTGACCAGGTCCACGACCTGCCTCACCCGGTCCGCAGGCGCCGCCGGCGGGGCTGCCCTGGCCTTCTTCTCCGGCTTCGGCTTCTCCTCCGCGGCTGCGGCGGCCGGCCCGGCCTCGGCCTCGGCCGCCTCCTGCTTTTCCCTGTCC
>JAIMBG010000208.1 GCA_023511555.1 Acetobacteraceae bacterium | reverse complement strand
AATCGGAGTGTCAGTTCTCTGGGGGGTGGGTCAATTCATTCCGGCGCTACAGGGTCATTTTACACCCGGCGGGGACAAACCCCACTTTTTCAGCAGCCCCGCTGTCCCGGCGTTGACACCACTGCTCAAACCTTGCATGGGCGGGCCCTCTCTATCCCGCTCATTCGCCCCCGACCATCAGGCCCCACCACAAACGAATCTGCCCATATGAGGGGCAAGGAAGGCCGCTGGGGGCTGGAGAGGCGCCCCGCCGCCTACCCTCCCAGATTTGACGGGCAGCAGGCCTTGCTCCCCTCCCGGCGGCAGTGGCGCACCGCGTTCCATTCCCGGAGCAGGCAGCGCCGCGCCTGGATGTGGCTCACCAGGCGCCGGCACAGGGCGCCCTGGGACTGGCCCAGCTCCTGGGCCAGGCAGGGCAGGCAGGTGGCGGCCCGGTGGTAGCCCAGGACCCGGCACAGCAGCCGCTCCCTCGGGCACACGGGCTGGCCGCAGCTCGAGCAGCGCACCGCGGCCGCGAACAACGCAGACACCAAGGACACCTCCCTGGACGGGAGCGGAGTCCCACGGACCCCCGTCCGTGGGACTCGACCATCCCATGCTTTCCCGCCGTGCAGGATCTCAGCCCTGCTCCAGGGAGCGCAGGAAGGCGTGGAAGACGAAGCCCTCCAGCTCAGCCGGCGGCGGGAGCTCAACCTTCAGCCAGTGGCCGACCTGGCCCGCCACTCGGACCCGGTCGCCCGATTCCAGACGCGCCAGCACGGGGAAGCCCAGCCCCGGCCCCCCGCGCACCGGCACGCGGCTGGACGTGATCACTCCCTCCCTCACGCCGGGCCTCAGTCGCACCCCCGGCCCACACCACCCCGGTCACCACCTCCAGGGTCTGCACCGCCGCGACCCTCACCTGGAGCCGCACCACCGCCGCCACCTCCAGGCCAGGGGGCCCGCCCCCGCCCCTCCCCAGCCGCCACTCCACGCCCTGGAGTTCCACGAGCACGCGGGGGTACATCCCCGGCCCCGCGCCGTCGAGCTCCAGCACCGCCTCCCAGCCTCCCGAGCCGGTGGCCAGGCCCACCTCTCCGTCCTCGCCTTCGAACAGGGCCCGGAACTCCACCTGGCCCACCACGGCCGCGCGCCCCTCCATGAGCTCGACGGCGCTCAGCGACGGCGTGGCCCGGCACCATATCAGCCGCCGGGGCGCGGCCCCGGCGAGGCCGGCGGGCTGGAGCGAGCGCCGGACAACCGCCCAGGCCTCGCCCTCGGCTGCCACCACCACCGACTGGAGCCCGCGCCGGGCCACCTGGAGCCCGGGGAGACCGGCAACGTCCAGGACCACGGGAAAGGACCGCTCCCGCAGCACGCGGGCTGAGATGG
Organism: Acetobacteraceae bacterium; assembly: GCA_023511555.1. Lineage (GTDB taxonomy): Bacteria > Bacillota > Sulfobacillia > JAIMBG01 > JAIMBG01 > JAIMBG01. Next base: position 1,914 of record JAIMBG010000208.1, on the reverse strand, counting down.
CGACCGATGCACCCACGATGAGGCGGTCATAGGCCTCGCTGTACCCCGGGTCCTGGCGAACGCCGGCGTCGACGGCGTGCCGTCCGCTGGCCCCCGCGCCCCGGCGCAGGCCTGTCGCTGAACGTGCGCGGCCGCCCTTGGCGGGGGCCTGGCGCGGGGCGTCACGGCGGGGGGGACCAGAGGTGCAGGCCCAGGCCCGCTCCAGGGCACAGGTCACTTCCACCCTCGCTCCCGCCTCCGCTCCCTCCAGGGGCAGGACGCCGCTGAAGGGAAGGGTGGCGGATGCCAGGCAGAGCGGACCTTCGGGGCCGGAATATACCGCCCACACCTCCGCCCGCCCGGCCAGCCGCAGCCGGCCGGGCTGGGGGCTGGCTCGGGCCAGAACCGCATGACCCCACGCTCCAACCACGCTGGAGCAGGGGGGCCGACCGCGGGCACTAAGACTCTCCTCTCCGCTCACCTCCAGGCTGAGGACCGCAGGGTGCAGGACCTCCAGGCAGAAGACATGGCCGGGCGTCACCCGCAGGCCGGCGGGCCCCGTCACCTCCGCCGCTACCGCCGCCAGGGCCGTCCTCGTCCTCCGGGCCGCCACCCGCACCAGGGCCGAGACCTCAAGCGAGGACCCGGCGGGCCGGGGGTCGAGGGCCTCCACCTCGGGTTCCAGCTCCAGCTCCCCCTCCGACCCCAGGCCGTCTTGGTCCAGGCGCCCCTCGAAAGGAACCTCGACCGGTATCAGGAGAAGGGGCCGGTCGGGCCCAGGTCCCCGGCAGGCCGCGATCACTCCCGCCCGGCCCTCGAACTCCACGCCGTTCTGCCTCCCGCCCCGCCTGGACGCGCTGATCCAGGCAGTCCAGACGTCCACCACGCGGCCCGGGGGCGGCAGGGCCAGGGAGGCCAGGTCCACCGCGCCCCGCGCGGCGACGCGCGCCTCCGCCCGGCTCACCTCCTCCTCTTGCGGCACTGCCACGGTTCGCACCAGCCATGGGCCGCTGGGCCCGGCCCCGCTCAGCGCCACACCCCTCCCTCCCCGACGCCAACCTCGGTTGGGGAGCGCTGGCAGGGTAGTATATGCCGGTGGGGGTCAAGCCGTCACCAGGCTGCGGAGACGGCAGCAGCACAACGCGCGGCGGCGCGGGCGAGGCTGCCCGGCGACGGAGGGGCGGCCCGGCGGCGGGCTGGGATCATCCCGCCGGCACCGAAAAGCCGCGGCCCGGGGGGCGTCGGCGGCCTCACTCCCGCAGCCGCGGCCTGTATAGGAGTCCCGGGCCTACTTCCCCCCGCCGTCGCGTCGGACGCTGCACCGCCGCCCTCGGGGTTCAGGGCTGGAGCCGCCGCACCGGCCCGGGGCCCGCGCCTCGCGGGACTCTTCCGGCCTCTCTTCCTGCCGACCGGCTCCGCGCCCCGCCGACGCGGCTGCCTCATCGGCCGCCGGCTCCCGGCCAAGCTCGTTAAGGTACTCCGCCCGCTGCCTCAGCTCATCGGGCTCCATCCAGGCGAACGTGGCGGGGATGTCGCCGGGGGGCTGGGCCCCTTTGGTTATCTCGGGCCGCCTGGTCACGCCCCGCCTCCTCATGACACACCTCCTTCTCATGCCACACCCCCTTCCGCGGTTTCGTTGGGACGGGCCACCCGTGGTAGGATGCCCCGGCCCCGGGGGCGGTATGGGACGGTGCTATCCTATTCGGGGCAGCGGCGGGAGGAAGGGGTGAAACGTGAGAGCGAGGGCGGGACCACACCGCGGCCGACGTGGGCCGGCCGGAGCCGCGGCGCCTCGGAACCCTAAGGGCCCGGCGCCACCGCGCCTGATTCATGGCGTGGGGCCGTATACTGGACCCCGAGGAGGGTCAACCAGGTCAGGGTGTAATCTAGGGGGGATAGAGCCCCTGGGGAGGAGGCCTGACCTGTGAGGGGGAA
>JAIMBG010000019.1 GCA_023511555.1 Acetobacteraceae bacterium | reverse complement strand
CACCGTCTAATTCGTCGGCAGCGTCAGTTGTTTATAAGAGACTGGCGGCGGGGTGCTGGGGCGGGGGCTGGCGACGGGGCCGGCGTCTTGAGCCGGAGGACGGGGCTCTCGGCCCCAATGGTATGCAGTGACGACCGCGGGCTTCGGAGGCAGCGTGCCCGCGGCCCCGCGGGGGAAGGGAGGGGCCGACGTGCCCTTCGAGGAGGTAAGGCGCGCTTTCCTCCGCCACCTCGCCCCCAGGCTGCTTCGCAGCGGCCTGCTCTACCAGGCCGCGGACCGCCTGGCGCGGCTGAGGGAGGCGGACTACCCCTTTAAGGCGTCGGCGCTGATGGTCCGCCACGGCCTGCAGCTCACCCGCCGCGCCTACAGCCGCCGGTTCCGCCGCCGGACGGTGTGGACCAACGTCTTTTTCCCCACCGAGCTGGCCTACGCCCTGGACCTGGTGCCGTTCTCCCCCGAGGTGGCCTCGGCCTCCGCCGCCGCCCTGGGCCTCGACCGGTTCCTGCTGTCGACCGCCGAGGGCCGGTGGTACTCCTCCGACGCCTGCTCCTTTCACCGCTGCGCCCTCGGGGGGGCGATCGCCGGGCTGACGCCCGAGCCCGCGGCGCTGGCCGTCTGCGGGGCCATCTGCGACGGGGTGCCCAAGCTGTTCGAGCGTGCCTCCGAGATCTATCGGCGGCCGTTCCGCCTGGTGCACGTACCCTGCCGGCCCAGCGTCCAGGCCCAGGAGTACCTGGCCGGGGAGCTGGAGGACCTCTACCTCTGGCTGGCCCGGGCGACCGGCGCCGAACCGCGCGCCGACCGGCTCCGCGAGGCGCTGGACCTCTCCAACCGGGCGCGGGCCCACATGCTCGAGGTCCTGTCGTACCGGCAGTCCCGCCCCTGCCCGCTGAACGGGGGGGTGGCGCTGGGCTACCTCTACCCTCTGTTCCTGGCCCAGGGCAGCCCCGGGGCCGTGGAGGTCTACGGGACCCTGGCCCGCGAGCTTGCTCAGCGGGTCAGGGAGGGGCGGGGGGCGCTCACGCAGGAGAGGTACCGCATCCTGTGGCTCCACCTGAAGCCGTTTTACCCCTCCAGACTGTTCACCATCCTGGAGGAGGAGCTGGGGGCGGTGGTGGTGTGCGAGGAGATGACCCAGGTGTACTGGGAGGAGCTCGACTTAAGCCGGCCGTTCTTCAGCCTGGCGGGCAAGGTCCTGAGCCACTTCCAGCAGGGGCCGGCCCAGCGGCGCGCCGAGGCGGTGGTGGAGGCCGCGCTCCGGTTCAAGGTGGACGGCGCCGTCCACTTCTCCCACTGGGGCTGCCGGCAGAGCACGGGAGGGGTGAGGGTGGTAAAGGACGCTTTGGCCGCGGTGGGCGTGCCTCTGCTTGACCTGGGCGGGGACTGCGTGGACAGCTCCGCCTACTCGGAGGAGCAGGCCCGCACCCGGCTCAGCGCGTTCGTGGAGATGCTGGAGGCCAGGAGGGGGTGAGGCACGTGGCGGCTCAGACGCGGCCCGTGGCGGGGATGGACATAGGCTCGCTCAGCACCGAGACCGTCGTTCTCCAGGGGGACAGGGTGCTGGGCTCGAGCCTGCTGCCCACCGGCGCCGACCCCCGCCGCGCCGCGGAACGCTCCCTGGAGGCGGCCCTGGAGAAGGCAGGGCTCTGCCGGTCGCACCTGGCCATGCTGGTGGCTACCGGCTACGGCCGAGTCAGCGCCCCCCGCGCCGACGAACGGGTGACGGAGATCACCTGCCACGCCAGGGGCGCCCGCCGGCTCCTGCCCGGGGTGGGCACCGTCATCGACATAGGCGGCCAGGACTCCAAGGTCATCCGCCTCGACCCGTCCGGCCGCGTAGCTGACTTCGTCATGAACGACCGCTGCGCTGCCGGGACCGGCCGCTTCCTGGAGGTCATGGCGCGGGCGCTGGAGGTGCCGCTGGAGGAACTGGGCTCCCTGGGCCTTTCCGCCCCCCGCGGCCTCCCCATCAGCAGCCTGTGCACGGTGTTCGCCGAGTCCGAGGTAGTGTCGCTGCTGGCGCAGGGACACCCCCGGCCAGAGATCATCCGGGGCCTCCACGAGTCTATAGCCCAGCGCATCCAGGGGATGGCGGAGCGGGTGGGCCTGGCCCCGCCCGTGCTGATGTCGGGGGGCGTGGCCAACAACCGCGGCGTCGTGGAAGCGCTGAAGGCCCGCCTCAGGGTCGACATCGCCGTGCCGCCCGAACCCCAGATGGTGGGCGCCCTGGGCGCCGCGCTGTTAGCCGCAGAAATGGCTGAGGAGCGGGGCTCGGGCGGGGGCGGCCGGACCCGGTGACTTTGGGGTGCACGGCCGCCTGCGCCGCCGGAACCGCCTGCGCCTGAGCAGGCCTATGGCACCGCCGCCACCGCCTCCACCTCCACCAGCGCCCCGGCGGGGAGAGAGGCCACGCCCACCGTGGCCCGGGCGGGGAAGCCCGCCTCCGGGGGGAAGTAGCGGGAGTAGACCCCGTTCACCACCGAGAAGCCGGACATGTCCGTGAGGTAGATCGTGGTCTTGACCACCCCGGCCCAGGACGACCCCGACGCCTCCAGCACCGCCCCCAGGTTACGCATGGCCTGTTCCGCCTGGGCCTCCAGCCCCTCGACCAGCCTCCCGGTGGCGGAGTCTACTCCCAGTTGGCCGGACACGAACACCAGCCCCCCGGCACGGCTGGCCTGACTGTACGGTCCTATAGGTGCCGGCGCCCGAGGGCTCAAAACCCTTTCCACCACGCTCATCCCTCCCTGCCTGGCTTCGCCGCAGGCACGCCCGCCTCCGGCCCCCCTCTTATTCGACCCCGCTCCGCCCCTGCCCTGCCAGCCCCCCGTCTTCCGCGGCGGGCTCCCCCGCTCCGGCCCCCGCTGGCGCCGCCTCCCTCCCGGGGCCTGCCTCCCAGCCAGCTGCTGGACCCACCCCAGCGCTCCTCCACGATTCGACAATAGGGCCAGCCGTGTGAACTCCTTGACACGGCGCATACACACAGTTACAATGGAGGCAGAGGCTCCCTCCTATGGAAATGTCTGCTTGAGGGGCGGCCGTGCAAGAGGTGTGAGCCCGATGGCCCAGAGGCGGAAGGTAGCGGTGACCGGGCTGGGGGTCGTGAGCCCCCTGGGGTGTGGCCACCAAAGGTTTTGGTCCGAAGCCTGTAAAGGGAAAAGCGGCATTGCCCCCATCCAGGCCTTCGACACCACCCCCTTCCGCGTCAAAATCGGGGGAGAGGTGAAGGACTTCGATAGCCGGGACCACCTCTCGGCGCGGGAATGCTCACTGGGCCGCGCCTCCCAGTTCGCCCTGGCCGCGGCGCGAATGGCTTTGGAGGACGCGGGACTGAGCGGTGGCGAGTACCCGCCCGAGGCCTGCGCGGTGTGCGTGGGCACCACCATGGGCGAGATACAGGTCGAGGAGCGCCTGTCCTCCGTCTGGGTCCGGGAGGGGCCGGCCGCGGTCCCGCCTTCCCTGTTTCTGAGCTATCCGGTGGAGGTGATTGCCGCCAACCTCAGCCGCGGCCTCAACTGGCTGGGACCCAGCCTGGTGCTGCCCACGGCCTGCGCCGGGGGCAACTACGCCATCGGTTGCGCTGCCGGCCTGGTCGCCCGGGGGGAGGCGGAGCTGGCCCTGGCGGGGGGCGTCGACCCCATGTCCCGGGTCGCGTTTACCGGCTTCAGTCGCCTGCTGTCGCTGGCCCCCGACATGTGCCAGCCCTTCGACAGGCAGCGCAAGGGGCTGGTGGTGAGCGAGGGGGCGGGCTTCCTGGCGCTGGAGCCCTTGAGCCGCGCCCGGGAGAGAGGGGCGGGGGTCTACTGCCTGGTGCTGGGGTACGGCCTGGGCATGGACGCCTACCACATGACAACCTCCCACCCCGAAGGGGAGGGCGCCGCCCGGGCCATGGCCATGGCGCTCAAGAGCGCGGGCCTACAGCCCCGGCACATCGACTACATAAGCGCCCACGGGACCGGCACCCCGGTGAACGACCGCGCCGAAACCCTGGCGGTCAAAAGAGTGTTCGGCGAACACGCCCGCCGCATCCCCATGAGCTCTATCAAGTCGATGATCGGCCACACCATGGGCGCCGCCAGCGCCATCGAGGCTGCAGCCTGCGCGCTCAGCATAGCCACGGGGGTGCTGCCCCCCACCATCAACCTGCGGGAGCCCGACCCCGAGTGCGATCTGGACTACGTGCCCAACGCCAGCCGCCGGGCCCGCGTCAGGGTAGCGCTGTCCAACGCCTTCGCCTTCGGGGGCAACACCTCCGCCCTGGTCCTGGGCTGGCCCCCCGACGGAGAGGGGGAGGGAACATGACCGCTGAGCGGTCTGCCGGGCGGGGCAAAGAGGCTTGGGCGGTCACGGGCCTGGGGGCGGTGGCCAGCCTGGGAACCCACCCGGGGGACCTCTGGGCGAGGCTGGTGGACGGCGCCACGGGGGTCGGCCCCATAGACCTTTTCGACCCGGCGGCGCCGGCCCCGAACCAGGCCTGCGAGGTCAGGGGGTTCGACGCCGCCCGCTACCTCGGACCCAGGGGGCTGAGGGGCATAGACCGCAGCGGCCGGCTGGCCCTGGTGGCCGCCGGACTGGCACTGCAGCAGCTCCCGGCCCCGCTCGACCCCCTGGAGACGGGGGTGGTACTGGGGACGGGGTTCGGGTCGGTGCACAGCATCGCCGCCTTCGACCGGGCCTCTCTGCAGGAGGGCCCCAGCTACGTGAACCCGGCCGACTTCCCTAACACCACCATCAATGCCGCTGCCAGTCAGGTCGGCATCCGCTGGGGGCTCAAGGGCTTGAACTGCACGGTGTCGAGCGGGTTCTGCGCCGGCCTGGACGCCTTTGGCTGCGCCACCGGTTACCTGGAGGCGGGGCTGTGCCGGGCGGCCCTGGTGGGAGGGGTGGAGGAGCTTTGCCTGGAGTCCCTCCTGGGCTTCTTTCACTCCGGGCTGCTGGCCCTCCCCGATGGGGAACCGGCGCCGGCCCGGCCCTTCGACCGCAGGCGGAGGGGGGCGGTGCTGGGCGAGGGGGCCTGCATGTCGGTGGTGGAGCCGGAGAGCCGCGCCGTAAGCGCGGGGCGCCCCGTCCTGGCCCGCATCCTGGCCTACGGCTCCGCCCACTCCGGCGGCTGCGGCCCCGACAGCCGGGCCATGGCCCGAAGCATGGCCCTGGCCCTGGAGCGGGCAGGGCTGCTGCCGCGGGACGTCGACCTGGTGGTGGCCGGCGCCTCCGGCGCGCCCGAGGGCGACAGGGAGGAGGCCCTGGCCCTGCTCAAGGTCTTCGGCGCGGGGGGCGGTCGGGCGCGGATTTGCGCCCCCAAGGGGGCGCTCGGCGAGTGCTACGGGTCCGCGGGGGCGCTGTGCGTGCTGGTGGCCGTCCTGGCCCTGGAGACGGGCGTGGTCCCGCCCACGGCGGGGTTCGAGGAGACCGACCTGGGGCTGAGCCGGGTCTCCGGTTCGGCCGTGACGGGGGAGCTGAACCTGGCGTTGGTCCACGCTTTCGGCTGTGACGGGCGCTCCAGCGCCCTGGTGCTTGAGGCCTCACAAACTCGCTGAGGGGGGACGGAGGATGGACGACCTGGAGGGGGAGATCAGGCAGCTCATCGCTGAAATCGTGGAGATGGAGCCGGAGAACCTCAGCCCTGAAGCCGACTTCATCAAAGACCTGGGCCTGGACTCGCTTCGGGCCCTGGAGGTGCTGGCCGCGCTCGAGCGCCGGTACCGCATCCAGATACCCCAAGAGAGGCTGCTGGAGTTAACCAGCCTCAGGCGGGTGGTGCAGGTGACCCGGGAGGTGCTGGCCCAAGCTCAGGGGGCGGCGTGATGCTCTCTTTCGAGCAGATAAAGGAATACCTGGCACAGCGCTTTCCCCTCCTGATGGTGGATCGCGTGCTGGAGGTGGAGAAGGACAGGCGGATAGTGGCCCTAAAGCACGTGAGCGGCAACGAGATCTTCTTCCTCGGCCACTTCCCCCGCTTCTCCATCCTGCCGGGGGTGCTCGTCATCGAGGCGGTAGCGCAGTCCGCCGCATTGCTGTTCGCCTACAGCCGCGGCGGGCCGCCGGCCGAGGGGCACTTTCTGGCCCTGGGAACGGTGCGTTCTATGCACTTCGTCCGGCCGGTGCTGCCCGGGGACTCGATGCGCATCGAGGTTCAGGTCCAGGCCCAGGTCCCCACCGGCGCGGTGGTGGACGCGGTGGTGACCACGGACTCGGGGGAGGTGGCCAGGGGAACCCTGGTGTTCGGCCTGGCCCGCACGCCGCCATGAACGGGGGTGGGGCCCAGGCGGCGGTCACGGGGCTGGGGGCCGTCTCCCCCGTGGGAAGCGGGCGCCGGGCGCTGTTCCAGGCGCTCAAGGCGGGGACCTCAGGGCGAAAGAGGATCACGCTGTTCGACCCCTCGCCCTACCCTGTGGAGTTTGGGGGCCAGGCGGAATGCAAAGGCCCCTGGCCTGCGGGCTGGGAGGGGCTGGGGCGCGCCGCCCGGCTGCTGCTCTTGGCCTCCTCTCAGGCCCTGACCGAGGCCGGCGTGGGGTGGGACTCGGTGTCGGCCGAGCGGGCCGCCGTGGTGGTGGGCACGGGCATGGTGGAGCCGCTGTGGGTGGAAGAGGTGGTGCGGGCCCAGGTGTCGGGACGGGAACCCCCACCCGCGCCCGGGGCCTGGGGCCTGCCCGGGGCGCTTCCCTGCGACCTGGCCCCGCTGGTGGCGCGCGCCTTCGGGTTCCAGGGCCCCTGCCTGGGGACGCCGGTGGCCTGCTCGGCTTCCGCCTTCGCCCTGGCGGCGGGCCTGGAGCTCATCCGCCAGGGGCGGGTCGACCTGGTACTGGCTGGGGGCACGGAGTCCCTCAACGAGACGGCGATGGCCGGGTTCGCCCGGCTGGGGGCGCTCGACCCCGAGCGCTGCCGGCCGTTCGACAGGGAGCGGCAGGGGATCATGGTGGGCGAGGGCGCCTGCATGATGGTACTGGAGTCGTTCGCCTCGGCCCGCCGGCGGGGGCGCCGGCCCCTGGGGGTGCTGGCGGGGTACGGCCTAAGCTCCGACTCCTGCCACCCGGTAGCCCCTGACCCCTCGGGCGAAGGGGTAGCCCTGGCGATGCAGAGGGCCCTCGCCGACGCGGGGCTGGGGCCGGACGAGGTGGACTTCATCAGCGCCCATGGCACTGGGACGCCCCTCAACGACCGGGTGGAGACCCTGGCCGTGCGGCGGGCCCTGGGCGGCCGAGCGGGGGCGGTGGCGCTCAGCGCCACAAAGTCCATGCTGGGCCATACCGGCGGGGCCGCGGGGGCGTTCGGTGCGGCCGCGGCGCTGCTGGCGGTGAACGCGGGGTGGCTTTCCCCCACCATCAACTACCGGCACCCCGACCCCGACTGTGACCTGGAGTGCGTGGCTAACCGGGCGCGCCGGATCCGGGTGAGGGCCGCCCTGGCCAACGCCCTGGCCTTCGGGGGGTCCAACGTCTGCCTGGCGTTTAGGCCCTGGAACCGCACGCACTGGAGCGGCACGGGGTGAACCGGGGGTGGATGCGGTGCATGTGGGCAGCCCCCGTGACGGGGACGGCGGTGGGGCACGGCTGGCGGGCCCTGGCGGGCCGGTCGGGCCGGTCGGCCCGTCCCCGGCCGGCCCGGCCGTTATCACCGGCCTGGGGGCCGTCCTCCCCACCGGCCTGGGAGAGGCGGCGATCCAGGCGCTGGTTCAACCGGCCGGCCCCGGCGCCCCATCGTGGAGTCAGCCGCGGGCGGTGGTGGGGTACGACCCCGCCGGCATCCTGGGGCCCAGGGGGCTGAGGGGCCTGGACCGCACCACCCTCCTCCTCCTGGGGGCCGCCGCCCTGGCCCTGGCCCAGGCCGGCCCCGGACCGGGGTGGGACGCCTGGGACGGCCTGGGGCTGGTCGTTGCCAGCGCCTCGGCAGGGCTGAACAGCGCGGCGGAGTTCTACCGCGAGGCGGTGACGCTGGGGGCCCGCTACGTGGACCCCGGCCGCTTCCCCTCGGTGATGGTCAACGCCGCCGCCAGCCGGGCGGGGATGCGGTTTTCGGCCCGGGCATGCCAGCTCACCCTGGCTGGGGCCGAGACCGGGGGCCCCGAGGCGGTCGACTGCGCCCGCACCCTTTTGCGGTCCGGCCGGGCCAGGGCCATGCTGGTGGCCGCGGTCGAGGAGCTGTCGCCGCTGCTTTCGGCCCTGCGCCCCGCCAGCGGCGAGGGCGCGGTGGCGCTGGTGCTAGAGCCCTGGGAAGAGGCTGTGGCCCGGCGGGCCCGCACCCTGGCGCAGGTCATGGGTTTCGGGGCGGCGACGGCGGGGGCTGACGGCCCTGACCCTGCTCCCTCCAACGGCGAGGACCGCGACTGCGACGGGCCGGGGGGCGCAGAGGGGCTGGCCCGGGCCGGGGCCCGGGCGGTGCGCCTGGCCCTGCTGCAGTCCGGGACCGCCCCGGGCGAGGTTGAGGCAGTGTTCAGCGGGACAGCCCCCGACCATCCCCTGGCGGAGGTCGAGCGGCGGGCCCTGGAGCAAGGCCTGGGCGGCCGGCAGCCCCCCCGCGTGGAAGTGAAGCGGGTCCTGGGCGAGTCCCTGGCCGCGGCCAGCCTGGCCCAGGTGGCCGCCTGCGCGCAGGCCTTGAGCCAGGGAGGGCCCCGGCGGGGCCTGGTCCACTGCCTGGGGAGGAACGGCCAGGCCGCGGCGCTCGTGCTGGGGGCGGTGGAGGGAGGAGGGTGAGCGGCGGTGAGGGTGGCCCTGGTGGTGCCCCGCGCCAGCCTGGTTACGGAGGACAGGCCCTACGCGCGGCTCTGGGAGGGGCTGGCGGAGGTCCAGGCCCGGCGGCGCCTGTGGTCGGCGCCGCACCTGGGGCTGCTCACAGTGGCGGGGCTCCTGCCCGCAGGGGTCGAGGTCTCCTACCTTGACGAGGGTCTGCGCCCCCTGGAGATGGACGACCCCTACGACCTGGTGCTGCTCTCGCCCGTCACCCACCAGGCCCCCAGGGCCTACGAGCTGGCCTGGGAGTTCGCCCGCCGGGGGTCCCAGGTGGTGGTGGGCGGGGTGCACGCCAGCGTGCTCCCGGAGGAGGCGCTTGAGTGGACGCCGGCGGTGGCGGTGGGGGAGGCCGAAGCGCTGTGGCCGCGGCTGTGGGAAGACATCGTACACCGCCGCGCCCGGGGGGTGTACCGGGCCGAGGGCTGGGCGGACCTCACCGCGTCGCCGGCCCCCCGCTACGACCTGGTGGCCCCGGCCGACTACCGGAGCGCCCCCATCCAGGTGTCGCGCGGGTGCCCTCACGGCTGCGAGTTTTGCGCCACCTCCAGGCTGTTCGGCCCCCGCTACCGGAGAAAGTCGCTGGGCCAGGTGCTGCGGGAGGTGGAGGCCGCCACCGCCGTGTGGGGCAGGCCGTTCCTCTTCTTCACCGACGACAACATGTTCCTGGACCGCAGGTTCTCCCGTGAGCTGGTCTCAGCGCTCCGCGGCTACCGGCTCCGATGGTCGGCGTTCTCCGACATATCCCTGGCCCGCGACCGGGAGCTGCTGCGGCTGGCCGCCAGGGCAGGGCTGAGCCAGGTGCTCATCGGCTTTGAGAGCCTGGACGCCCGCAACCTCAGGGGGCTCGACCGGCGAGGGTTCAAGGCCCGGCGGCTGAAGGACTACGCCGACGCGGTGCACCGCATCCAGGCGGAGGGGGTGGGGGTGGTGGGGAGCTTCGTGCTGGGCCTGGACCACGACACGCCCGACACGTTCAGACGCATCAGGGATTTCGTCCTGGAGAACGCGCTCTACGCCACCAACCTCACCGTGGCCACCCCCTTCCCTGGCACCGCGCTGCACCGGCGGCTGAAGGCCGAGGGAAGGTTGACTGAGCGGGGGTGGAGGGAGTACACCGGGTTTCAGGCCACCTTCACCCCCCGGGGCATGAGCCTTGAGGAGCTGGAGGCGGGCCTGGCCTGGCTTTACCAGGAGATAAACCGGCCCGAGGCCATAGAGCGGCGGCTCCTGCGGCTGAAGGCGCTGGCCGGGGAGCGGCTGGACCGCTGCGCCGCCGCGCAGGCCGGCCCCGAAGCGGGCGGGGAGGGGCCCCCGGACGGGGCCTGAGGCTCGCCGGAGGTCGACCGGCAGCGGGCCCGACTGGGGGGGCGGAGACGAGGCGGAACGCCGGGGAGGGTTAGGACGGTGAGGATAGCGCTCATTTCGCCGCGCGGGGTGGGCATGGGCCGGGAGGAGGACAACCGCAAGACCCGGGAGATCTACGAGACCCTCCACGGCATCGGCACGCTGGAGGAGCTCATGTCCTGTCCCAACTCCCCCCTGCTCACCATCGCCGCATTCGCCGACGAGTACTTCGACGAGGTGGAGCTCATCGACGAGGAGTGCCGGACCGTCGATTTCGACCGGCACTACGACCTGGTGGCCATGTCGTTCATGACTCAGCAGGCCACCCGGGCGTATCAGATCGGCGACGAGTTCAGGCGCCGCGGGGTGCCGGTCATCTGTGGGGGGATGCACCCCACGGCGATGCCGGAGGAGACCCTGTTCCACGCCGACTCCGTTTTCCTGGGAGAGGCGGAGCACACCTGGCCCCGGTTCATGGAGGACTTCAGAAGGGGCGAGCCCCGGAGGCTCTACTCCGATCCCCGACCGGTGGACATGACCACCGTGCCGCTGCCGCGCTACGATCTGCTGCAGATTCAGGACTACCGCACCATCCCCGTCCAGATCTCCCGGGGCTGCCCCCACGACTGCGAGTTCTGCGCCTCCACGAAGATATACGGGCCCAGGTACCGGCACAAGTCGGTGGATCAGGTGGTGGCGGAGGTAGAGGCCATAAAGCGCCTGAGGGCGCACCCCTACGTGTACTTCACCGACGACAACATGATGGTGCACCGCACCTTCTGCAAGGAGCTGCTCCGGGCGCTTACGCCGCTCGGCATCCGCTGGATCACCCACTGCGACGTGTCCATCGCCGACGACGACGAGCTTCTGGAGCTGGCGTTCGCCGCCGGCTGCCGCCGGGTGGTCATCGGCTTTGAGAGCATCACCCCCCAGTCGCTGCGGTCGCTGGAGCGGTGGAAGTACGAGCGGCTGCAGGGCTACGCCGCGGCGGTGGAAAAGATACAGTCCCACGGCATCGGGATCTGGGGGACCTTCATCGTGGGCCTGGACGGCGACGACCGTTCGGTGTTCCAGAGGGTGGTCGACTTCGCCCGGGACACCAACCTGTACGCCGTCATGCTGGCGGTGCCCACGCCCCTCCCCGGCTCGCGCCTCTACCGGAGGCTGAAGGCTGAGGGCCGCATCCTGACCGAGCACTGGGGCAGCTACACCCTGTGGAACGTGGTGATACAGCCCCGCCGGATGACGGTGGAGGAGCTGGAGGAGGGCTTCCGCTGGACGCTCCGACAGATCTACGCCCCCGAGGCTGTGGCGCGGCGCACCCAGCACTTCAAGGAGATCTACTCCCGGCTGATGGCGCGGAGGTGACGGTCATGACCCCTCTACGACGGCTGACCCTGGTGCTCCCCCGCCCCTACGGGGTAGGGGGCCAGCGGCGCCTGGCCTCGCACTGGCCCCCGGGGCTGGAGCCCCTGGTGGAACGCCGCCTCTGGGACTCGGCCACCCCGGGGCCGCTCGCCGTGGCCGCCCTGACGCCGCCCTCGATGGAGGTGGAGTTCATCGACGAGGCCCGCCAGTCCATCGATTGGGATCGGGAGTACGGGCTGGTGGGCATCTACGCCGTGACGCACCAGGCGCCGAGGGCGTACGACCTGGCCCGCCGCTTCGCCCGAAAGGGGGCCAGGGTGGTCCTGGGCGGCGTGCACCCCACCCTCCTGCCCCAGGAGGCAGCCGGGTACGCCGACGCCGTCGTCGTGGGCGAGGCCGAAGACGTCTGGGAGCAGGTGGTGGAGGACTACCTCTGCGACCGGCTGGGCGGCGTCTACCGCGCCCCGGCCCCGCCCAGCCTGGCCCGCTCGCCCGTGCCGCGCTTCGACCTGATCGAACCCGGCCTGTATCGGGTGCTGCCGATCCAGACCGCCCGGGGCTGCCCCCACGCCTGCGAGTTCTGCAACCTGCCCGAGCTCTATGGCCGGGGCTACCGGGCCAAGGAGATCGGGGCGGTGGTGAACGAGATCGCGGTGCTGCGGCGCTTCCACCCCCGCTCCACCATATACCTCACCGACGACAACCTCTTCGTCAGCCACGCCCGGAGCCGGGAGCTGCTCCAGGCGCTCCTGCCCCTGGGTCTGAGGCTTTACGCCAACAGCGACCTCAGCCTGGCCGACGACGGAGGGCTCCTGGAGCTGGCGGCGCGGGCGGGGCTGCGCCAGGTCCTGGTGGGGCTGGAGAGCCTGAGCCCCGCAAGCCTCACGGGGCTGGGGCCGTCGGGCTTCAAGCACCGGCGGCTTAAGGAGTACGGCCAAGCGGTAAGGCGCATCCAGTCCCGCGGCATCGGGGTCGTGGGCAGCTTCGTGCTGGGACTGGACGGCGACGACGCCTCGATCTTCGAGGCCGTGCTCGACTTCGCCGCCTCCACCAGGCTTTACGGGGTCTCGCTCACGGTACAGACGCCGTTCCCCGGTACCCGGCTGTTCCGGCGCCTGGAGGCCGAGGGCCGGGTGCTCACCCGGGACTGGAACCTCTACACCATCTTCGAAGTGGTGATGCAGCCCCTGAACCTCACCGTGGAGGGGCTGAGGCGGGGCCACGCCTGGCTGATTGAGCAGCTCAACCGCCCGGACCTTCTGGCCCAGAGGGCCGCGTTTTTCCTTGAGGTGCAGCGCCGGACGGCCCGCGGCGCCACCGGGGCCGGGGGAGCGCGTCCGGCGGCGGCCGGGGGTGGGCAGCCGTGACCGCGGGCGCGCCCCGGGTGGGCTGGCTGTGCACCTATGTGCCCGAAGAGCTGATCTGGGCGGCGGGCGCGGTGCCGGTGAGGCTGGTGCCCCCCGCCGGCCAGCGGTCCCGGGCCTCACCGCTTCTGCCCCCCAACCTGTGCTCTTACGTGCGCATCTGCCTCGGCCTGGCCGAGCAGGGCGCGTTCGGACGGCTCGACGGGGTGGTGATAACCAACTGCTGCAACGCCACCCAGCGGCTGTACGACGTGTGGAAGGCCTACCGGCCCCAGGAGCTGGTCCACTACCTCGATGTGCCCCGCCGGCTGGACGACTCGGCGGTGGCCCTGTACCTGGACGGCCTCAGGCGGCTGGCGGAGGACCTCAGCTCGCTCACCGGGGTCAGGGCCACGGCCGAAAGGCTGGAGCAGGCCGCGGCGCTGTACAACCGCAAGCGCCGCCTGCTCGCCGAGCTCGACCGGGCTAGGGCGGAAGGGGGCGCCCCGTCCCCCGCCCCCTCGGAGCTGGTCAGGGAGCACAGCCTCAGGCCGGTGGAGGAGTTCCTGGCCGCGGCGGGCGCTGCTGCGGGCTCCCCCGGCGGGACCGGGCCCAGCCCCTCTCACCGCCCCCCGGCCTCCCCCTCTGCCGGCCGGGGCGGAACCTCGCGGCGCCTCAGGGTGATGGTCTCCGGGGGGATGGCCTTCCACCAGGATGTGATAGGGCTGCTGGAGGAGCTGGGGGGCCTGGTGGTGCTGGAGGACCACTGTCTGGGCCGCCGCTACTGGCAGCGGCAGGTGGAGCCGGGGCCGGACCCCCTCTACTGCCTGGCCCGCGCCTATCTCGAGGGCCCGCCCTGTGCCCGAATGTACGGCCGGGGCCGGCTTTCTGCCCTGGAGCGGGAGGCGCGGCGGCGGGGGGTGGAGGGGGTGGTGCAGAACGGCCTGCAGTTCTGCGACACCGTGCTGTTCGAGGCCCCGCTGCTCTCCGACCTGGCGCGGCGGCTGGGGGTGCCGTTCCTGGCCCTGGAGGCCGACTACCAGGAGGGCACAGCCCTGGGCCAGCTAAGGGTGCGGGTGCAGGCCTTCCTCGAGTCGGCCGCGGGGCTGGGCGCCCCCGACCGCGCCCCGAGGGGGGCCGGATCCGGCCGGGAGGCGGCGGACGCCGGGCAGGGGACGGGCGCAGGGCCGGAGCCCGGGCGCTCCCCCTTCTGCCAGAGGCTGGGCTACGTCCGCTCCATCCAGCAGCACCTGCCTCTGGAAGCCATCCGGCGGCTGGTCGGTTTCCAGATAGACACGTTCTGCCGGAGGATCTGGGCCGACCGCCGGCGCTACGTATGGACCAGCATGGTCATGCCGCCGGAGATCTTCCACGCCCTGGGGCTGATGCCCATAAACTCCGAGCTGGTCGCGGGCTGGCACGCGTCGCTGGGGCTGAGCCGCGACCTCCTGATCCGGGCGGAGGCGGAAGGCTTCAGCGTGGGGCTGTGCTCCTACCACAAGACCGCGCTGGGGGCGGTGCTGGCCGGCTACCTCCCTCCTCCCCGGGCCTGTGCCGTGTCCTCCAACATCTGCGACGGGGCCATGAAGGTGTCGGAGTTCCTCGAGCAGCGCTTTGGGGCCGGCTACTTCCTGCTGGACCTGCCCCACCGGGCCACCCCCCGGGCCATAGACTACGTGGCCGGCCAGTTCGAGGCCCTGGTGGACTTCCTGGTCCGGGAGACCGGGGCCGAGTTCAGCCCCGACAGGCTTCGGGAGGCCTGCCGGTTGTCCAACCGGGCCCGGGAGCACTGGATCGCCGCCCACCGCCTGAGGCAGCGGGCCGTGCTCATGCCCGGGAACCTGGGCATGCGCAACCTCTTCGGCACCACCTTCCTCTTCGGCTCCCCCAAGGCGGTGGAGGTGGCGGCGGAGCTGGAGGACGAACTCAGGCAGAGGCTGGAGCAGGGGGTGAGGCCGCTGGGGCCGGAGCGGTGCCGACTGCTGTGGATCCACTTCGCCCCCCTCTACCGCAACCAGCTCATGGACTATCTGGAGCAAGGGCTGGGGGCGGCCATCGCGGTAGACATAACCAACCACTGCTGGTGGGAGCCGCTGGACGAGGACGACCCCTACGCCAGCCTGGCCAGGAAGGCACTAAGCCACTACTACCTGGGAGGGCCGGAGAACCGCGCCGCGGTGTACCGGGGGCTGGCCAGGGACTTCCGGGTGCACGGGGCGGTGCACTTCGTGCACGCCGGCTGCCGGGCGATCCCCGGCGCCCTCCAGACGGTGAGGGACGCCCTGGAGGGGATGGGGGTGCCCATGCTGGAGCTCAGCGGCGACTGCATCGACAGCCGGGCGTACTCCGAAGAGCAGACGCGGACGAGGCTGGAGGCCTTCGTTGAGATGCTGAGGGGGCCGGGCGCCCCGGGGGAGGTGACGGTCTGATGGCGGAGGCCCTGCGGCTTCAGCGGTTCACCATGGTGGACCTCTCCCCCCACTTCAACAACAAGGGCCTCACCCTGCCAGAGAACCGGGAGGAGGGCGACCTCCGCGGGCTTGGCGACAGCCTGCCCGCGGAAGACCTTCCGCCGGCCGGCGTGTTCGAGAACTGCGGGGTGCCGTTCCTGATGCCCGACGCCCGCTGGCCCCGGGACAACCTGGAACTGGAGGGACAGGAGCTCCCCCTGCCCCGGGGGAGGTGGGCCAGGGCACACTTCCTGGGCACCAGCGACCTGGCCTCGTTCGAGGCCGAGGTGGCCGTGGTGTACGCCGGCGGGCCGCCGGAGCCCAAGCGCCTGGGGTTCTCGGCTTTCAACTCGGTGGCGGCGCCGGTCTATGGGGAAAGGCCCGGCCCCACGGCGCGCCGCCTCCGCACCCGCTACAAAGACACGCCGATGGACCTGAGGCTGTGGCACCAGACCCTGGAGCTTGACGCCTCCCGGGAGCTTTTGGCCCTGAGGTTTGAAGACCTTCCCGTGCTCCACGTGTTCGCCATCACCCTGGAGGGGCCGGGCGAAGATGGGGGGGAGGGGCCATGATCCGGGTGAACTGGGATCTCCCCACCGAGTTCAGCGACGAGGTCACCTGCGTGAGCTGGACGCTCGCCCGGCTGCTGAGGTTCTATGGCATCACCGACCCCTGGCTGGTGTTCGGGACGACGTTGGACTTCCGCCTGGATCGGGCCACCCAGGAACCGCTGTGGTGGCCGCCTGGCTGGGCCGGGCCCGCAGAGAGGCTGTGGGGCCTCACCTTCAGGGAGCACGACGTCCCCGACTTCGACCAGGGCTGGGAGCAGGTGGTGGAACGGCTGGCGCAGGGCCACCCCACGGTGATGGTGGTGAACGTGTTCTGGCTGCCCTACTCCCACTACTACCGGCAGGGCCAACTCGGCCACTGCGTGACGGTGATAGGCTACGACCAAGAGGCGCGGGAGGCGACGGTGGTCGACGCCGGCCCCAGGCGCTATCTGGGCCCCGTCGCCCTGGACGACCTGCGGCGGGCGGCGGACCTCGAGGGCCTGCCCCGGGGGGCCACCCCCTTCCGCTACTTCGAGGTCCTGCCGCCGCGCCAGCCCTTGAGGCTGGACGCAAGCCGGGTCGCGCTCATCCTGGAGGCGGGCCTGAAGGGGCTGGAGGGCGAGGGGGAACCGCCCGGGGTGGCGGCCGGGTCGGCGGGGGTAAGGGAGTACGCCCTGGCGCTGGACGCCCTGGTGGAGCGCCTGGGCCGCGATCGGGACAGGGGCAGGGCGGAGTTCATCGGCCACCACACCGCCTGCTTCTTCTGGGGGGAACAGAGGATGTGGTACTCGCGCTTCCTGGAGGAAGCGGGGCGGCTCCTGGGCGACCCCCGGTTCGAGGCCCCGGCCCGCGTCTGCCGGGAGCTCTTCGCAGAGTGGCGCGTGCTTTCGGCCCTGTTCATCAAGCCCCCGCCCGGGACGCCGCCCCCCTGGCCGAGAGGATGCGCCGCCGCCTGGGGTCCGTCGCCGACCTGGAGGAGCAGGTCACGGCCATGCTGAAGGCGCTCGCCTGCCGTCCCCCGGCGTCCAGGGGCTGACGGGGCGGCCGGGCGCACCCCCACCCTGTCGGAGGGAAGGAGCATGCTGTTCGCCGGAACAGACGTAGGATCCGTTTCGACCGAGGTCGCCCTGGTGGACGAGTCGGGGGCGCTCCTGAGCTGGTCGGTCGTGGCCACCGGCCCCCGGCACGTCCAGGCGGCCGAAAACGCCATGAGCCAGGCACTGTCCCGTATAGGGGCGGGGCCGTCCGACGTCGGGTTCTGCGTTAGCACGGGGTACGGCCGGCGCAACGTGCCGTTTTCCCAGCTCGAGGTCACCGAGATCGCCTGCCACGCCAGGGGAGCGGCGGCCCTACACCCCCAGACCCGACTGGTCATCGACGTGGGCGGCCAGGACTCCAAGGCCATCAGGGTCGGCCCCGGGGGCCGGGTGATGGAGTTCGCCATGAACGACAAGTGTGCCGCCGGTACCGGCCGCTTCCTGGAGGTCATGGCCCGGACCCTGGAGGTGGAGCTGGCCGACCTGGGAGAGCTCGGGTCCCGAGCCACCCGGCGCCTCACCATCAGCAGCATGTGCACGGTGTTCGCCGAGTCGGAGGTGATCTCCCGCATCGCCGAGGGCTGCACCAAGGAGGACATCGTCCGGGGGTTGCACCTGGCCATAGCCGAGAGGCTCTTCCCCCTCATAAGCCGCGTGGGAAGGCCGCCGTTCGAGAGCGTCACCATGACGGGGGGCGTGGCCAAGAACCGTGGCGTGGTGGCGGCCCTGGAGGAGCGGCTGGGCTGCACCATCACCGTCCCGGACGAGCCCCAGGTGGTAGGGGCGCTGGGGGCGGCACTCTTGGCCCGGGCCGAGTTCCAGGCGCGCCGGGCCGGGAGCGGGGGCGCGACGCCCGAGAGGGGTGACGAAGGCGGTGGGCGCTGACGCCCTGGGCTGGACCTGCGCCTACGTGCCCCAGGAGATCATCCTGGCGGCGGGGTACTTGCCGAGGCGCGTCCCCCTGACCCCCGCCGGGGACGCACCTTCTCCCCTGCCGGCCAACCTCTGCCGCCCGGTGCGGGAGGCGGCGGCCCAGGCCGCAGCAGGGAGGCTGTCCGGTCTCGCCGGGGTGGCGGTGGCCGACGCCTGCAACCCGGCGAGGGCACTGGCCGACCTGCTGAACGGCATCCCCGGCGCTCCCCCGCTGTTCTGGGTCCCCGCCCCCCGCAGCGCCCGGGGGGAGGCGGTGCGCTTTTACCTTCGCGGCCTGCGCCGCTTCGCCCACGACCTGGGGCTGGACCTCCGTCGGCCGGAGACGGAGGCGCGGCTGAGGCGGGCGCTGGCGGAGTGCGACCGGGTGCGGCGGGCATACGCCGAGCTGTGCCGGCTGCGGCGGGCCCGAAGGGCCATAGACGACGGTGAGCTGCAGCGGGCGCTGGCGGGGCTGGAGGAGCTTCCCCCAGCCGCAGCCGCCCGGGAGCTGGAGCGCCTGGCCGCCGACGCACGCCGGCGCCCGCCCCACCGCGACCCCAACGGGGCGGTGAGGGTGCTGCTTGTGGCCAACTTCCTCCCCCATCCCGTTCCGTTGCTGGAGACGGTCGCGGCGCTGGGCGGCAGGGTGGTCCACGAGGACGCCTGCCACCGCGGGCGCCTCTTCCTGGGCCTGGCCGGGCCGGCGGCCGACCCGCTGGAGGCCCTGGCCCGCCGCTATCTGCGGCGCCCCCCCTGCCCCCGCGCCGAGGGCGTGGCGGCCCGGCTGGGCTATCTCGTCCGGCTGGCCCGGGACTTCGGGGCCCGGGCGATGCTGTACTGCCTGGACCCAGGGTGCGCGACCCAGTCCTACGAGCTGGCGGCGGCCCGGGAGGCCCTGCCCGCGGCGGGAATCTCCCTCCTGGCGGCCGAAGACGGGGACCGGCCCGGCGCTGCGACCCGCACCCGGCTAGAGGCCTGGCTGTCGCTGGCCAGGCACCGGGACGCCCAGGGAAAGGGGGCGGCATAGATGGGCGGAGAGATACGGAGGGGAAGGTTCACCCTGGTGGACCTCACCCCGTACTTCAACAACAAGGGCCTGAGCCTGCCCCAGAACCGCACCCAGGCCAACCTGGGCGGCATGGGCAGCAGCATTCCGGCGGAGGAGCTGCCACCCCCCGGGGAGTTCGTCAACTGCGGGGTGCCGTTTCTGATGCCCGACGCGCTGTGGCCCCGGGACAACATGGCCCTCGAGGGCCAAGAGCTCCCGCTGCCCCGGGGGAGGTGGGACAGGGCGCACTTCCTGGGTCTGAGCGACCTGTCCTCATTTAAGGGTGAGGTCGCGGTGGTCTACCAGGGGGGGCCGGAGGAGCTCAGCAGCCTGGGGTTCTCGGCGTTCAACTCCGTGGCGGTGCCCCTTTGCGGGGAGAAGCCCGGTCCCACCGCCCGCCGGCTCCGCACCCACCTCCGGGACACGCCCATGGAGCTGAGGCTGTGGCACCAGACCCTGGAGCTTGACCCGCGCCGGGAGCTTTTGGCCCTGAGATTCGAGGACATCCCCGTCCTCCACGTGTTCGCGCTCACCCTGGAGGAGGCCGGGGGGGACGGAGGCGACAGGCTGTGATCGGGGTCAACTGGGATCTTCCCACCGAGTTTAACGACAACCTGACCTGCGTGAGCTGGACGCTGGCGCGCCTGCTGCGGTTCTACGGCATCGACGACCCCTCGCTGGTGTTCGGGACCTCCCTGGGCTTCCGCCTGGACCGGGCGACCCAGGAGCTCCTGTGGTGGCCGCCCGACTGGGTGGAGCCGGCGGGGAGGTTGTACGGATTGACCTTCAGGGAGCACGACGTCCCCGACTTCGACCGGGGCTGGGAGAGGATAGTGGAACGGCTCAGGCAGGGCCATCCCACCATCGTGGTCGTGGACGCCAACTGGCTCACCTACTCCCCCTATTTCGGCCGGGGCCACTTCGGCCACTGCATCACCGTGGTGGGCTACGAACCAGAGACGTGGGAGGCCACGGTGGTGGACGCCGGGGCCAGCCGGTACCTGGGCCCCATGCCCCTCGACGACCTCAGGCGGGCCATGGACCTTCACGGTCTGCCCCGGGGCGGCACCCCCGTCCGCTACTTCGAGATCGTGCCGCCGCCGGAACCCCCCCGCCTGGACCCGGTTCGGGTCCGCAGCGCACTTCAGGCCGGCTTGAGGGGGCTCAGGGGCGAAGGGGAGCCGGCCGGCGTGGCCGCGGGGCTGGCCGGGGTGAGGGAGTACCGGGCCGCCCTGGACCTGCTCCTGGGCAGACTGCTCCGCGACCGCGAGGGAGCGGCGCCGGAGTTCAAGGGGCACCATTTCGCCTGCTTCTTTTGGGGGGAGCAGAGGATGTGGTACGGCCGGTTCCTGGAGCAGGCGGGCCGGCTCCTGGGAGATCCGGCGTTCGAAGGGCCCGCCCGCGTCTGCCTGGAGCTCTTTGAGGACTGGCGGCTGCTTTCGGCCATGTTCATCAAGGCCCTGGCCTGGGACGCAGCAGCCATGGTGGCCCGGATGCAGCGCCGGCTGGACGGGATCATCGGACTTGAGGAGCAGGCGCTCTGCGGGCTGGAGCGGCTCCTGGGCCGGGGCGCGGAGGAGAAGGGAGGGGAAGCGGGGTGAAGGCGGCATACCTCGGCCGGTTCGTGATGCTGGTCCTGGACGAGGAGATGAACAGCAAGGCGATGACCCGGCCGGAGGCCAGGGACGAGGGGGACTTTGCCGTGGGCCACACCCTGCCCGCCGAGCACATGCCCCCGCCGGACAGTCCGCTGTGGGTGGAAGGGGTCCCGTTCCACATGCCCGACCCGTCCTGGCCTAAGGACAATCTCATCCTGGAGGGACAGAGGCTGGCCCTGCCCCCCGGCAGGCGGGTCAGGGCCCACTTCATAGGGGCGTCGGACATCAACCCCTGCCGGGCGCGGGTGGAGCTCCTCTACCGGCCGGGCCCGCCGGCGGTGGCAAGGCTGGGCTTCTCCTACTTCGGGGGCCGGACGGCGCATTACGGCAACCGCCCGGCATTCAACATCCCCCTCCTTCGCACCCGGACGCGGGACCTGAAGGCAGACCTCAGTCTCTGGTACCAGGGACTCGACCTCGACCCCACCCGCGAGCTGTGCGGGATGGGACTGGACGATGTGCCGATGCTCCACGTCTTTGCGCTCACCCTGGAGAACCCGGGGGAGGGAGGGCCGCGATGATATCGCTGCCGCGGGGAATGGAGGTCACCTTCGACGACAGGGTGGAGTGCGCTACGGCGGCCATCCTCCACGTGCTCAAGTGGTACGGGGTGGAACACCCGGAGCTGGTCTTCGGCTGTGCGCCGGGGTTTGAGTTCGACCCGGCGGAGGGCCTGATCCAGTTCTGGCCCCCGGGTTGGGCGCCCCTGGCCCGCGAGCGGTATGGACTCTGCTTTGAAGAGAAGAACTTCACCGGCTTCGAGGCCGGCTGGGAAGAGGTACTGGGGCGGCTCTCCGCCGGCCACCCCACGGTAGTGGTGACCGACGCCTACCACCTCCCCTTCTACTCGGCCTACCACACCAACCACACCGGCCACTGCCTCATCGTCACCGGCTACGACCCCGCCGCCCGCCGGGTGGAGGTGGCCGACATCAGCGCCATGCTGTGGAAGGGCTTCATCGACCTGGACCAGATGAGACTGGCGCTCAACCTCGAACTGTTGCCCCGCGGACAGGTGGAGCTGCGCTACTTCGACATCCGCCCTCCCCGGACCGACCCCGCCTACAACAAGGGCGACCTGCTGGGGGTCGTCCTGCCCCGGGCCTTGGGCAGCCTGAAAGGGGATGTACCCGGCATCCCGCCCCACTGCCTTACCGGGTCCAAAGCCACAGGGGCATATGCCTCCTTCCTGCCGCAGCTCATGGAGCGCTGCCAGGAGGACCCCCGGGGAGGGGCGGCCGCCGTGCTGGCCAACCGGTTTGCGGGGTTGAACGTGGCGGAGCGCAGGATGTGGTTTTCCGAGATTCTGAGGAAGGCCGGGGAGCTGCTGGGGCTCGATGAGCTCAAGGCGATGGCCGAGCTCTGGGTGGAGCTCCACGAAGAGTGGCGGGTGGTGTTCAACATGCACCTCAAGGCCCTGGCCGCCGGCCCGGCCGCGCTGACCCCCCGCATCCTCAAGCGGCTGGAGGGGGCGGCGCGGCTGGAAGCCCAGGCCGTGGAACGGCTGGAGGAGGCGCTGCCATGAGGCTGGGCCCGGGGACTGTATGCGGCCCCGAGGAAGCCGGGGCCGCCCCCTTCGGCGACGAAGGGCCGCTGCTCCAGAGGCTGAGGCTGATGGCGGGGGTGTCGGCCGGGGCGAGCGGGGCCCAGGCGGCCTACTTCGAGTCGCTTTACGCCGACATCCTCCAGGCCTGTTCCGACCCCCGGGGGTACCTGGCGGCCACGTTCTACGTGCCCTCGGAGGTGCCGGCGGCGCTGGGCATAAGCTGGCTGTGCTCCGAGCCGGTTGTCGGCGCGGCCGCCTCGCTGCCCGACGCCCCGGCGGCGCTGTCCGACAGCGTGCGGCTGCTGGATCTCCCGCCCGGCCTCTGCGGGTATCAGCGGCTGTTCCTGGGCCTGATCGCGCGGGGGCTCCTGCCCCCGCCCCGGGCGTTCGCCGCCGCCTCGTCCATGTGCGACGACGCATGGAAGATGTACGAGGTGGCAGCCTGGCGGCTGAGACGGCCCTTCTTCCTGCTGGACGTGCCCCACCTCCCGGGGCCGGAGGCCACCCGGTATCTAGCCCACCAGCTCCGCCGGCTGGCCGAGTTCCTGGCCTCCACCTTCGGCTGCCGGCTGCGGCGGGATCGGGTGGAGGAGGCCGTAACCCTGTCCAACCGGGCGCTCCACCAAAAGCGCCGGCTGGACCGGGCCCGCCGGCTCAGGCCGGGGGCGGTGGACAGCGCGTTCGGGCTGCGCCTGTTCACCCTTTACTGCGGCTTCGGAGGCAGGAGGTGCCTGGAGGTCTACCGGCGGCTCAACTCGGAGCTGGCGGCCCTGCCCCAGCAGTACCCCAGGGGGGTACAGGGCCCCGAGCTGCGCCTGATCTGGCTGGGGCTCATGCCGCTGTTCATCCCCTCGCTCACCCGCTACCTGGAGCGAAAGTGGCGGGTCAAGGTGGTCTACGAGGAGCTGGGCGGCTTCGACTGGCCGGAGCTCGATGCCGAGGAGCTGTTCGAGCGGCTGGCGGACAAGCTCTGGGCCCAGCCGTTCCTGGGGCCGGCCCGGGCCCGGGCCCAGGCAGCGGCGCAGATGGCCCAGGAGTTTGCGGCCGACGCGGCCATCCACCTCTCCTACCCCGGCTGCCGGGCGCTGCCCCCCGCCGTCCCGGAGCTGCGCTCCGCCCTGGCGGCGGTGGGCGTCCCGCTGCTCGACGTCTCGGCGGAGGTGGTGGACCGGTCCCGGTACTCGGCCGCCGCCACGCTGCTCGCGCTGGACGCGTTCATGGAGCAGGTGGGGGCGCGGCCCAGGCCGCCTGCCGGGCTGGACCGCGCCGCGGGGGGCGGGCGGCCGTGACCGGGGGAGCGGCCGCGATGGGGCGGGGAGCTGCGACGGGGGGGGCGGCCGGGGCCCTTCCTCCGGGGGGGCCGGGCATCGGCTGCGAGGACCGGGGGCCGGTGAGGGTGATCACGCTCTCCCGGCCGCCAACGAACGCGCTCGACCGCGAGCTCCTGCTCCGGCTCCGCCGCGAGGTGTGGGCCGCGGCGGCCTCCCCTGGGCCGCGGGCGCTGGTCATCGCCAGCTCCGTGCCGGGGGCGTTCTGTTCCGGGCTGGACCTGGAGTGGATCTGCGACCCGGGGAGCCCCGCCCGGACCGCCCGCAACACCGTTGTCCTGGCCCGGCTGAGCCGCCTCGTCCAACTTTTTGCAAAAAAAAACGGCCAACGCAATGTTGGCCGCCCGAGCCTCTCCCCACTTTCTATTTTCGCTTTTCTAGTCCCTGCTTCGCCGCAGCTCCCAGGCCAGATACCACACCACCGCCGCATTGACGACCAGTACCACCACCCGCGCCCAGGTCAAGTGCTTGAAAATTTCATAGACCTCCAGCGGCATCAGCGCGCCCGTCGTCACAATCGTCAAATACTCCGCCCAGCGTTGCCTCAGCGCCAACCCCGTCGCTTCTAGCAGCCGCAGCCCCGCGTAGAAAAACGTTCCCACGCTCAGTTGCCGCAATTTCTGCTCGTCTACATTCGAGAGCTTTTCCATCAGCCAGAGCAGATACCGGTTGTGCGGATCCATCCGCAGCAATTCGATCCAGTGCGCCACTTCTTTTTCCCAATTGCCGTTCAACGCGTGCCGCACGCCGAATCCCAGCGCTAGCAGCCCCAGCCCCTCGATAAATTTGAAAACCGCGATCACCATCAACCCGCGGCTCTTCTTTTTCTTCCCGCTCTTCGAGTCTTTCATCCCTCCTCGACTCTACCATGCTCTTTCCTGGTCTCTGCGAGACTCTGCGCCTTCTGTGTCGCTGCGTTAGAATTCTCTTCCTCTGTTCGCTCACCGCGGACCCGTAAATCCACATTCCTTCCAAAGTTTTTCCCACATCCACATCTGATAGCCCGTCTTCTTCGGCAGCGGATACCCCAGTTGATGCGCCAGCAGGCACACCTGCCCGCGGTGATGCGCGTCATGCAAAATCATGTACGCAAACATCGCCGCCCCCGGCGGCCACGCCCGCGCCCAGCCATCCCGGCGAAACTTCTTCACGCGCCCCGCCTCGCCTTTCCCCGCCTCGGCCAGCATTTCACCGCACAGCCGCCCGCTCTCCGCCATCGCCGCGCGTACCTGCCGCTGCGTGCAATTCCGGCGGTCCAGTTCCTTGGGTGCCTTCAAGTGCGGAGCGGAGAGCCGCAGCCACTTCCGCCGGATGTTGTGCATGTGCGTGAACATCGCCGCAATCGTCCGCACATTCCTC
>JAIMBG010000207.1 GCA_023511555.1 Acetobacteraceae bacterium | reverse complement strand
GCTACCGCCTCCCTGCGGCCGCCCGGAGCTTCCCCCGCCACCGGCACAGGCACCCGCCGCGCCGCGCACCCGACCCGCCGTCCTGCAGCCTCCGCCCCCTCCGGCCCAACGCGTGCCCCCCGCGCCGCCCTCCGCACCTCCTCCAGGCTCCCCACCGCCACCAGGCGGCCGCGGTGTATGATGCCCACCCGGTCGCACATGCGCTCGGCGATCTCCAGGATGTGGGTGGACATGAACACCGCGCAGCCGTTGCGGCACAGCCCGCGCAAAAGGTTCTTTACCGTCCGCGCCCCCCGCGGGTCAAGCCCCACCGTGGGCTCGTCCAGAAACAGCGCCTTCGGCTGGTGCAGCAGCGCCGCGGAGAGGCAGAGCTTCTGCCGCGTCCCCCGCGACAGCCCCCCGATCACCTGGTCGGCCCACTCCCCTATGCCGAAGAGCTCCAGAAGCTCGCGGGCGCGGGCGCGCGCCCAGGCCCGATCCAGGCGGTAGATCGCCGCCACCAGGTCCAGCAGCTCGCGGGGGGTGAGCCGCTCGTAGAGGTCGGGCGAGTCGGGGACATAGCCCAGCAGCGCCTTGGCCTCGAGCGGCCGCCGGGCCATGTCGATGCCCCCCACCCTGACCCAGCCGGCGGTGGGCGTGAGCAGACCCACCAGCATCCTTATGGTGGTGGTCTTGCCCGCCCCGTTGGGGCCCAAGAAGCCGAAGAGTTCCCCGGATTTGACCTGGAGGTTGAGCCGGTCCACGGCCACAAGGCGGCCGAATCGCTTGGTGAGCTCCCCGCACTCGATCACGGCCGTCCCCCCTGGGCTCGCACTGAAGGCATGAGCGCCGGGCGCCCTGGCTCGGCCGCCTTCCCCGCGCCGCGGAGACGGCGCCCCCGCCCTCACCGGAGCCACCACCTGATTCGGCAGGGCTGGGGTGGAATCCTTTCCAGGCGGTCGAGGGGAGCCTCGCGCCGGGTGCGTCGCCGTCAGCCGCCCGCGCCGGGAACCCCCCGGCTCATTGACAGGCTCCCGGGAGTGGAATAGTATCATGGTGCAGGCTCATTCTGCCAACTTGGCGGCGGCCGGTCCCCGGCCCCTCACCCTCGGCCGCGGGCCGGACGCGGGTTAAGACCGGTGGAATCCTGGTACACAAGGCGGTGGGAGCGTGGAGCAGCGGGTGGACGCCGGGCTGCAACGGCTGCTGGTCCGGGAGTGGCGCTGGTTTGAACCCCTGATCGCGCTCGAGCAGGGGCGCCTCGAGGTTCACGCCCTGGAAGTCCAACAGGGCACGGCGTTCCTGCTCAGCTCCTCCCGACCCACCCCGGCGGGCGACACGCTCGAGCTCTACCTGGAGCTGCCGGCCGGCCCCCCGGCCTCCCGGGGTGAAGTTCAGCGCCAGTGCCCACCGCAGGGCGGGGACGGCGCCCCGCCGGACCCGGGGGGCGAAGAGTACGAGGACCGGGCGGTCCGGATCATTGGGGCCCACCCTCGGTGGGTGTGCTTTCTGCTCGACGGCCGTCCCCCGGGAAGGCGGCTCCTGAGCCTCGATCGGGACTGGGAGAACCTGGCCCGGGTCTTCGTCGGCCCGCCCTCGCCGCAGGCGACGGCCGGCCCCGGCCCGGGCGTGCAGCGGCTGACAGCTCCGGTGCCGCCCCAGGTCGCGGCCAGCACGGCCATCTACACCGCGGAAGAGGTGGACCAGATGGCGCGCCGGGGGTGGGTGTGGGCCGCCTTCCAGGGTGACCGGCCGGCCTCGTGGGCGGCCATCGTCCACTCCTTTGTGTCCCGTGAGGCCGACGTCATCGGCCTGGTGTACACGGAGCCGCCGTACCGCCGGCGGGGGCTGTCGGCCCGGGTGGTGGGTGCGCTTTCGGCAGACATAGCGGCGCGAGGGCGCGCGGCGATATACGACGCCTCCGCCGCCAACCTGGCAAGCTGCAGGGTGGCACGGGCGGCGGGGCTGTCCTGCCAGGCAAGCTACATGGTGCTGGGGAAGACAGGCTGACGCTGGCGGCAAGGAGCTCCGCGGCCTTGACCTCCGGGCTGAGCCGGTCCGCCGCCACCGGCGGGCCGAATCGCCTGGCAGGTGCGCCACACTCGATCACAACCCTCCGCCCTCGTCAAGGCCAGGGAATGGAGACGGACGCCCCCCACCCCCACCGGCGTTCGGCAGATGGACATCGAATCCTTTCGATGCGGGGGCGGAGGATGAGGCCGGTAAGGGCCCCCGGGCGCAGGCCGGGGACGCCCCCGTCCCGGTCAGGGAGGTGAGACGGGAGAGATGGATGCGGAGCTTCAGCCCCAGGCCGAGTTCAAGCTGAGTGCCCGCCCGCCGTTCGACTTTTACAGCTCCGTGGAGGCGGAGATCGAGGTGCGGCGGATGGAGGGCTACCCGCCCCTGGTCGACTACTACGACGGGCGGGCCTACTGGGCCACGCTCCGGCTTTTGAGCGGCGAGGTCGCCGGGGTCCGTGTCGAACCTGACCCTCCCGACCGCGGCATCCCCGGCCAGGGCCTCAAGGTCACGCTCTACTGCGCCTCTCGGCCTGACGCCGCCGCCCTCGAGGCCGCCCGCCGCACCATCGCCCGCTGCTGGGGCCTCGATGAGCCCACGGAGGAGGTTTACAGCCTGGCTCGCCGCCCGGCGGCGGTGGGGCGGGCCGTTGAGCGCCACCGCGGGCTCCGGGCGCTGACCTGGCAGGAGGCGTTTCAGCCGGTGTGCATCGCCGTGCTGCTGCAGAACGCCCCGGTGGCACGCACCAACGCCATGACCGCGGCGCTGGCGCTGCGGTATGGCATTCCGGTGCGGTTCGCCGGGCTGGAACTGAGGCACTGGTTCCCTCCCCAGCGGCTGGCGGGGGTGGACCCAGGGGAGCTCAGGAGCGAGTGCCGTCTGGGCTTCCGCGCCGAGCGGCTGGTGGGGATCGCCCGGGCCCTGGCGGACGGCCGACCGGACCTGGCCAGGGTCGGGGAGATGCCCCTGGCTGAGGCCAGGGAGGCGCTGCTCACATTGAAGGGCATAGGCGAGTACTCGGCGGACTTCATCCTGCTGGGGATGCGGCGCTGGGAGGCGTTCCCCGTGGACGTGTGGAGCGCGAGGCAGTTTTATCGGGTGTTCTTCCCCGGCCAGACGGTGCCGGAGATGGCGGCCGCGGCCGCGGCGGTGCGCCGGCGGGCCGAGGAGCTGTGGGGCAGTTGGCGGGGGCTCATCTGGAACTTCGTGCTGCACGAGCTGGACCAACTCGCGGAGGAGTGCGAGAGGGAGGCGGGGGCGGGGAGGGCGTAGGGGGGCGGGGCGGAGGCCAGGCGTGCGCGGGCGGGCACA
>JAIMBG010000018.1 GCA_023511555.1 Acetobacteraceae bacterium | reverse complement strand
ATGTGCAGGTCGGGGGCAAAGAACGGCAGGTCGTTGTTGCCGCCGTCCCAGACCACCACGTCGCACTCGCCCTCGGCCGCCCTGAGGATCTTCTCGTAGTCCACCCCGGCATACACCACGTTGCCCTGCTCGATCAGCGGCTCGTACTCCTCCCGCTCCTCCACCGTGCAGCGGTGCTTGTCCAGGTCCGCGAAGGTGGCAAAGCGCTGGCACACCTGAAGGGTGAGGTCGCCGTACGGCATGGGGTGCCGCACCACCACCGCCTTCTTGCCCAGCGCCTCCAGCACCCGGGTGAGCCGCCGGGTGGTGGGGCTCTTGCCCGCCCCCGTGCGCACCGCGGTCACGGCGATCACCGGGCGGGACGACTTCAGCATCGTGCGGGCCGGCCCCAGGAGGCGGAAGTCCACGCCCTCGGCCAGGGCCGCGGACGCCCGGTGCATCACGTACTCGTGCGGCACGTCGCTGTAGGCGAACACCACCTCGTCCACGCTGAGCCGCCGTATGAGGTCGGCGAGCTCGTCCTCATCGAATATGGGGATGCCCTGGGGGTAGCCGGGGCCCGCCAGCTCCGGCGGGTAGATGCGACCGTCGATGTCGGGTATCTGGGTGGCGGTGAAACCCACCACCTCGTAGTTCTCGTTGCCGCGGTAGCAGAGGTTGAAGTTGTGGAAGTCCCTCCCCGCCGCCCCCATGATCAGGACCCTTCTCCTGGCTGCCATCTCTCCTTCCCCTCCCTCCACCCGCAACCCCAACCAGCCCGCAGCGCCCCCCTTCGCCCCGCGCCTCGGGCGCACGCGTCTCAGAGCAGGAGCGCCAGTATAGCCTTCTGGGCGTGGAGGCGGTTCTCGGCCTGGTCGAAGACCACGGACTGCGGGCCGTCCATTACCTCGTCGGTGACCTCCTCGCCCCGATGGGCGGGGAGATCGTGCATGAATATGGCGTCGGCCCTGGCATGGGCCAGCAGCGCCGCGTTCACCTGGTAGGGTGCAAAGACCTTCACCCGCTGCTCGTGCTCCGCCTCCTGGCCCATGCTGGCCCAGGCGTCGGTGTACACCACGTCGGCCCCGGCCACCGCCGCCACCGGGTCGGTGCCCACCTCGATGCGGGCCCCGGTGGACCGGGCGTCGCCGCGGGCCAGCTCCAGGATCTCGGGCCTGGGCTGGTAGCCGTCCGGGGCGGCTACGGCGATGTGCATGCCGGTCTTGGCTGCGGCAAAGAGCAGCGAGTGGCACACGTTGTTGCCGTCGCCCACGTACGCCAGCTTCAGCCCGGCCAGGCGGCCCTTCTTCTCCTCGATGGTAAGAAGGTCGGTGAGGCCCTGGCAGGGGTGGAGCAGGTCGGTCAGCCCGTTTATTACCGGCACCGAAGCGTGCTCCGCCAGCTCCACCACGTCCTGGTGGCTGAAGGTGCGGATCATGACCCCGTCCACGAAGCGGGAAAGCACCCGGGCGGTGTCGGCGATGGTCTCGCCCCGGCGCAGTTGCAGCTCATCGCCCCTGAGCATGAGGGCGTGGCCGCCGAGCTGCACCATGCCCACCTCGAACGACACCCGGGTGCGGGTTGAGGGCTTGTGGAATATCATGCCCAGGGTCTTTCCCGCCAGCACCCGGCACGGCTCCCCCGCGCGCAGCCTGGTCTTGAGGTCCTCCGCCGTTTTCAGTAAGATCCGGATCTCCTCGGGGGAAAAGTCGTGCAGGGAAAGGAAGTCTCTACCCTTCAGCGTCTTGACCCCCACCTGGCTCGCCACGATTCACACCTCCCCCATGTAGGGCTGGCGCCCGCCGCGCCACAGCATGCAGCCGGCTCCCCCCGGCAGCCGGACCCCTCCTGAGGCCGTGCCGGGCCAACGGGCCGGGGCGCCGAACCCAGCCTAGGCCGCCGCCACCTGCGTTCCCGCCCGGCCCTCCAGCGCCAGCAGGGCCTCGGAGAGCGCAGCCACGACGGCCCGCTCGCCGCCCGCCTCAACGAACCGCACCGCTGCCTCCACCTTGGGGCCCATGCTTCCCGGCGGGAAGCACCCCTGCCTCAGGTACTCCCGGGCCTGGGAGGGGCTGACCCGGTCCAGCCGCCTCTGGCCCGGCCTGCCCCAGTCCAGGTAGACCCCGTCCACGTCGGTGAGGATGAGGAACAGGTGGGCGCCCACGTCCTGGGCCAGCCTCTCGCCGGCCAGGTCCTTGTCTATCACCGCCTCCACCCCCACCAGCGCCCCGGAGCCGTCCCGGCAGACCGGTATGCCGCCCCCGCCGGAGGCGACGACCACCACTCCCGTCTCCACCAGGCGCAGGATGGAGGCCCGCTCCTGGATGAACAGCGGCTGGGGCGAGGGGACCACCCGCCGCCACCCCCGGTGGTCGATCTCCCTCATGCGCCAGCCCTTCTCCCTCATGAGCTCCTGGGCGCGGGGGGCCGGGTAGAACGGCCCCACCGGCTTGGTGGGGTTGGAGAACGCCGGGTCCGCCGGGTCGACGACCACCTGGGTCACCACCGTAGCCACCTCCCGGTCCAGCCCCAGACGCCGGAGCTCGTTGGCCAGCGTGCGCTGGATCATGTAGCCGATCTGCCCCTGGCTCTGAGCCCCGCAGACGTCCAGGGGCATGGCCGGCACCTGCCGGCTTCCCTCCTCGTTCTGTATCAGGATGTTGCCCACCTGCGGCCCGTTGCCGTGCGTGATAACGACCTCGTAGCCCTGG
Source organism: Acetobacteraceae bacterium (assembly GCA_023511555.1). Lineage (GTDB taxonomy): Bacteria > Bacillota > Sulfobacillia > JAIMBG01 > JAIMBG01 > JAIMBG01. The sequence continues at coordinate 22,049 of JAIMBG010000018.1, read as the reverse complement.
GCGATCATGTCCGCGATCCCGCTGCAGGTGCGGTGCACGTTGGCCAGCTGCTCCTCGGCCGTGCCCCGCTGGCCCGCCTCCAGGATGGCATTGCCGCCCAGGGCCACGACCAGCCTCTTGGCCAAAGGTCTCCCCCCTCTTCCTCCGGTAACTCCTGCCCGTCCCCCGCGGCGGCGCTCCGCGCCTCTTTTCGCCGCGAGCGCCCGGCCGCGGCGCCGGCCCTTTCCAGCGCGCCGCTGCGCCCGCCCGGCGGCGCACGGGACAGGGGGCGGCCCTACCCTAGCCGCCGGCCATTGCGCGGCCCACGATGTGGATGGGCGCGCCGCAGGCGGCGCACGCGGGGAGTGCATCTTCCGCCGGCCCCTCTCCCCGGGCCGGCCCGTCTCCCTGGGTCGCCTTCTCTCCCTGAGCCGGCCCCTCTCCCCGGGCCGGCTCAGGCGGTTTGAGCCCCACCGCCCGCACCGTGAAACCCGAACGGCGGATGACCAGGGCCCCGCACCGGTAGCAGTGGGTGTCCGAGCCCCGACCGCCCCAGACGTTGCCCACGTACACGTAGTAGAGCTTCTTTTTCGCCTGGGACCGCGCCCGCTCCAGGGTCTCGACGGGGGTGGGCTCGAGCGCCAGGCGGTGGTGGGGAAAGTAGCGCGAAAAGTGCAGGGGTATCTCCCGCCCCAGCGAGCCGAGCCAGTCCGTAAGGGCCTCCACCTCCTCGGGCGAGTCGTTCAGTCCGGGGATGAGGAGGTTGGTGACCTCCACGTGGCAGCCGGCGCTCTTGGCCCGGGCCACGGTGTCGAGAACCGGCTCCAGCTCGCCGTGGCACAGGTTCCGGTAAAACTCGGCGGTGAACGCCTTTACGTCGATGTTCATGGCGTCCACGACCTTCAGCAACTGCTCCAGCGGCTCGGGGTTTATGTACCCGTTGGTCACGAGCACGTTCTTCAGCCCCTGGGTGCGGGCCAGCCGCGCCGTGTCCATCACGTACTCGAACCAGATGGTGGGCTCGGAGTAGGTGAACGCCAGCCCCACGCAGGAGGGGTCGCGGCGCCGCTGGGAGACGGCCATGGCCACCGCCTCCCGGGGCTCGACTGTCTGGGTGGGGGCATCCGCCTGGGAGATCGTCCAGTTCTGGCAGAACGCGCAGGCCAGGTTGCAGCGCACCGTTCCCAGGGAGAGCAGGGTGGAGCCGGGGTAGAAGTGATAGAGCGGCTTCTTCTCCGTGGGGTCGACGGCGAAGGAGGTGCACTCTGCGTAGCTGGTAGCGTAGAGCCGGCCCTCCAGGTTGCGCCTCACCCGGCAGAACCCGCGCGCCCCCTCCTTAAGCCGGCAGCGGCGCGGGCAGAGGCCGCAGGTTACGACCTCCCCTTCGCGGGTATAGAACGCAGCTTCCCTCAACGGGTCCGCCCCCTTTCCCCCGGCCGCTCCCCCCAGGGCCTCCCGCCCGGCCCCGCCCGGCCTGCCACGGGGCAGCGCCCTGCCCCTGCCCTCAGTGGTACCGGGCCACCCGGAAGCGGAACAGCTCCACTCCCGGCTCCCCCGGGTCGATGCCCGCCTTGTGGCAGGCTATCCTCACCTGCTCCTCCACCGTGTCCACCCCGGCCAGGTCGGGCAGCAGCAGTCCCGTCCTGCGGCCCTTCCTCACCACCACCCCGTAGCGGCGCGGGTCGAGCTGCCCCCGGTCCGACACCGGCTCCAGCTCCCCCAGCACGTCTACGGAGTACTCGAGCTGGGACAGCTCCGGCTCCCGGACCGGCGGGAACCGCGGGTCGTGGGCCCCGGCGCTTATGGCGTTCTGGATGATCTCGCGGGCCACGTCGGGCTGGGTGGCCGCCACGGTGCCTATGCACCCCCGGAGGCGGCCGCCGAGGTGCAGCGAGACGAAGGCGCCCGCCGGCCGCCTGAACTCGGGCGGCACCTCGGCGGGGGCCTCTATCCGGCGGCCCTCGCGGACGTAGGCCTCCAGGCTGGCCCGGGCCAGCCGCACCGGGAAGCTCTCCCCCTGCCTGGCCCGGCCCGCCGGCCCCGCCGGTCCCTCCGGCCCCGCCGGCCCGGGGGCCGCCGCCTCACCCTCCCCGCCTGCGGCCTCGGGCCGCCCCGGCCGCCCTCCAAGGTGAAACAGCGCCACGGCGTAGCCCACCCCGAAGGGGCCCTCGTAGCTCAGCACCTCGAACCGGGCCGCCTGCGCCACCGCCCCCAGGGCGACGGCGAGCGGCCTCAGCCCGCACTCCCCCGCCCTCTCCGCCAGGTCGGGATCCATCCCCAGCACGGCCGGGACGTCGCCCCTTCTCAGGGCCTCCACCAGCCTCTCGTCGAAGACCCGCCCCTCGGGGGCGTAGCCGGCCGGGGCGCCCGGCTTGAGCCGGTGGGAGAGGTCACCGCTGGCCACCACCGCCACCCGCCGCCCCCCGGCAGCGGCGGCGTGGGCGACGGCCTGGCCCAGGGCGAAGAGCCGCTCCAGGCTTAAAAGCCCCAGGCCCACGGGGACCAGGGCCGGCCTCACCCCGGCCTCCGCCAGGTAGTACAGAGGCACCACGCTGCCGTGATCCAAGCCCCGAACCCCGAGGTGGCGGGAGGCCTCGGCCCCGGACATCTCCACCACCGGAAGCCCCCGCGCCCCGGCCTCCTCCAGGATGGCCCCGGCCAGCCCCGGGTCCCCGGGAAAGTCGACCGCCGCCTCGGGCGCGCCGAACGCCGCCAGGCTGCCGGAGAACCGCTCCCCCACGACCACCGGCACCGCCGAGCGCAGGGCCGGCCCGTGGGGACTGATCAGCACCAGGGACTGCGGCGCGGCCCCGCCTATCGCCCGGGCCCACCGCCTCATGGCCTCACAGGTACGCGCCACCTCTTTAAGGCTGCCCCTTCCCACCTCGGGGACGATGATGGGGGGATGGGGCGCGAGCCCGGCCACCACCACCCCTGACATCGGCTCACCTCCCCCGGAACACCTTAGCCACATAGGGCGAAGTCATGGCCGCCAACAGCGCCCCGTACCTCAAGGCGAACCCCACCCGGCCGCCCACCCCCAGGGGCCGGCGCAGCCGGGTCACGTCCAGGACCAGGTGGTCGCTGGACATGCCCACCACCTCGATCCCCGCCTCCAACGGCACCAGCCCCTCCGGGTCCGCGTCCTGGCGGCCCAGGGCGAGCAGCGCCCGGCGCCCCCTCCCGGGGCCTCCCGGCGACCCCGGGGACTCGGGCGGCCCCGCCTTGACCTCGATGACCTCCCCCTCCAGCTCGAAGGCGTCGGCCCAAAGCCCCGGCAGCACCCGCCCGCAGGCCGTCTCCCGCCCCAGCAGGATGGCCTCGCCCAGGCGCAGTTGGGTTATCCCCCGGGGCATCGCCCCCTGCTCCAGCAGCAGCAGGCTGGAGGAGTTGCCCCCCGAAACCACGGGAAGCGGCAGGCCCAGCTCCCTTCTCAGCCCCCGGGCCAGGGACACCAGCCGCTCCAGCTTCTCCGGGGTAGGGAGCGCCCCGCCCAGGCAGGCCAGGTTGGTGCCCACCCCCAGCAGCCTTATTCCCGGCAGCCGGGCGCTAAAGCGCGCCACGGCCGAAAGCTCGGAGGGCCACAGCCCCTCGCGCAGGTCCCCCATCTCCACCATCAGCACCACGCCGTGGACCCGGCGGGCGCTCAGCGCCGCCTTTGACAGCGCCAGGAGCGTCTGGGGCTCGGAGTTGAGGCTCACCTCCGCCAGGGACACGGCGGCGGCTGCGCCCCGGGGGGAGGGGAAGCGCAGCAGGGTGAACGGCCCCCGCACCCCCGCCCTGCGCATCCGTTGCAGGTTCTCCAGCCGGGAGTCCCCCAGCCCGGCCACCCCGCCCCGGAGCATGGCCTGGGCCACCCAGGGGTGGCCGCAGCAGGCCTTGGTCACTCCCACCACGGCTATGCCCAGCCGCCGGCAGCGGCCGGTGAGCTCCCGGGCGTTGTACTCCAGCTTCTTCAGGTCAACCCGGAGGCGGGGGCGGGGCATCCCTCTGGCCCCTCCCTGGGTCCTCCCCCTTCTCCCGGGCCCTCCCGGCCTCCTCCCCCCGCGCCCCGTCCAGGCTGGACAGCAGCAGCTCCAGGGCCTGCGCGGGGTACCGCCTCGCCAGCACCCCGCAGGCGGCCATTATGTAGTGCCGGTCTATCAGCACCCTGGCGTCGGGCGGCGGATAGAGCCGCTGGGGCGGCCCGCCCCGGCACTCGGCGGAGAGCAGCTCCCTCCCCCCGGCCAGCCGGACCAGCGGCCCCCCGGTGCCCACCACCCAGCGGACGGCGGTGAGGTCCCGGCCCTCGGCGAACACCACGCGCCCGCCCGCGCCGTACGACTCCCTCCAGGCGCCGGCGTGCCGGTCGAGGGCCCGGCGCACCGCCTCCCGGGCCAGGGCCATCACCAGCGCCTCCTCGGCCGGCGTCTTCGGCACCGCCCCCAGGCCGGAGAGCACCGGCCGGTGGTCGAAGCCCAGGATGGCGTCAAGGCGCCCGGGCCCCACGGCCTCGACCACCCTCTTCGCCCCGGCGAAAACCCCCAGGTCGCCCTCCACCGTCCGCTTGCTGAGCGGCTCCACCTCAAAGGAGCGCTCCCGCACCTCCGGCGACCCCGCCGTGACAGAGTGCAGGTCGGTGGTGGCGCCGCCCACGTCCACCACCAGGAGGTCGCCCAGGACGGGGTAGAGCAGCTCCGCCGCCCGAAGCACGGCCGCCGGGGTGGGGACGATGTCCCCGTCCACCAGCCTCCGCACCCTGTCCATCCCCGGGGCCGAGACGATGTGCCGCTCGAACACCCTCTGGATGAGCTCCCGGGCGGGCTCCAGGTTGAGCCGGTCCAGGGCGGGGTACACGTTCTCGGCCAGGTGCGCCTCCAGCCCCCGGGCCTCCAGGATCTCCCCCACCCTGGCCGCTATGGCGCGGTTCCCGGCGAAGACCACCGGCGCGGAAAGCCCCTTTGCGGCCAGGGCGGCCAGCCGGCGGGCGTTGCGCAGGGTGACGCGCCGCTCACCGAAGTCCACCCCGCCGGCGAGCAGCACCACCCCGGGCCTGAGCTCCAGCACCGCCCGGAGCTGCTCCGGCCGCAGTTCCCCCGCCGTGGCCAGCTCCACCACGGCGCCTGCGCCCAGCGCCGCCTCCCGGGCGGCGCGCGCCGTCATCTGCGGGGCCAGGCCGTGGACCGTCATCCTGAGCCCCCCGGCGGCGCTGGAGCAGGCCATCATGGTCCGCCAGCGCAGCGGACCCCCTCCCAGCCGCCTCTCCAGGGCGTGGAGCGCCCGCTCCAGGCCCAGGGTGGCGTCGCCCTCGCTTCGCACGGTGGTCGGTGCCGCCCCCTGCCCCAGGAACCGCGGCCGCCCCCGGTCCAGGCCGGAAAAGGCGCTGACGTAGGTGAGGGTGCTCCCCACCCCCGCCACCAGGCACTCAGGGTCCTCAGGGCGGGCCGGCCCCCCGCGCCCGGGCCTCACGGGCCGGCGAGGCCGGGCCCCGGCCCCCGGGCGCTCCGACCCCCGCCGCGGCGGCGGGCCAGCACCAGAAAGCTGGCCACCTCGTGCCCCCTCGTGCCGCGGCCGAACCCCGCGTCCAGCCCCTCCTCCCGGGCTATGGCCTGGCTCACCTGGGGGCCCCCCGCCACCAGCAGGAGCCTCTCCCTCAGCCCCCGCTCCACGCAGGCCTGATGCAGCCGCCGCATCGCCAGGCGGTGCACGCCGGCGTGGCTGAGCACGGTGCTGATGAGGATGGCGTCCGCGCCCGTCTCCTCCGCCGCGTCGACCAGCCTGTCGACCGGCACCGAGGTGCCCAGGTAGTGGATGCCGAATCCGTACCTCTCCAGGCCGCCGTGCTTTACGTCGAGGATCTCCCTCAGTCCCACCGAGTGCTCGTCCTGGCCGGCGGTGGCGGCCACCACGGTAAAGGGCCGGGACCGGACGTCGGAAAGGATCTCTTCCTCGCCCAGCAGGTCTTGGGTCTCAGGGGCCGGGAGGTCCGCCCGGCTCAAGGCAAACGGGAGCACGCCCCGCACCTCCACCAGGGCGCCTTCGGCGGGGTGAAGGACGGCGGCGTGGACCACCTCGGGGTCCAAAAGCCCCAGGCGCCGCGCCGCGGCCACCGCAGCCCGCCGCGCCACCCCGGTCGGGGCGGGGAACACCGCCGAAAGCGTGACCACCCCGTCGCCCCGCCACTGAACCTCAGGGACCAGCCGCCCCTCAGCCGCTTCGGCCTCTGCCCGGTCCAGCCGCGCCTCCACGCTGTCGGCGGGATCGGGCTCCTCCACCCAGACGGCCCGCTCCGGCCGGCAGAGGGTGCAGCCGCCCCACGGCCTGCAGGGCTCGGCCCCTCTGCCGCCCCCCGCGCCGGGCCCCGGCCCGGCGGGGAAGTGCCCGCACACCGGGGCAAGGTAGCCCGGCTCCCGGCGGACCACGCTCCCCGCCGCCACGCCGCCCTCGGGGGGCCGGGCGATGCCGTCCCCCTCGCGGGCGGGGTAGAAGCCGGAGTCCACGAAGAAACCCCGCGCCAGGGCGGCGAGATACCCGCCGCAGGCCTCCGCCTCCTCCAGGAACAGCACCGCCCGCTCCAAGAGCTCCCGGGCCCGGCGCCCCAGGGGCCCGTCCCAGCGCAGCCCCACCAGCTCCCGCAGCCCGTCCAGCCCCACCAGCGCCTCGCGGGCCGTGTCCACCGCCGCCACGCTGTTGTGGTGCCAGGGAAGGTGGCGGCCTTCGTCGGGCGTTATGGTGCTCTGGATGTCCGCCCCCACCAGCCGGGTGACCAGCAGGTTCAGCACGTGGGCCACCGTCGCCGCCCGGGCGTCGGAGGTGATGTACCTGGTGTTCATCTGGGCCCGAAAGCGGAAGCCCCTGAACAGCCGGCGCAGCAAGGCCGCGTACGGCAGGTCCAGCCAGAGACAGGGAGCGGGCGGAACCGTGGTGGGGACGGTGGAGAGCGCGATCATCTCCGGGCTGAGCCCCGCCCCAAGGGAAAACTGGCAGTTGATGGCATGCTGCACCAAGAGCTCCGGCATCACCTTCCAGGCCTGGCGGGCCGTCGCATTGGCGTTGTGGGCCCCGTCGATCTGAAGCAGCCCGGCGCGGGCCATGACGGCCTTGGCCTCGGCCGCATCCACGAACGAGCGCAGGGGGTTGATGTTGCGGTAAAGGATGTTGTACTGAGGGTCCTGGTGGGCCCCGCTGACCCCCTCCTCGGCGAAGAGCACCGCCATCTCCGGCGAGGCCAGGCCGCTCACGTAGGAGTGCAGGTAGAGCGGCCTGCCCACCTCCTCCTCGATCAGGTCCAGGGCGCGCCGCGTGGCCCGGAGCTGCTTTCTGGTGATGGGCACCCCCGCCACGCCCTCCGGCGTGCCCTCCAGCAGTCCGTCCACGTGGCTCTGGCCCGCGGTGCGGATCACCATGATGTGGTCCGCCCCGTGCCAGGCGGCCATGCGCATGCGGCGCAGGTCGTCCTCGAACCTCCCCGAGGCGATCTCGACCGAAACCAGGCAGTCGGGCTGAGGGTCTATCCCCCCGAAGCCGCCCGCGGCCGGGGGCTCCACGCTCCGCCGCAGCGGGGCTGAGGCCTGGCGGTACTGAAAGGGGCCCGCCACCAGCCCTGGCTCCGCCCGGCGCCAGCCCCAGGGGTGGGGCCGCGGCCGGTACCCGGCCAAACCGTCCAGCACCGCCCGAGGATCGAGCGGCCGGTCGGGCTGCAGAGGCCCATCCCGGGCCGAACCCCGACGGAGGCCGGTGTCCGGCGCCTGCCGGCACGCCCCCTCAGGCGCCGCCCCCACCCCGCAGCAGCCGCCGGAACCCCCATCCCGCGGGCGTCCCTCGGCCCCGAGCCCCCCTGCCCGTCGCGAGAGCGCGGCCAGGGCCCCGGCCGCCTCATCCCAGCCCTCTCCAGCGGCCAGAAGCCTCCCCGCCTGCCTCAGCCCCACCCCCCGGGCCTGGGCCAGCCCCAGCACCAGGCCCCCCGCCCCCGCGCCCAGCCGGCCCCGCCTTGCCGCGGCCTCCACCACTGCCGCGGACTCCTGGCTGGAAAGCCCCATCCTCAGGAGCACCGAGCGCTCCACCGACGGAGAGGTGTGGCTCCGGGCCAGCTCCAGGAGCGGAGCCGCCAGCCGGCGGGCGATCTCCCAGAAGCGGGCCTCGAGCGCCTCAAGGTCCAGCCGTTCCAGGTGCCTGCGGCGCTCCCGAAAGTCGTCTTCGCGCACCACGCACCTGCGCCCCCCGGCGGGGGGGCACCCCCCGGCCCCCCGCCGCCGGCCCCCCGGCCGCTCCCGTTTATGCATTCGTGAATACAGGCCGAATTTCCTGCCACCGGGGGTAAGATGTTGAAGGCCCGGAACCCACCACCCGGGCCGGCCCGCCCCGCCGGGCATAGTTTGGCACCGCCTTGGGCCTTTGATGTAGGCGTGGTGGGCCGCTCGGACGGTGGAGCAGCGATGGGCCGAGGGAAACGCCGGGCAGCGGTAAGGAGACCGGCAGGGCAGCGGAGGGAGCCCCGCCTGCGGGCCTGGGTGCTAGAGGCCCGCGGTGGGCGGCTCAGGTGTGGAGGGGACGAGTTCCGGTGGGGAGGCGAAGAACCGCGCCAGCCCCAGGAAGACGGCCCAGGCCAGCCTCTGCTGGTAGTCGGGGTCCTGGAGCAGCCTCTCCTCCCCCGGATGGCTCAAGAAGCCCAGCTCCACGGTGGCCGCCGGCATGGGGGCGCGGTCCAGCACATACTGCCTTATCCGGCTGCTCGCCTCCCGGTCGGTGCGGGTGAAGCGGGCCAGCTCCTCCTGCAGCAGCAGGGCCAGGCGCCGCGAGGCAGAACCGCCCCTGGGGGAGTAGAACGCCTGGGCGCCGTACCAGACCGGGGAGGGGAAGGCGTTGGCGTGGACGCTGACCAGGGCGTGAGCCCCGGACGACGCGATGAAGACCATGCGCGCCTCGAGGTCCGCCCGAACCCGGGCCTCCAGGTCGCCGGCGAGCGGGCCGGACAGGTCGTAGTCCCCGGAGCGGGTGAGCAGCGCCCTGGCCCCCGCCCGCTCCAGCAGGTCACGGAGCCTCAGGGAGACGGAAAGACACACCTCCTTCTCCACCGCGCCACTGCCCCCCAAAGCCCCGGGGTCCTCCCCCCCGTGGCCCGGGTCGATGACCACCACCCTGCCCGCCAGGGCCCCGGGTGCCGGCCCGGTCGGCAAAGCCCGCCAGGCACGGGACAGCCCCAGCGCCGCCGCCACGAAAAGGCCCAGGAGCAGCGCGGGGAGCAGCCAGCCCCAGAGGCCGGCCCGCAGCACGACCAGCACCACCGGCCCGGGGCGGGGCCAAGCCCCGCCTCTCCTGAGCATCGCCACCACCCGCCGGAACAGCATGGGGCCCCCGCCACCATGCTATGGCGGGGGCCCCCGGGCTATGCCGCTTACGCGGCCTCCCCTACTTCGGGGGGTAGACGCCGATGAGCGCAGCCGACCGGTCGGGCGAGACGCCGATGACGTTGAAGCTTAGGCCGTAGGTGGGGGTGATGACGGAGCTGTCCGGCTTGGCGGGGTTCCAGTACGTCTTGGAGTCGTTGAACTCCGGAACCGCCGCCGTGCCCGGGTAGGTCTTGGTCTTGCCGTAGCTGGTGAGCGTCACGTCCGGCGTCTTGTCACGGCCGAACGCCGCGTCGCAGATCTGCACCCTGGTCCGCCACGGCACGCCGTACTTGGAGCGCATCATAGGAGCCGGGTGGGAGTCCACGATCAGCAGGAACCCATGGCCGGGGTGCACGCCCACCCAGTTGTCCGTGTACTCCATGTCGCGGTACCAGACGAGCAGGCCCGCCGTGTAGGGGAACCACTCCACGGTGTCGCCGTACTTGAAGTTGTAGCAGTGGGTCAGCGCCTCGTCGAAGCCGATGTAGTTCCTCCACTCCAGCATGTAGTAGTGGTTCGCCTTGTAGCGGAGCTGGCCGGCGAACACCGTCCAGCCGCTCGGCGTCCAGCCGACGTTGCCGGCCTCCACGTCGTCGAAGTAGCCGATCTCCGGGATGGAGATGTCGTCCACGCAGAAGCCGGGGAGGGAAACGGCGACGTCGGTCTCGTAGCGGAAGCGCAGGAACGCCGGGCCGCCCGCCACCGGGCTCAGGTCGAAGCTGGCGTTCACCCAACCCCCGCTCCTGCCGGTGATGCCGTTGCCGTCGTTGTTGCCGTTGGGGTTGGTGTTGGTGGTGATGGTGCTGGGCAGCGTCATCCAGCTCTGGCCGTCCGCGGAGACCTCAACGTACCCGTAGTCCCAGTCCTCTTCGATGTCGTACCATGCCCAGATGTTGAGTGTGGCGGAGCTGAGGCCGGTGAGGTCGATGGCCCGGGTCAGCGTGTTGTTCAGCAGGTCGCCCTTGCCCGACCACCACTCGTTGGCGCCGCTGTGCGGCACGTTGATGTCCAGCACACAGTCCTTCTTGGGCAGGTCGAAGCGGATGGCTTCGTTGAACTGCCCCTTGTGCTCCACCTGATCGAGCAGCACCTCCTGGTCGCCGCTTGACAGGTTGAGCCGAACCGGCGCTACCCACCCCAGGACGTAGCGGCCCCACACGCTGATGTCGCTGGGCTGCGTGCCGAGCGGCTGGCCGAGCCAGCTCCCGCTGCTCATCAGCGTGTAGAAGCCGGTGGACGCCTCGCCGCTGTATATGGTGTCGTACTCGTCAGGCAGGCCCAGGTCGTGGGCGAACTCGTGGCAGAACACCCCGATGGCCCCGTCCTCGGGCATTATGGTGTAGGGGCCGACCCAGACGCTGGGGTCCGAGGTCGGGCAGCCGCCGTAGCCCGGCCCCACGCCCGCCTGGTAGTCCACCCACCAGGAGTGCGACCATATGGCGTCGGTGCCCTGGGCGCCGCCGCCCGCCTCCTGGCCGGCCCCGGCGTGCACCACCATCAGGTGGTCCACGTAGCCGTCGGCCTCGGCGTACTCCCCGTCGCCGTCCAGATCATAGGGGTCCTCTACGTCGTAGTCGGCCCAGGGGACAGAGCCGCCCAGGGCGTCGACCACGTCCCTGACCACGCGCCACACCGGCCCGTTCTGGGCGTCGATGACAGTGCTCCCATCGGGCCGCACCAGGTCGGCGCCGTACTCCGACTCAGGGAAGTTCACCTTGGCCCAGCCGTAGGCCACGCCGTCGACGGTGTAGGTCCCGTACGACTGCTCGATGTAGTAGTTGGCCATGGTGTAGGCGCCCGGAGTGCGGTCGAACAGCATCTCCTGGTAGTGCTCGCGGTTGAAGTCGGGCACCCAGTAGTCGGCGTTGTTGTCGGGGGCGGGCTGGGGGATCCGGTTGTGCTCGGGGTCGGTGAACTCCACCAGCAACACCAGGATTCGGTCCACCGCAGGCTCGCCATACTCGACCGGCGTGGAGTTGGGCACCTCGACGTTCTGGCCCAGCTTGCGCCCATGCACACCCTGGGCGCTCCAGCCCTTGGCCTCGCGCTCAGCCAGGGCGCGGGCGGCCAGAGGGTTGGGGTAGTCGGTCGGCCGGGAGCCCAGAAGGTTTGACAGGTACTCAGCCAGTATGGCCTGGGCCTCGTCCTCGGTGGCCCCGGCGGGGATCTTGCCCCAGTTCCGCAGGGCCTGAAGCATCTTGATCTCGTTGGGTGGCATGAGCTGCTTGGCCGGAGCGGCCGAGGCCACCGGGGTCAGCCACATCAGTGCCGCCAGCAGGGCCAACACCGTGAGCAGGCTTATGGCCTTCCTCGCCTTCACTTGCTTCCCTCCTTACGCAGTTGCTTGGGGCATCCCTCCAGCCCAGCGATCCCTAACTGGTCCGCCGCATTGCCACCTCCTCGCCGGGCCGGTTCGCGCGGGGTCGACAAGGCCCTATTAGACAGAAATTGGCTGTCCGCCTTCGTTTTCCTGCTTGCCGGACAGCCCCTCCGGGCTCAAAAATGTCTTTTTTGCCTCGCCTAAAAGGGTGGAGGGGACACCGCCGTGAGCAGGGCCGCCCCCTCCTCGGAGTGGTTGCAGTAGCGGTGGGGGATGGAACAGTTGAAGTAGATGCTGTCGCCCTCCTCCAGCACGAAGGTGGTGTCTCCCAGCTCCAGGCTGACCCGCCCGTCCAGCACGTGGGCGAACTCCTCCCCCTCCTGCTGGTGGGGCAGGGGCCTGTCGCTGGTCACCATGCCCGGCCTGAGCCTTACCAGGGCCAGACCCATGCGATTCTTGGGGTGGTGAGGCGAGAGCACCTCGAAGGCCACGCGGCGGTTGGGCCATTTTACCGACCTGCGCTCAGCCTTGCGCACCAGGCACACCCCCCCGTCCTCCGCCGCCAGCAGGGTGAATACCGAGCAGTCCAAGGCCTCCGCGATCTTGCGCAGCGAGGCCAGGGAGGGCGTGGACTGGCTGTGCTCCACCTGGGAAAGAAAGCCCACGCTCAGCCCGGTCAGGCGCGAGACCTCCTGCAGGGTGAGCCCCTTTGCCTTTCTTATCCGGCGCACCGTGTCCCCGAGAACGGCAATCACCGCTTCCCTGTATGGTCTGTGCACTTGTCAATTTTCGGCACCACGAGAAAAACTCCTCCTCTTATCCCCACAGAGTTTGAAAACGTTCCGGACCGCCCCTTAGCCAGCGGGGTGTCGGCCCCGCTTCCCCGGCCCTGTGGTCCGTCCTGGCCGAAAAAAAGCAGCGCCCCGGTCCACCTGGGGGACCGGGGCGCCGTCTGCCTGCGGTCGCCGCGCCGCGGGGCACCGGGCCGGGGCGCCGTGGGGCGCCCGGCCGGGGTCAGGCTCCAGAGCCCGGCGGGGTGGCGGAGAACGCCTCCTCCAGGATGTCCAGGGCCTCGTCGAGCTGGTCCTCGGTGATGACCAGCGGTGCCAGGAAGCGGATGACGTTCCCGTAGATGCCCGACCGGAGAGTGAGCACGCCCCGCGACATGGCCCGCTTGATGATCAGGCCCGTCTCCTGGGGGGCGGGCTGCTTTGTCCCGCGGTCTCGCACCAGCTCCACCCCCACCATGGCGCCGAGCGCCCTTACGTCGCCTATCAGCGGGTAGGACTCGGCCATCCTGCGGAACCGGGAGGCGATGCGCTCCCCAACGGCCAGGGCCCGGCCCGGCAGGTCCAGCCTCTCCATGAGTTCCAGCACCTTGAGCGCGGCCACGCAGCCCACGGGGTTGCCCACGTAGGTGCCGCCGATGGCGCTGTCGCCCGGGGCGTCCATGATCTCGGCCTTGCCCACCACGCCGCTCAGGGGCATTCCAGCGGCCAGCGACTTGGCTACGGCCATGATGTCGGGCTCGACGCCCTCGTGCTCCAGGGCGAACATGCGGCCGGTGCGGCCGAACCCGGTCTGGATCTCGTCGGCGATGAACAGGCCCCTGTGCTTCTCGCAAATCCCCTTGATGCGGCTGAGATACCCCCGGGGCGGCACCACGAAGCCGCCCTCGCCCTGGACGGGCTCGATGATCACCGCCGCGGTGTCGTTGGCGGAAACCCGCGCCACGAACGCCCTCTCCAGCTCGTCGGCGCAGGCCAGGCCGCACGAGGGGTGCTGCAGGTGGACCGGGCAACGGTAGCAGTAAGCGTAGGGGATGCGGTAGACCTCCGGGGCGAACGGGCCGAAGCCGTCCTTGTAGGGGACGATCTTGCTGGTGAGCGTCATGCACATCAGCGTCCGGCCGTGGAACGCCCCCTCGAAGGCGATGACGGCGCGCTTTTTGGTGTAGGCCCGGGCGATCTTGATGGAGTTCTCCACCGCCTCGGCCCCGCAATTGAAGAAGCAGCACTTCTTGGGCGTCCTCCCCGGGGCGAGCGCGGCCAGCTTCTGGGCCAGCTCTATATAGCACTCGTAGGGCACCACGCTGAAGTCGGTGTGAATGAAGCGGCCCACCTGGTCGCGCAGCGCGTCGACCACCTCGTCGGGGCAGTGGCCCACGTTGAGCACGCCCACCCCGCCCGCCAGATCGATGAAGGTGTTGCCGTCGATGTCGGTGATCAGCGCGCCCTTCGCCTGGGCGATGACCGCCGGCAGGTGGATGGAAAACGCCCGGGGCACGAACCTCTCCTTCGCCTCGAGCAGCGCCCGGGACCTCGGCCCGGGAATCTCTCCCTTAACCTGGGCGAAACGGCCCAATCCCATCAGCCCCCTCTCCCACAGTCGCGGCCCCGACCCTCTCCCCGCGGGGCGCCCGCCGCGGCCCGGCCTCAGCCCGTGCCGCTCCAGACGCCGTGCCGCCGAGGCCGATCAGGCCAGGGCCTTCTCGTAGAACTCCTTGACCTGCCCCTGCCCCCACCAGGCCGCAACCCTGCGCGTCTGGCCGTCCGGCCGGCTGACGTAGAGGAGGTACCCCCGCCTCAGGCCGAATTCGAACAACCGGCGGGTGATGTCGACGTCGGCCCGGCAATACTCCTCCACGAGGTCCAGCCTCCCCTCCTTGAACCACTCCACCGCCTTGAGCCCGTCGGCGGTCTTTCCCAGGCCCAGGGTGGCGCGGGCCAGGGAGTCCAGACTGACCCGGTGGCCCAGGACCTTCTCCAGCTCCTCCAGGATGTCGAGGGTGCGGAGGCTGGCAAGGTCGAAGGGGGTGTAGGGCTGCAGCACCTGGTAGTCGAAGCGCACCAGGTTGAAGCCTACGACGGCGTCCGCGGCCCTGAGCTCATCCACCAGGGCCGCCACCTCTTTCTCCCCGAAGGTCCTGAATTCCTTCCTTCTGAGGCTGTACGTGACGCCCAGGGCCAGTGCCAGACGGGAGACGTTATGGCGGCCGCCGACCTCGTCAAAGGTCCGCTGCGTCTCCAGGTCAAAGACCAGGACCTCCGGAGCAGGCCCCAGGGCAGCCGGCAAGGGGCCCGGCCCGCCCGGGGCGGCGCCCGCCGTCCCGGCCCGCGGCGGGTCAGAGCCGGGCCCCGCCGTACGCCCCGCCCCGAGGTGGAGCAGCACCGCCTCGATGTGCTTGCAGGTCCCCAGCCCGTTGGTCAGAAAGTCCAGGCACTGGCAGCGGTTTACCGCCGCGCCGGGCTCGACGATCTCCACCTGGTAGGTGGCCCCGCTCCTGCCCCTGACCCGGTACACGCCCATGTAGCCGGGAAGACTCGGCCCGGGGACAGGGGTGATCTCGAATCCCTCGGAGGCCGCCCGGGCCCGCCGCCGCGCCACCTCGTCCTCCCACCCCGCCGTCCGGCCCGTATCCGCCACCGTTCCCACCCCCCAACTCGCGCCTAGCCGGCCTGGGGCCAGGGGAAGGGCGCCACCAGGTCCCGGACCTGGTCCCTGAGCCGCCGCAGCTCGCCCTCATCGTCCCGCCGGGCCAGCGCCCGGTAGATGAACTCGGCGATCAGCCTCATCTCCGGCTCCTTCATGCCCCGGGTGGTGGCGGCGGGAGTGCCCAGCCGGATGCCGCTGGTCACCGTGGGGCCCCGCCGGTCGAAGGGGATGGCGTTCTTGTTGACCGTGATGCCCACCCTCTCCAGGACCTCCTCGGCCTCCCTGCCCGCGAGCCCCAGGGGCGTGAGGTCCACCAGCACCAGGTGGGTGTCGGTGCCTCCCGCCACCAGCCTCAGGCCGAGGTCGGTGAGGGCCGCGGCCAGAGCGCGGGCATTGGCCCGCACCTGGCGCTGATACGCCACGAACTCAGGCGTAGAAGCCTCCTTGAACGCCACCGCCTTGGCCGCGATGATGTGCTCCAGCGGCCCTCCCTGGGTTCCGGGGAAGACCGCCTTGTCTACCTCCTGCGCCCAGTCGCCGCGGCACAGGATGAAGCCGCCCCGCGGCCCCCGCAGCGTCTTGTGGGTGGTGGAAGTGACAAACTGCGCGTGCGGCACCGGGCTGGGGTGCTCCCCCGCCGCCACCAGCCCCGCGATATGGGCCATGTCCACCATCAGCAGGGCCCCCGTGGCCTGGGCGATTCGGCCGAAGCGCTCGAAGTCTAGAATTCGGGGATAGGCGCTGGCTCCGGCCACGATCAGCCTGGCCCCCGACGCCCGAGCCAGCCTCTCCACCTCATCGTAGTCCACCTGCTCCGTCTCGGGGTCCACCCCGTAGGAGAAGAAGCGGAAGTAGCGGCCCGAGATGTTGACCGGGCTGCCGTGGGTGAGGTGACCGCCGTGGGCCAGATCCATGCCCAGGACGGCGTCCCCGGGCTTAAGACAGGCAAAGTACACGGCCATGTTGGCCTGGGTGCCCGAGTGGGGCTGCACGTTGGCGTGATCGGCGCGGAACAGCGCCCGGGCCCGGTTCCTGGCCAGGTCCTCGACCAGGTCTATGAACTCGCAGCCCCCATAGTACCGCCGCCCCGGGTAGCCCTCGGCATACTTGTTGGTGAGACAAGTCCCCGCCGCCTCCATGACCGCCCGGCTGGCGAAGTTCTCCGAGGCGATGAGCTCCAGAACCCCGCGCTGCCGAGCCTCCTCCGCCACTATAGCGCTATGTACCTCCGGATCCACCCTCTCCAGCTCGCCCAAGCTCTGCGCCCCCCTACCGTTACTTGGCCCGCCCGTCTTCTTCGCGCGGGGCGCCGGTTCCTCTTTTTCTCGGCCTCCCGCCGGCGGAAGGTTCGGCTACGGGGCCGGCCCCGGTGCCCCGGCCAGGAAGTGAAGGCAGGCCTCGCCCCCGGCCCGGGCCTGGACCAGGCGGGCCAGGGGCTCGTCCTTCGTCAGCCACAG
Organism: Acetobacteraceae bacterium; assembly: GCA_023511555.1. Classification (GTDB taxonomy): domain Bacteria; phylum Bacillota; class Sulfobacillia; order JAIMBG01; family JAIMBG01; genus JAIMBG01. Next base: position 5,490 of record JAIMBG010000018.1, on the reverse strand, counting down.
CACCTGGTGGGATCGGGCCACAGACCGCAGGAGATCCAGGGCACGCTCCAGGCGGGCGGGGTCGAAGTTTACCAGGGGGTCGTCGAGGATGAGGGGAAAGCATCTGCCCCCGGTGAGGTACTCCGCCAGGGCGAGGCGCAGGGCGAAGAACACCTGGTCCACCGCGCCGGTGCTGAGGCTTTCCGGCTCCACCCACCCCCCGGTCTCGGGGGCCCTCACCTGGACCGTCACCGAGTCCCCCTTCGGCGTCACGAGGGCCTCACGGTAGCGGCCCCCCGTGATAAGGCCCAGCGCGTCTCCCACCCGCTCCTGGAGGCCGGCTGCCGCCCGCCCCCGGGCGTCCTTCGCCGCCTCGTCCAGCAGCCTGTAAGCCAGCTCCAGGCACCGCGCCTCCCCCTCCAGCTCCTCGGCCTCCCTGCAGGCCCCGGCCAGCCGCGCCCGGACCTCCCAGGGGTCGCCGCCCAGGGCCAGGCGCTCGTAGCTCTCCAGCTCCGCGGCCGCCCTGGCCAGCAGTTCCCTGTGCCTGCGCACCTTCTCCTCCATCCGGTCGTGCTCCGCCTTGAGCTCCAGGGCCCCCCCGGGAGGGAGCGGGAACACCGCCCTCTCCAGCTCCCCCTTCTCCTGCCCCCTGAGGCGCACCTCGGCTGCCGCTGCGTCCAGGCGCTCCTCCAGACGGGCCTCGGTCTCCTGGCCCAAAAGAGCCCTCACCGCCGAGGCGGCCAGCTCGCCGTCCTTCTTGAGCCGCCGATACTCGCCCACTGCGGCGGAATACGCTTCCACCCCCGGCTGGCCGGCCCGCTCCAGCGCCACCCTGATGCGGCCGTCGAGCTCCGCCAGCCGCGACCGGGCCTGGGCCACCGCGGCCTCCTGCCGCCCCTGCCATTCGCGGCGGGCCTGAAGCTCGACCCGGATCTCCCCCATGGCCGCCTCTAGCCGCCCCAGCCGCTCCTCCAGCCCCACAAGCTCCTCTGCCGACCCAGCCCACTCCCTCCTGAGCAGGGCCTCCAGCCGCCGCCGCGCGGCATCCCCGCCCCAACGCCGGCGCAGGAGCGCCAGGGCCGCCAGCGCGCCCAGAGCTGCCCCGGCAAGGGCAGCCCAGGGCCACAACCCACCCGCCCCCAGCAGCCGGGCGCCGATGCCGCAGAGCAGCGCCCCGGCGGCGATGGCCGCCGCGGCCAGCGCGCCCGCGGCCACCGGGAGGGGACGGCCGGCCGGCCCGGGAGGCGGCCCTACGGCGAGCAGCTCCCGGGCCAGGGTACGGAGCCGGGAGCGACGCTCCGGGTCGCCGGGAAGCCGTGACTCGAGCCCCGCCGCCTCCCGCTGTGCCGCCTCCAGCCTCCCCTCCAGCCGCTCCACCTCCGCCGCAGCCGTCCTGAGCCCCTCTTCCTGCCGGCCCAACTCACCGGCCAGGGTCTGGCGCTCGACGCAAAGCGCCCCCACGTCGGGGGCCCGGCCCGCCTCTACCTCGGCCAGGTACGCCTCCAGGCCGGAGAGGCCGGAGAGGGCCCGCTCGCAGTCGGCCAGCCGCCCCTTTGCCTCCATCAACTGGCGGCGGCGCCGCTCCAGCTCCTGGTGCCGGGCCCGAGACTCGGCAAGGGAGGCCTCCAGCTCCGCAAGACGCTGGAGCGCCTTTACCCTGGGGGCCAGCCACTCCAGCCTGGCGGTCGCCTGGCTCAGCTCCGACTCCAGCCGCGCCTTAAACTCCAGCCTCTCCTGGTACTCCCCCAGCCTGTCGTCCGTCTCGGCCACGGCGGCCCGGAGCGACTCGATCTGCTGCCTGACCACCTCCAGCCGGCCGGGGTTCTTGGTGGCGCCGGGACAGGTGATCTCCTTCAGCCTGCGGTCGAGGGCCTCAAGCGCCCGGCGGACGGGGACGTCCTCCTCGCCCTGGGTTATCTGGGCCACCAGGGCCTCCCCGATCTCCTGGGCCGCCCCCGCGCCGCGGCGGCCTCCCTCGGCCAGCACCGCCACCTCCTGCTGCCTTATCAGCAGCGTCCCCAGGAAAAGGTGGGGCGTGGCGAGGCCGAGGTCCTCTTCCAGCAGGCGCTTGAGCGCCGAGGCGCCCGCCCGGGACCATCCCTCGGGCCCCCTCGCCGACACCTCGACGCGATTGGTCTCGAGGTCGCGGTCGATGCGAAAGCCCCGCCCCTCCGAGTCCTCCAGGGTGACAGAGGCCCGGTAGGGGCCGCCCGACCAGGGCCGGTAGCGGTTCCACAGGCTTCTCAAGTGCTGGGACTTGCCGCGCAGTCCGTAGAGTACGCCAAGCAGGGCGTTCACCAGCGTGGTCTTGCCGGACTCGTTGGGCCCCACCACCAGGTTGAGCCCCGGCCCCAGCTCCAGGTGAAACCCGTTGAACCTCCCGAAGCCCATGAGGTCGAGTCTCAGCAGGCGCATCCGCGTCCCCCCCCGCCGGGCCCCCCGGTACCGTCCGGCTAGCCCGGCCTCCTGCCCGCCAGGGCCTCCAGCCCCAGCACCAGGGCCCGCCTCAGCACCGCCGCCTCCTCGGGGTTTTCAGCCCGGGCCAGCCTCTCCTGCACGCGGCTGATGAACAGGCCTCGAACCGTGCGGTCCCCAGCCTCGACGGCGACGGCGGGGGCGGTGCGGTCGACCACCTCGAGGTGGAAGTAAGAAGAGCGGAAGCGGTCGAGCGACGTCCGGGGGTCAAAGGCCGAAGCCGCCCCCGTCCCCGGCCAGGTCCCGACTGCAGCCCCGCCCTCAGCGCCGGCGGAGCCGGCCGCGGGGGCTTCGCCAGCCGAGCCGCCGCCCATGCCCAGCGCCTCTTCGCCCGCAACACCGCCAGCCGCAGCGCCCCCTGCCTCCCCGAAGGCGGCCAGGGGCTCAGCCGGCCACCCCTGGAGAACCACCTTCAGCGCCACCTCGGGGTCGGCGCCGGCGGCAAGCTCCTCGTACAGCCCCTCCAGCCCCCTGCGGCTCAGGTCCCACTCCAGCACCCGGTACTCGCGGTCCGCGAGCTCCAGCGGCCGCAGCCGCGCGGGGCCGTCCCCCAGCTCCACGAGGACGGCGCGGCGGGGCGAAAGGTTGGCAAAGGTGAGACGGGCGGGGGCTCCCGGATACGACGCCTTTGTGGGGCCCCGCGAGCAGTCCTGGAAGTCGTGGTAGTGGCCGAGGGCCAGGTAGTCCAGGCCCGACGACTCGATGTCCTCCGGCTGGATGGGGCAGTGGGCGTCGGGGCCGAAACTCAGGCCCCAGAGGCTGCCGTGGACCATGCCCACCCGGAATGCGCAGGAGGGCTGCCCAGTTGCCTCGCGCTCCCTGTCAAGCCTCTGGCGGTGGGCGGAGAATCCCTCCAGCACACGGCGGCCCGCGTCCTGGGACCGATAGGGCAGGCCGTAGACCCTGACCCCCCCGGGAAGTTCGCGGGCCGACCACCCCTCGCCCGAGAACACGTGCACGTTGGCGGGGAACCGCGGCAGGCGGTAGGGCGAGCGGCCCGTGACGCGGTCGTGGTTGCCGGGGATGACCAGCACCGGCACACCGGCGCGGTCCAGGCGGCTGAACTGGGCCGAGACCTCGGCCCGGGCGCTGAGCGAGGGGGCGTCGCCGTGGAACAGGTCCCCCGAGACGAGCAGCCCCCCCACCCGGTGCTCGATGGCCAGGTCGACCACCCGGGCCAGGGCGCCCGCCACCTCGGCCCGACGGCGACGCCGGGCGTCTTCGGGGAACCCCTCGAACAGCCACTCCAGGTGGACGTCGGAGGTGTGAAGCAGCCTCACCGACACCGCCATCACCCCACCTGCACTTCGACGGCATCGGCCCGGCTACCTCCTGGGAGGGGGAAGAACCGGGTCTTGACAGAACGGCTCGCCCTACCCGCCCAGAACCCCTCCCACCCAGCCCGAGACCTCGGCCGCCAGCTCCGCCGCCCGGCGGGAAAGCCGGCGGGCGGCGAGGCCCGGGCCCTCGGCCTCCCGCTCCGCGGGGGTGAGGTTCACCAGCACGTTGAGGATGGCGCCCTCCGCGCCGGCGCGGGCCAGGAGCGCCCCCACCCCCAGGTCGGTGGCCGCCGAAGGGGCCGCTCCCCGCCTCACCAGCCGCGCCATCAGCTCCAGCGTCGAGGCGCAGCTCTCCGCCGTCTCCAGGGGAACCTCGACCGCCCGGGCCCTCGCCCGCGCCAGGGCGGCGCGCCTGGTCTCCTCTTCGGCGGGCGTGCCCCGGGGGAGCCGCCGCGCCTCCATCACCGCCCCAAACGCCCGGGCGTCGGCCTCCACCAGGGAACACAGCCGCTGCAGCAGCCCCTCCGCCTCGCGGGCCAGGGCGTCGAAGCCCCCGGCCTCGCCGGGCGCGGCCCGCCGGGCCGCCACCCTGGCCACCATCGCCGCCAGGGCCGCCCCCGCCGCCCCCGCCAGGGCGCTGGCGCTGCCGCCGCCGGGGGCCGGCGAGGCCGAAGCCAGCCGGGCCAAAAGCTCCTCCCACTCCAGTCCCGAGAGCACGCGCTACACCTCCCACATCTCCCCGCCTTCGCCCTCCCCGCCGCCGCCGGAGGCATCGCCGCCGCGCCGACCTTCGCCGCCGGCCCCCTCGCCTGCCTCGCCGCCCTCGCCCCCCCGCGGGGCCTCTGCACCCCCGCCGACGGGGGCGGCATACGGGCACAGGGGCCGGTAGGCGCAGTACACCGGCGCGCCCTTGCGGCAGGCCTCAGCCGGCGGGAAGCGCCCGGCCTCCATCCCCTCCAGGGCCTCGTCCACCATCCGTCGGGTCGCCTCGTCATCGTCCGTTCCCCCCGCCACGGGAACCAGCCGCCCCGACGGCAGGTGGTACACCGCCAGGCCGGCCCCCGCCATCTCCGGCTCCAGGGCGATGAGCCCCATGCGGTAGAGCCGGAGCTGGTGTCCGTACTCCTCCATTGCCGGCCGGGAGAGCCCGCCGGTCGCCTTGAAGTCCAGGATCAGAGGCCGCCCCCGCCCCGTCCTCGCCAGGCAGTCCACCACCGCGACCATCCTGGTGCCGCGGCCCGGCCACAGCCAGCTCACCTCCAGCTCCACACCCCCCGGCCAGGGCTCGAGCGAGGCCAGAGGTCCGCCCCAGAGCGTCTCCAGGATCCGCCCCGCCCGGGACAGGTACGGCCCCGCGGCGCCGGCCGGCCAGCCCCGAGAGGCCCCGAGCGCGCACACCAGGCCCTCGAGTTCCCCGGGGCCGGGGGGCGAGCCCCGCCCCGGCCAGCGGCCAGCATCGAGCAGGCTGCGGATGGCGGCGTGCAGCAGGCCTCCCAGCAGCCGGGGGTCGACGTCGGCGGAAGGTCCCGGGGCGGGGCCGCCGCTGGACGGAGACGGCGCCGGCAGCCGGGCCCAGTACCTCAGCCAGCAGAGCAGCGGGCAGCGGCGAAAGGCGGCGATCTGGCTGAAGCTCACCGGCCCCGGCACGGCGGGCGGCCCCCCCTGAGCGGCGGGGCCGTTCACCGGCTCAGCGCCCCCGGCCTCGGCCCCCCCCCCCCCCCGCCCCGGGGGGGGGGGGGCCCCCCCCCCCGCCCCC
>JAIMBG010000206.1 GCA_023511555.1 Acetobacteraceae bacterium | reverse complement strand
GCCGCTCGTGGGCGGCACGGTCGAGGGCCTGACCGACCACGCGCCCGGCGAGCTCGACGGCGATGTCGGCGACCTGCGCCCGCAGCTCGTCGAAGACCCGATCGCGCTCGGCGCGGATCTCCTCCTGCGCCCGGGCGACCGTGGCCTGCGCCTCCTGCTCGGCCTTGGCCTGCAGGTCCCGCCGGAGCTGCTCCGCGGTCCTGCGCGCCTCCTCGATGATGCGGTTGGCCTCCTCTCGAGCCCCGGCGAGCTGCTCGCGGTACTCGGCGAGCACCCGGTCGGCCTCGGTCCTCGCGGCCTCGGCGCGCTCCATCTCCCCCTGGATCCTGGCGGCCCGCTCGGCGAGGATCCGATTCAAAGCGGGGAACGCGTAGCGCGCGAGGACCCCGAAGACGATGAGGAAGGCAAGGGTGCCGAAGATCATCTCCGCGGGGTCGGGCAGGATCGGGTTCTCCGGCCCGGCCGCTGCCTCCTCCGCCGCCCCAGCCGGCGGGGCAGAGGCCGCCGCCGCAGCCGGTGCCGCCTTGAGCCGCCACCTCCAGGCCAGCTCCCCCAGACCCAGGGCCGCCGCCCCAATCAGCACCCCCAGCCAGGCCCCATGGCCGCTGCGCAGGAGCGACACCAGGAACGGCGTGCGCAGGTGCTCGAAGCTATTTATCACCGAGACCTGCCCCACCCCGGCCAGCAGGAAGACCAGGGGCAGCAGCGACCTGGGGCCCCTGAACAGAAACAGCGGCGCCAGCATCAGCGCCGGATGGCCCAGCAGGAACTCCTTCATCCTCGGCCGGGCCCACAGCGTGTGTTCCAGGAAGGCCCGGGCCTGAACCTCCAGCGGCATCACGGGGATGCCCGCCTCGTGCCCCGCCCGGCCCAGGTAGAGCACCCCCAGGGCGGCCAGGATGAGCAGCAGCAGGAGGTGGACGACCAGCAGCGGCTGGCGGAGCACGATCCCGGCCTGCCGCCAGTAGCGCCCCCACCCCCGGCCCTCCCGGCCGTCGGGGGTGAGGTCGAAGCGCGCGGCGTAGGCCGCCACCGCCAGCACCGGCGGGACCACGTAGCTGAGCTTCACGCCGCGGAAGTAGTCCAGCTCCAGCATGAACCTCACGTCGCCCAGCAGCGCCCCCACCAGGGCGGCGCCCGCCAGCGTGACGGCGGTGGCCCCGGCCACCGCCAGGATCCCCTCGCCCCACAGCCTGAGCCCGCCCCGGGAGAATCCCGTCCGTCCCAGGCCCTCCCGGCCGCCGGCGGGTGCCCCCGTGGGGCCGGCCCCCCCGTCAGGTCCGGCGTCCCCGCCCGCCTCCCGGCCGATCAGCCGGCGCGACCGCCCCACCACCCAGGCCACGGCCAGGCTGGGGAACACCATCGCCGCCAGCAGCGCCGTGGCCTGGCGGAGCAGGAGGTCCACCCCCAGCAGCCTCAGCCCCAGCCAGCCCAGGACGCCCGCGCCGAACAACCCCCAGGTGGGCGCCCGGGAGAGCGGCCCCAGCCGCCTGACCAACAGGAGCGCCCCCGCCGCCACCCCCCACGCCATCAACCAGGCGTAGCGCAGCCTCACCCCCAGCGGCGCAAAGGGCCGGGGCAGCCCGAAGCTGAACCCCGACAGCCTGAGCTCCCGGGCCACCTCCGACACGTACTCGGAGGTGGCGGGAAGCTCCCGGCCGCGGGCCTCGCCCTCCAGCAGGGGGCGCAGGTAGAGCACCCGGATATTGCGCTCCTTCGCGCCCCGAAGCCAGCGGTCGACGGCCTCGCCCAGCTTCAGTTTGTCCAGCTCCTTGCGGGCTATGGCGTAAACCCTCACCACCCGGTAGTCCATCAGCCGGGCGAGGTCCTCGGTGCCTCGCTGGAGGATGTAGCCCCTCTGCACCGGCGCCTCCACCATGCCCAGCGGCCAGCCCCGCCGCACCATCTCGCGGGCGACCCCGTCCAGGTGGTCGGGGTAGCCCAGGGCCTCGTAGCCCGCGAACGCCACCGCGCTCACGGTAAACCCGTCCAGAGAGCTGAAGAACTCGCGCACCTCCTCGCCGGTTATGCCCGGCCAGTTGAGCGGCCGCACCACCACCGCCAGCCCGGCGTCCCTGGCCAGCCTCAGGTCCCGCTCCCAGATGCCCAGCCCCATCTTCTCCAGCTCCTGCGGCCGGCCCGCCAGGCCGCAGACGTAAAACCCCTCCTGGGACCAGGACCAGTAGCTTTGCTGGGGCAGGTGCCTTCGCGCCCCGGTGAGGATGCGCTGGAAGACCCCGGCGTCAGCGGTGAGCGCGTAGGTGCAGCCCGGCCTGATCTGGCCCTCGTCCAGCAGCCGGAGGGCCAGGGGCGGCAGATCCGCTCCGGCCTGCCCCAGGGCGGAAAGCTCGGCCCCGGTGAGCACTGTGACCTCGCCCTCCGCCGCCAGCCGCTTCAGGTTCACCTCCTCCACCGCCAGGGAGGTGAGCCCGCACGCCCTAAGCTCCACCAGCACCTCGCCCAGCGGCCGCCCCCAGGAGCGCGCCACCTCCTCCAGCTCGTCCAGGTCCATGGTGAGGTCGAGCGACAGGTTGGCCCGCTCCTCGGCGGCCCGGGCCCAGAGCAGGGGGAGGGAGCAGAGCAGTGCCAGGGCGAGTATGACGGCCAAAAGCACGTCGTCCCGGGCCAGCACCCACCTCAAGCCTCGCGGCACGGCCGATGCGCCTCCTTTCCGGCGGTAGCGTGGGGCGCCGCTGCCCGCGGCGCTGTGCCGCCGCCGCCCCCCGGAGGGCCGGCGCCGGGGTGAGCCGGCCCCCCGGCCCCGCCCGGCGGGGCGGCCCCGCGCCTCATCGCCGCCCAGGCCGCCGCCACCACCAGGGCCCCGGCCGCCGCCCCCAGGGCCAGCCCCCCCGTGGCCCGCGCCAGGCTGAGCGCCAGGGGGGTGTGGAGGTGGGCGAAGGAGTTAAGCAGGGAGGCCTGTCCCACCGCCCCCGCCGTCACCGCCAGCCGGGCCCAGCGGGACCAGGAGCGGCAGAGGTCCTGGTTCAGGAGCCACAACCCCAGCACCATCGCCGGGTGCCCGAACAGAAACTCCTTGGTTCGGGGACGGGCCCAGAACGCCGCCTCCAGCCACTGGCGGAGCCTGAGCTCCAGATCGGGCACCGGGACGCCGGCGCCGTGGCCGCTGCGGCCCACGTAGAGGTACACCAGGCCCCCCACCAGCAGAAGAGCGCCCAGGTCCAGCAGGGTGACGCCGCGGCCGAGCAGCCCCTCACGCCACCCCCGGGGCTGCCCCGCCGCCGGCGCGGGTCCCGGCCCATCCCGGGCCGCGGCCGCCGGATCTGCGGCCGCGGCACCCGGGGCGGCTGCGCCCCCGCAGGCC
>JAIMBG010000205.1 GCA_023511555.1 Acetobacteraceae bacterium | reverse complement strand
AAGTTGGCCAGCGTCGGCACCGGCGCCAACCCCAGGTCGAGCACGAGCTGCTCCACGCTCAATCCTCCCCGCGCGGTGGCGCCGCCTCGCGCAGCCGGTACCAGGGGCTGCTGACGTAGAGGGCTTGCAGCCGCCGCACGGCCACCAGCAGCACGGCCGACGCCGGCAGCGCGATCAAAACCCCCACAAAGCCGAACAAGTGGCCAAACGCCATCAACGCAAAGATGACCGCGATGGGGTGCAAGCCGATGCGCTCGCCCACCAGCCGCGGGGTGAGAAAGAAGCTCTCGATCACCTGTCCCGCCGCGTACACCGCCCCGACCAGCAGCACGCCGGTGAGGCTCTGAAACTGCAGCACCGCCGCCAACAGCGCCAGCACCAGCCCCAAACCAAAGCCCAGATACGGCACAAACACCGCCAGCCCGGTGAAGACCCCGATCGGCAGCGCCAGCTTGAGCCCGACCAACGCCAGCCCTGCGGTGTAGAACACCGCCAGCGCCCCCATCACCAGCAGCTGCCCGCGCAAATACTGCCCCAGCACCGCGTCCACCTCGGCGGCCAGCCCGTCCGCGGCGAGCCGCCAGCGCGGTGGCACCAGCGCCAACACGCGCGCCACCACCGCCGACCAATCGAGCAGCAGGTAATACGCCACCACCGGCATCAGCACCAGGTAGCGGCCGGGGAGGGTGATGTGGCGGGTCACCCGCGCCCCCTTCGTCCCGATGGGCTCTTTGACCACCTGGACCAGTACCTCCTGGCCCCCCTTGAGGATGTCCTTTATGGAGAACCGCCGGGCATCCTCGGCGAAGTCCTCGTCCTCTTCCCCCCCGGGCGGCCAGGCGTCGTCCACGTACAGAAACGCGTTCCGCTCCAGGCCGATGTCGACAAACGCGGCCTCCATTCCGGGCAGCACGTTCTCCACCCGGCCCTTGTAGATGCAGCCCACCACCCGCTGGACCACCGGCCGTTCGATATAAAGCTCCACCGCTTCGCCGTTCTCCAGCAGGGCGACCCGCGTCTCCTCGCTCTCCACGCTCACCACAATCTGTTTTTGCACCTCTAGCACCTCAGAATCCAGATTCGCTCAACCCCTTGCACGCCCGCCCTGGACCAGCTCCCAGGGCACCAGGCGCCGCCCGCCCTCGATGCGCAACAGTTCCCGCCGGCGCACCCCCGCGGTGCGGCCGCCGCAGCCCAGGGCCGAGAGCAGGGACTCGGCCACCCGCCGGGGCCGGGCCCGGTCGCCGCCCGACGCCGGAAGAACCAGCCTCAGCCGGGCCCGCCCCTCCGCCAGGGCCAAAAGCTCGCCGTCAAGGGCCCCTCCTCTGGTCACGAAGTCCCTGAGCCGCTGCTCCAGCTCGGCGCGCCCCGGGCAGGGTCCCGAAAACTCCACCTCCACCTCGTACTCCGCCGCATTCACCAGGGCCATGAGCGCCGGGGCCTGCTCCGGCACCCAGGCCGCCGCGGACGGCCGCAGTCCCGAGGGCAACTGCTCCCTGAGCCTTCCCAGCACGTCCTCCAGCGGCACCGGCCGGACCAGCTCCAGGTCCAGGTACTCGGCGTCGCTCGCCGTCCCCAGCGCCAGGGCGGAGGCGAACGCCATCTTCGGCCGGGGGTTGTAACCCTGCGAAAGCCGCAGGGGGAGGCCGGCCCGCCGCGCCGCCCTCTCCATGACGCGGACCAGGTCCAGGTGGGAGATGAACCTGGCATCACCCTGCTTGCGGAACCTTATCCTCACCCGGGGCACGGCGCTCCGCACCCCCTGCGCGCCCCGCCCCGCCGCAGGCCCCGCACCCCTCGCAGGCCCCGCCGCGGCAGTCGGGCGTGGTCTCCCCTCTCAGCGCCCGGTCGTGCTCTCTCTCCAGGAACCTGCGGCTCACCCCGGCGTCCAGGTGGTCCCAGGGCAGAACCTCAGAGTGGGGCCGCCGCCGGTGGGCGTAAAACCCGGGATCGGCCCCCGAACGCTCAAATGCCTCCAGCCAAAGCTCATAGCGGAACCGGTCGGACCACGCGTCGAACCGGCAGCCCAGCCGAAACGCCGCCTCCAGGGCCGCCCCCAACCGCCGGTCGCCCCGCGCGAAGACCGCCTCCACCAGGCTGAGGCGGGGATCGTGGCCGGAAAAACGGACGTTGCGGCGCCTGAGCCGCGACCGCAGCAGGCCCAGCCGCCGGCCGAGCTCGTCCACCGGGAGCTGAGGCTCCCACTGGAAGGGGGTGTGCGCCTTAGGCACAAACGGGGCCACCGACACCGAAAGGCTGAGCCTCCTTCCACCCCGGCCCCTGGCCTCGGCCAGAACCCGCTCCACCAGGCTTACGATGCCGCCCAGGTCCTCTTCGGTCTCGCCGGGGAGCCCGACCATAAAGTACAGCTTGAGGTGCTGCCAGCCCGCGTCCTGGGCCGCTCGGACGGCAGCCAGAAACTCCTCTTCGCCCAGGCTCTTGTTGATGGCGCGGCGGAGCCGCTCAGTGCCGGCCTCAGGGGCGAACGTGAGCCCGCTCTTGCGCACCCGGTGCAGGTCCGAGGCCAGCCCCACCGAAAAGGCGTCGGCCCTGAGCGAGGGCAGCGACACGCTCACCCCCCGGGGCGCAAGCTCACGCGCCAGCCCGCCGGCCACCTCGCGGATGGCGCTGTAGTCGGCGCTGCTCAGCGAAACCAGAGACACCTCCGGGTAGCCCGTGGCATCCACCGCCTGCCGGGCCAGCGACATCGCCTCGGCCGCCGGCCTCTCCCTCACCGGCCGGTAGATCACTCCGGCCTGGCAGAAGCGGCAGCCCCGGGTGCAGCCGCGGAACACCTCCACCATGGCCCGGTCGAAGACCACCTCCACCGCCGGCACCAGGGGGCACCGGGGCGCGTCCTCCGGCCTCAGCCGGGCCACCCGGCGCCTCACCCGCGCCGGAACCCCGGGCCTGCGGGGCCAGACCCCGCGCAGGGTGCCGTCGCTCTCGTACTCCACCCCATAGAACCCCGGCACGTATACCCCCTCGACGCCCGCCAGCCGCAGGAGCGCGCCCTCCCGCCCCCCGGGGCGGCCTGCCTGCTTCCACTCCCGCACCTCACGCACGATGTCGTGCACCGCTTCCTCCCCGTCGCCCAGGAGGAAGAAGTCCACGAAATCCGCCAGAGGCTCGGGGTTAAGGGCTCCCGGTCCGCCGGCGCACACCAGCGGATGCTCCACCCCCCTTGCCCGCGACTGCAGCGGCACCCCAGCGAGGTCCAGCATGCTCAGCAGGTTGGTGTAAGTCATCTCATACTGCAGGCTGAAACCCAGGACGTCGAAAGTCTTCACCGGCTCGCGGGACTCCAGCGCAAACAGCGGGATCCCCCGCCGCCTCATCTCTTCCTCCATGTCGGGCCAGGGGGCAAAGACCCTCTCCATCAGCGCATCGGGCCGGCT
>JAIMBG010000204.1 GCA_023511555.1 Acetobacteraceae bacterium | reverse complement strand
CCCTAGACCCGCGCATTCGAGCCGCCGCCCCAGCCGGCCCCAGGCGCGCATAGAGGGAGGGTCCGCCTTGCTAGACGACTGCCTGTTCCGATCGCCCCCCAGGGAAGAGACCGCCCGGCACAAGTTCAAGCAGTTGCAGCAGGAGATGAAGGCCAGGGGGTTTGACGCGGTCATCCTGAACCGCTCCGACAACGTCCGGCTGGTGACGGGGGTCATGCCTACCGACTCCCTGGTCTTCTCGCACCGCCAGGCCGCCATCGTCCTGTCCCAGGGGGACTCGCCCATCCTCTTCGGGGCCTCGCATTACGTAGACAAGCTCCAGGGCGAGCTGGGGCGGAAATTCTGGATCCGCGACGTCCGCGCACTGCCCCGGATACAGGACACCTGGGCAGCCCTCTTCCACGCCGCCCTCAAGGAGTATGGCGTCCGGCGGGGCCGGGTGGGGCTGGACCCCCAGATGTTCTACAAGACTGCAAGAGCGGTGGAGAGAGAACTGAAGGAATACGAGGTCGTGGACGCCAGCGAGCCCCTGGCACGGGTAAGGATGATAAAGACCCCTGAGGAGATCAGGGTGATCGACGAGGCCTGCAGCCTGGGGGAGCTGGGCCTGGAGGCCGGCTGGCGGGCGCTGCGCCCCGGCGTCACTGAGAACGAGCTGGCGGCCGTAATCTCACAGGCCTGCCTTGCAGCCGGGGCCGAGGCCCTGTACTCAACCCGGGGCACCCTCCTGGTATCGGGGCCGCGCCTGTCGTACCAGCAGGAGTGTGCCTCGTCATACCGCATCAGGCAGGGAGACTTCGTGTTCGTCGACGTGGGACCCCTCCACAAGGGCTACTACTGCGACCTTGCCCGTACCGTCCTCCTGGGCTCCCCCACGGCGGAGCAGAAGAGGCTCTATACCGCCGCCTACCTGGGGCTCCAGGCTGCCATCCGGCGGGTTCGACCGGGGCTAGGGGCGGAGGAATTGCATCGGGCCGCACTGGAGGTCCTGCGGTCGGCAGGCCACGCCGAAGACAGTTCGAGCTTCGTGGGTCACGGGGTGGGCGTTTGCGCCCAAGAGCCGCCGTGGTATGTGAGGGGAGAGATGCCGGCGGGCCGGGAAGACGAGTTGAGCCTGACCCCCGACCGCCTGGAGGCGGGGATGGTCCTGGCCCTGTCTACAGGGGTGTTCAGGCCGGGAGTGGCGGGCGTCAGATTCGAGGAGGTGGTGGCTGTAACGGAGACTGGGCACCGGGTGCTGTCGCGCGCGTCATACCCCGGCCTGGAGGAGATGATCGAGGGGGCTGGGGCGGTCTCATAGGGCCGAGCTTCATCTGTTAAGGAGACGACTGAACATGGCGCTGGATACCGGCGAGGGCTCAACCCACGCCCGGTCAGGGCCTTCCCTGACAGGCGTGGCCGCCCTCCTCAGCCCACGATCGGTGGCCGTGGTGGGGGCGTCCCCTGACCTAAACTCGGCCGGAGGGCGACCGGTTCGATACCTCAAGCAGTATGGCTTTGCGGGGGAGATCTTCCCGGTGAACCCCAAGTACCGGGAGGTGGCCGGACTGCCCTGCTACCCGTCGGTCGGGGACATCCCCGGAGAGGTGGACCTGGCGGTCATCAGCGTAGCAGCGGGGCGTTGCAGGGACGTGGTCCGCGACTGCGTCGCGAAGGGCGTCAAGGCAGCCTTGATGTTTGCCGCCGGCTTCGCAGAGACGGGTGAGGAAGGCAGGCGGCGTGAGGCCGAACTCGTGGCCCTGGCCAGGGAAGGTGGCCTGCGGATCTGCGGCCCTAACTCGATCGGTGTCACCAACCTGGCGGCCCGCATGGCGGCGACCTTCTCCCCCGCCCTTGACGAAGAGTGCTACCTGCGGCTGGGGTCAGCCGCGCTGATCAGCCAGAGTGGAGCCCTGGGCTACGGCTTCTACACCATGTGCCAGGACGCGGGTCTAGGCTTCCGTTACGTGGTGAGCACCGGCAACGAGGCCGACCTCTCGTGCCTCGACTTTATGGACTATGTACTGGACGACCCGGAGGTAAGGGTCGTCCTGGCCTACCTGGAGACCATCAGGGACCCGGCCCGCTTTGAGGACGTGGCCGCCAAGGCGCGGTCCCGGGGCAAGCCCATCGTAGCCCTGAAGGTAGGCCGCTCCGAGGTGGGCGGCCGGGCGGCCCTGTCGCATACCGCAGCCCTGGCGGGCTCGGACGAGGCGTACGGGGCCGCGTTCCGGCGTGAAGGCGTCATCCGAGCCTCTGACCTCGACCACCTCCTCGACCTGGGGGTGGCCTTCGACTGCCTGTTGCGGGGCAGGAGCGGCCTTCCCCGGGGCCGGAGGGTGGTGGTCGTGGCTACCTCCGGGGGCGCCGGGATACTGATGGCGGACAAGTGCCAGGAGTGGGGGCTGGAGCTGGCCAGCCTGGACGCAGACGTGCGCGACCGGCTGGCGCAGGTGGTCCCGACGTACGGCTCCACCGTGAATCCCGTGGACGTAACCGGTCAGGTGGTCAACGAGCCCGAGCTGGCCCGACAGTGTCTGGAGGTGGTCGCTGGGGCGGCGGGGGTGGACGTGGTGGTCTTCATGCTGGGCACCCTCAGCCGAGACCTGGCCGTCAGGGTGGTGCAGGGGGTGGCCGGGGCGGCGGCCTCTGTGGGCCGGCCCTTGATCGTGGTGTGGAGCGGAGGGCGGGAGCTATCCCGTGAGGGGCGCGCGCTGCTGCTTCAGGAGGGTGTCCCCTGCTTCAACGTGCCCGGCCGGGCGGCCCGGGCCCTGGCCGACCTGGCCTGGTACACCGGGGCCCGGGATGCCACACGGGAACCGCGCCGAAGGACCCTGCCGGCCCCGCGGGAAGGGGCGGCCGGCCTGCTGGCCGGTCAGGTTGACGGCACGTTGACCTGGGCGGCCGGGGAGAGGCTGCTATCGGTGTACGACATCCCCCTGGCCCCCGGCGCCCTGGTCGGCTCCCCCGAGGAGGCCGCCGCCGCCTGGAGAGGCCTGGGGTGCAAGGTGGCGGTGAAGCTGTGCTCTCCTGACATACGGCACCGGACGGAGGTGGGCGCGGTTCGGCTGGGCCTGAGCAGCGAGGACGAGGTGAGGGCGGCCTGCAGGGCGGTCACGGACTCTGCTCTGGGCTCGTGCCCCGGGGCACGCGTAGAAGGCGTGCTGGTGCAGACGATGGTTGACGGTGTACAGGAGCTTCTCATCGGCGCCCGCCGGGACCCGCAGTTCGGACCGCTGGTGACGGCGGCCCTCGGCGGGGTCTGGGTAGAG
This sequence comes from Acetobacteraceae bacterium, assembly GCA_023511555.1. GTDB lineage: Bacteria > Bacillota > Sulfobacillia > JAIMBG01 > JAIMBG01 > JAIMBG01. The sequence goes on along the minus strand of JAIMBG010000204.1, from coordinate 188 downwards.
GTCTTCCGGGACATCTCCATGCGCCTGGCTCCCCTAGACCTTGAGGAGGCCCTGGCCATGCTCTCCGAGTTGAAGGCGTCCGCACTGCTTCGCGGTGCGCGAGGGCGAAAGCCGGCGGACCTTGAGGCCGTGGCCCGCATTCTAGTTAACCTGGGACGGATGATGGTGGAGCTCCCGGACCTCATGGA
>JAIMBG010000017.1 GCA_023511555.1 Acetobacteraceae bacterium | reverse complement strand
AATCGGAGTGTCAGTTCTCTGGGGGGTGGGTCAATTCATTCCGGCGCTACAGGGTCATTTTACACCCGGCGGGGACAGATGCAGGGTGTTGGCGTGCTTCTCCACGCCGGACTCAGCTGGAGAGCGGCATCGAAAGCCTCGCCTTCGCCGAGGACCTGGAGCGCATCACGCCGTTCTTCCAGCAGCGGCGCGACTTCGACCAGACGATGGGCGATGTCGTGCGGTCGAGCGGGCAGTGGGGGGGGGGAGGACGGACCTCGCCCGCGCGCTGGATACATTTATGGCCGCCCACCGCGGGGCCCTGACGCCGCACACCGTAGTCGTGCTTGTCAGCGACGCCAAGACCCTGGCCGCCGCCGCGGCGCACCTGCGCGCCATCCGCGCCTGCGTGCGCGAGGTGCTGTGGCTGAATCCTCTGCCCCGCGCGCAGTGGGTCGACGTCCCCACCGTGGCCATGTTCGCCCCGTATTGCCTGATGCACGAGTGCAGCACGCTGGGGCATCTGGAACGCATCACGAGGCGGCACCTGGAGCCCGAGCGCGCAGGCCACTGACCGGGAATGCCTTCCGCCTGCTATACCCACAACGGCCTGCCTCCATCTGTCCGGGTGATATATATTGACATTCGCTATTTCTCTTGGTGTATAATGGAAGGCGAAAGGAGGCATCGTCATGCGGCGAATCACTCTCTTGCTGCTGGCTTCCGCCATGATCGTGTGTGCGCTCGTTGCGCCGGCGCTGGCGGATCGGCCCGAGCCGGCGACGACCTTTGTCCTCGACGCAGCGGGCGAGCGCGAACTGGCCGTTACCCTGCCCGACATGGCCCTGTTCGCCGGGCCGCCCGGCGCGCGCGCTGACCTCGGCGTGCGCGCTGTAGCAGCGGCCTTCGACCGCCAGGGTCGCATCTGGTATGTGACCCCCAATATGTCCCTGCATTGCCTTGACGGCCGGACTGACCGGACCATCCTCGGCCCCAAGTGCGTCAACAGCCCCATCTACCTGGACGCGACAGGGGAGCGGTTGGCGTTCACGTGGCCGGATGACTTCATGGGCGATATGCCGCTCACCAATGGCGTGGCCGTGTTCGACCTTGGTCTGCAGCGGATCCAGGTGTGGGCCTGTATCCCCGGCCATACGCTGTATTGTTACGGCTGGCTGGGCGACAGGCTGATCGTTGTCCGGCCCTGGGGACAGACGGCCGATTTCTACGCCCTGTCGTCAGACGGCGGGCTTGAGCCGCTTGTCGGCCTGCAGGGGTTGCCCGTGGTGCGCCAGTTCGGCCAGCGCTCCTTTGACGGCCATTACATCGCGTATGGCGCCGATCAGGGGACGGTATTGGTGGACTGCCGGCGCGGCACGTATTGCATCGTGGGCGGCGGCCGTTATCCGAACTGGACTGCTGCCGGGCTTAACGTGTACCGCCAGCGATACACAGGCGTGCCTGAACCGGTCCTGCTGGAGGTGACCAACCCATGAAGCGACGCGCGATCATCATCGCCATTGCGGCGCTGGCCATGGGGCCTTTGATCGGGGGCGTATCCTTCGCGGCTATCTTCTGGCAGCCTGTCAATAGCGGCACCCCCCTGTCCGCTTACTTCGACCTCGATACGCGGTCCGGCTACATCCGGGACTGGACGGGGTGGACCGGCACGTCCTGGGTTTACGGCCACGCCTATGACGGCCATACCGGCACCGACTACGACGGTGTGAGCAACGACCCCGTGTATAATATCCTGTGGGGCACTGTGACCGAGGTCGTGAACCAGAGCGGCAACACGTACCCCAACGGTCCGCAGACGCTCGGCACATACGTCAAGATCAACCACGGCAGCGTGGGCGGGTACACCTACCAGTCGGTCTACGGCCACCTGGAGTACCAATCGCCGCTGGTCAGCGTCAACGACTACCTGGGCACTCGCCAGCGCATCGCCGACATGGACAACACCGGCTACTCAAGCGGCGACCACCTCCATCTCACCCTGTACCGCAACGGCGTGAAGATCTGCCCTTACGACACCGGCCTGATGCCGACGCCGGTCAACGGCAAGGTGCCCTGAACGCGGGCAGCGCCGGACAGAGCAGGTCAAGCGCACATGAGGTAAGGAGGGCGGCAAGAATGAAGCGTCTCGGTGTGCCTCTTCTGTGCCTGGTACTCGTCCTCGCCGTCAGCGGGGTCGCGTTGGCATCCCTGTACTTTGTCTCGGCCCAAAGCGAGATCGTGGTCAACTACCATTCCGGAACGTATACCGTGACGGGACACACGTGGACGCAAGTGAACACCACTGCCGACGAGCTTCTGGCCGAGAACTGGCTGTACAAGAACGGCCAGCTCCAGACCTCTGCTTACGACGAACGCTACAATGCGTCCTATGCCTCTTGTTCCTGCAGCAAGGTTGATAGCGGCGCGGCCATGTGGAAGGTGATCGGACACCACGGCGCGATGATATACCGGACCGGCGAGGCGATCGAGAAGTGGACGTCGGACGAGACGGGCACGACGCTCAGCCTGCCCGGTGGCAACGATGATGCCGTGCTCAAGGCGGCCGTTGCCGAGGCACTCAGTGACTCCACAGGCGGCTGGACCACGCACACTCTCGGCGAAATGAGCGTGCTGGTCGAACCGGGCTCGCGGCTGGCGGCACCGTCCTCGTTCTCCCGCGTCCTCTCCCGTCAGGTTCTCCGTCGCCACCACCGTCCGGAGGACTTCTTCCCCGTCATTCTCCTCGCCCCGGCCGGTGATCGGGCCGCGGTCGCGCTGGTGCGGCCGCACGGGCAGTCGTCGGTGTTCTGGCTCACCGTCCAGGACGGCAGCTGGGTCGTAACCGATATGGGGCATGTCGCCGTGAACTGAAGGCCACATGCCGGCGGCATGGCTCGAAGGAGGCGGGGTGCATGCCCGCCTCCGTTGTTGAGTGGGGAGGAATGGAACCCGGGCCCCCAGAAGACGTCTATAAGACGGATGTTGGAAAGAAGGTGGGGATGATGACGGTCCGCGGCTACGTCTTGGCTCTCGGCGCCGTACTGTGCGCGTGCCTGCTTGCGTTTGCCGCGCCCGGCTGCCGGAGGGGGGCGCCGGGAGATAGGCCGCCCGACACTATCGTCGTGCCTGACAATACATCTCCAGCCGGCGCACCGCTTCCGGGCGACGGGCACGACTCCGGCCAAGAGCACGGTCAGGGGGGCGACAGCGACGCCGGCGGGAGCAAGTGGCGGACCCAGGTATGGCGCATCTGGCCTGGAACGCCTCGACTGGAGTACGAGGGAGCCGGCTGCTTTGTGGGCGGCTTCGTGTCCGACGCGATGGGCAAGCCCGCGTGCCTGCTGTTGTCGCCGGCAGCTCTGGGGAGCGACGCCCCGGCGATGCTCGTGGTCGCCCCGTCGGCAACGGGCGAGTGGCGCACAGTTGGGCGTCTGGAGGATGCACGCGACTATCACTGGGCTGGGGAAGGAAATGCGCTGGTCGGGGTTGAAGGCGCCCGGTTTTTCAGCCTGACGACCGACGGCAAAAAGACGGTCCTGTACGAGAGCGACGACCTGATCGGCGCCGACCTGCTCCCGGCCGGCCGCGGCGTACTGATCACCAGGCGGGGAGCCGGCGGCGACACGCTCTGCCTGGCCCTGGCGGACGAAAAAGGCCTGTCGACCTTGGTCGGGGATATCGCCGACATGCCGCCTGAGCCTGAGCTGGTGAGCCGGCCGCTGGTCCCCTGCCGCGTGAGCGCAGACGGCAGCAGGGCCGCCATCTGCGCCTGGCGCGGCGGGGCTGCAGCCGTATTCGTTGTTGACCTGGTGTCGGGAGCGACTACGCCTCTTCCTCTGTCCGTCCCGGGAGCGCCTGAACCGGCCTCCATACCCGGCCCGGCTGTATGGGCGCCTCAGGGCGACTACCTGGCCGTCCCCGGCCATGCGGTATACTCGATGCCGCGAGGTGAGAGCGTCGTCACCCTGGGCGGCGGCGATACATCCCCCGTCTGGTCCGTGGATGGCAAGTACCTGCTGACCGGCGACGCCATCGTAGCCATCCCGGAGGGGACGCGGGTGGCGCTGGCCGACCTGATAGACGATCTGTGCCTGCCCCCGTCAGCTCAGGTCAGGCCTCTCGGTTGGGCCCGCGTGCCGCCGAGGTCAGGCCAGTCGGCGCCCGGAGCTATTGAGGGCGCCGGGGCGTTCGTGGTTGCGTCGTGGCCTGCTGAGGGGTAGGCGCCGCCGTGCCGCGCAATGAGGACATTTGGCACTACCAAGCTGGACGGATGTACTGTATCCTACGGCGCACCCCTACAGGATCCGAGTGGGACTTCGACACGGTAGTCGTTCAGGGTGCATTCGACGATCCCTGGTGGTAAGCTGAGCACCGAAGGAAGAACAGGCATCTCGGTGTTGGCCGTCCTTTGGGGGGGCTGCTTCGCACGACGAGAGCAGCCCCGAACCCGATCAGTGCTAGCCTCATCCCCCAGCCCCCGCAGGGGGTGGCCAACTCGTAGCTTCGCATGAGAATACCGGCACACGAGTTCATGATCACGAAGCATGTATCCGGGGCCGACCACCACCCTCTCTACCCACACCCCGAGTTCGGATTGCGCTTCGACTCCCAAGACAGTGGAAGGGCAAAGGCCCTGGGCGCCGGGTTCCCCTGCGCTGGCCGGATAGCACCCGTTCCCTATCTGCTACGGTCCCGGCCCGCCGGCCTCCACGCTGCTCCCCGCCCCGGCCGGGCCGCCGGCCCCCCGTGCCGGGACTTCCCGGGGCGCCGGGTGCGCCGCCCCCGAGAGGCTTATCCTCAGGACGCGGGCGGCGATCCCGGCTGCGGTCCCCAGGACGAGGTACCCCGCCCCGCCTATGACGAACACGCTGCCCACCCCGACCCTGGCCGCCAGTGCGGCGCCGACGCCGGGGGCCACGAAGGGCAGCACGTTCTGCAGGGTATTGGCGATGCTCCAGACTCGGCCCATCAGCTCCCGTGGGGTCTCCACCTGAAGGATGTAGGCTATGAACACCTGCATGGCGCCCCCGGCCAGGCCTGTGAAGAACCACAACGCGGCCTGCCACGCCAGCGCGCTGCCCACCCCGTAACCCAGGCCCACCAGCCCAGCGCCCCCGACGAAGCACCCGGCGCTCACGGAGCACACCACCATCAAGCGGAGGGGGTTCGCGCCCTTGCCCCACTGCCCGGCCGCCATTGCGCCCAGGATCCCGCCCAGGGCGATGGACCCCACGACCAACCCAAACCCCGACTCCCCTATGCCCGCGCTCTTGGTGAGCAGCGGGAGGAAGCTGTCGTACAGGAACATCAGGAAAACGCCGGCCGCCATGGCGCTCACCGCCAGGGCCAGGGCGCGGCGGGAGAACACGTACCTCACCCCGCCCCACAGCTCAGCCCAGAAGCCGCGCCGGACCTCGGACCCGGCCACGCCGCCGACCCGCAAGGGGGGCAGCCGGGACAGGAAGGCGGCCGAGACCACGAAGCTCGCCGAGTCGGCCGCAAACGCTGCCACCGGGCTGTATGCGGCCACCAGCACGCCGCCCAGCAGCGGCGCCACGACCTTGGTGCTCTGCAGGGACAGGGTGCTCAAGGAGTTCGCGGCCAGGAGGTCTTCCTCCGGCACCAGGGCGCGGATGGCTCCCTGCTGGGCGGGGTCGAACAGGGCGCTGGCCATGCCCTTGAACGCCACGAGCACCAGGATGACGTACAGGTTGGTTTCAATCCACGCGCCCGCGCAGAGGCCGGCGACGAGGCCGGCGCGCACCAGATCGCACCAGATCATGAGCGTCCGCCTGGGCAGCCTGTCGGCCCAGACCCCAGCGAACGGTCCGCACACCGCGAGGGGAATCATCCGGGCTGCGGTGACCGCCGCCAGCGCGCCCGGCCCCAGGTTCCACCGATAGGCCACCAGGGCCGAGAGCGCTAGAAAGTCCAACCAGTCGCCGGCGTTGGACACCACCTGCCCGCAGAACAGCAGAAGGAAGGGGCGGTGCCTAAAAGGGGAGAGCATGGAGGCCCGCACGTCACGCCCCCCTATGCATCAGGCTCAGACCGAGGTCGCGGGCGACCGTCCGAAGCGGGAGCCGCTCAGCCGTGTGAATGAGCGGCCGCCGGGGAGCAACCGGCGGCCCCCGGCCCTGCATCTCCGGCTCAACATGCGATGTGAAGAACCTCTCCCACCCGCGCGACAGAGGATTCGACGTCCAGACCGATTCGCCTCTTGCTGGAAACTGCCACCTCGCCTTCCGCGGCCGGGTCGCTCCCCTTCCCAACCGCCTCCCTGACCGCCATCAAGGACAGCCTCAGGAGCGAGCCCAAACGGCCGTCCGCCGCGAACCCGTTGACTCACACCCTCACGCCCATCGCCGTGCTCCCCCCTTCCCGGCTATGATATACTCTACTGTAGGGACGGGCCGGCCCGGCCGGGCCCCTCGTCCCCAAGCAAGCGCGGGGCGCCGCCTCCGGCCGCCCCAACGGGGGGCGAGAGCGTGAGCTGGAAAGTGCTTTCGGTCACATTCGGGCTGGTTTTCCTGGCCGAGCTGGGGGACAAGACCCAGCTTGCCACCATGATGCTTTCGGCTCAGAGCCGCTCTCCCGTCTCGGTGTTCCTGGGGGCGGCCCTGGCCCTGGTGCTCACCTCCCTGGTGGGTGTGGCGGTGGGCGGAGTCATCGGCAGGCTGGTGCCTGCCCGCTACATCCAGATCGGGGCCGGGGTGCTGTTCGTGGTGTTGGGCGGCCTGCTCATAGCGGGGAAGTCCTAGCGCACCCTGCCAGCCGGCGCTTTTCCCCGAGGCTTCCCGGCCCCCAGGCGTGCAGGTGCGGTGGGTGCCCGCTTGCCGCCCGGAAACCCGGGCGCCCTGCCCCCGCGCCGTGCGGGTGCGGGGAACTGGCAGCGGCCGCAGACCCTTACGCGGCAGCCCTCCCCCGGCGCCGTGCGGGTGCGGGGCGGGGCGCACGCGTGCCCTGACGCCCTGACCTTCCCACCGGCCTTCGGGCCCCCCTCGGCCCGCGATTGAGGCCCGCCGCCTCTCCGGCTGCCCCCCCGCCCCGCCGCCCCTTCCCAGCGCGACCCGGGCCTCCCCCTCCGTTTGCGACCCCGGCCCGCCGCCTCCGTCCTCCCTCCCCGGCAGGAGCCGGGGCGTGCCCCGGAGAAACCTGGGAGCGATGAGGACGGAGCGGCCCCCGGGCCGGGCCCTGGGGGGCCAATCGCGGGGCGCCCGCGCCCCGGCGGGGGTGAAAGCCTTGGCAGCTCATGGATCGCGTCCGGTGCGCGCGCCGCGCGGCACCAAGATAACCTGCAAGGGCTGGCCGCAGGAGGCCGCCCTCCGGATGCTGATGAACAACCTGGACCCCGAGGTGGCGGAAAAGCCCGACCAGCTCATCGTTTACGGCGGCACGGGGAAGGCCTGCAGGAACTGGGAGGCGTTCGACGCCCTGGTGGAGGCGCTCCGCGGCCTGGAGGGGGACGAGACGCTGCTGGTGCAGTCGGGGAAGCCGGTGGGCGTGTTCCGCACCCACCCCTGGGCGCCCCGGGTGCTCATCTCCAACGCCATGCTGGTGCCGGCCTGGGCCACCTGGGAGAAGTTCTGGGAGCTGGAGGCCAGGGGGCTGACCATGTACGGCCAGATGACGGCGGGTAGCTGGATATACATCGGCACCCAGGGCATCATCCAGGGCACCTATGAGACCCTGGCGGAGCTGGCCCGCCAGCACTTCGGCGGCAGCCTCAAGGGCCGCCTGGTGCTGACCGCGGGCCTGGGCGGCATGGGCGGGGCCCAGCCGCTCGCCGTGACCATGAACGAGGGCGTGTGCATCGCGGTGGAGGTGGACGAGGCCCGCATCGCCCGGCGGGTCAAGGCCGGGTTCTGCGAGATGGTCACCTCCGACCCCGACGAGGCGCTGAAGCTCGCCGAAGAGGCCCGCCGCCGGGGCATCCCCCGCTCCATCGCCCTCCTGGGCAACGCGGCCGAGACCCACCCCCGCCTGGCCCTGGCCGGGCTGGTCCCCGACGTGGTCACCGACCAGACCTCGGCCCACGACCCGCTCCAAGGCTACATCCCCGCCGGCCTGAGCCTGGAGGAGGCGGCATCTCTCCGGGAGTCGGACCCCAAGGAGTACGTCAGGCGGGCCCGGGCTTCGATGGCGGTGCAGGTCCGCGCCATGGTGGACTGGCAGCGCCAGGGGGCCGTGGTCTTCGACTACGGCAACAACCTGCGCCAGCAGGCCTACGAGGGCGGCGCCACCGAGGCCTTCTCCTACCCCGGGTTCGTGGCCGCGTTCATCCGGCCCATGTTCTGCGAGGGGCGCGGCCCCTTCCGCTGGGTGGCGCTGTCGGGCGACCCGCGGGACATCTACGCCACCGATGACGTGGTGCTCCGCGAGTTTTCCCACAACGAGACGCTGTGCCGCTGGATAAGGCTGGCCCGAGAGCGCATCCCCTTTCAGGGTCTGCCCGCCCGCATCTGCTGGCTGGGCTACGGCGAGCGGGCCCACTTCGGCCGCATCATAAACCGCATGGTGGCGGAAGGGAAGCTTTCGGCCCCCATCGTGATCGGCCGCGACCACCTGGACTGCGGGTCCGTGGCTTCGCCCTACCGCGAGACCGAAGGCATGAGGGACGGGTCGGACGCGATCGCCGACTGGCCCATCCTGAACGCCCTGCTGAACGCCTCGGCCGGCGCCACCTGGGTCTCGGTTCACCACGGCGGCGGGGTGGGGATAGGGTTCTCCATCCACGCCGGCATGGTGATCGTGGCCGACGGCACCTCAGAGGCCGATGCCCGGCTGGACCGGGTGCTCACCTGCGACCCCGGCATCGGGATCTGCCGGCACGCCGACGCCGGCTACGAGGCGGCCATCCGCACCGCCAAAGACAAGGGGGTGAGGGTGCCGGGGCTCTGAGGCCCGGCCCGGCGCCCCGTCTGCCGCCTCCTCCGGTCGGACGGCAGGCCCGCCCTCTCACTCCTCCCCCGTGGCCAGGATGATGTTGGTCTTACCCTCGATGGTAGGCCGGGACGCCGGGAAGGTCTCCGGCCGTGAACTGCACCCTCCCCAGGGGGACGCCCGCGGTCAGTATGGTCTCCCTGGTGGCGGCGATGAGCAGGACCACCAGCAGGGCGAAGGCCGCGACCACGCCCCCCAGGGCCACCAGCAGCCAGTGCCGCCACTTTCTCGCGCGCCTCTTCTTCGCCGGCTTCACTGCAGCCCCTCCTCCGCCTGGAGCAGCCCGAGCGCCGCGGGCCGGCCCGGGCCCGATGATGAGGCCGTCGACACCCGCCCGTGGGGTCCTGCCGCCGTCCGCACGGGGATATCATTCTTTCTTGAATAGTCAGAGTAATTTTAATCGTATGAAGGAGGGCCGGCAGATAATGGCGAATTATTTCGGCAGGGTTGTAAACAGGCTGTGTACTCGAAGCCGCCGCAGGACCCGGGGGAATCCTGCGCAATCCAGCGGACGGGCTGCTCAGGTCGGCGCGAGTCCGGCTCAGGTGGCCAGGAAATGTGCTGAGGCGTAGCGTAGCTGTTGGCCTGGGCCGGCCGCATCCCTTCCTCCCTTCTCTCACCCCACGGCCTGCCCGAGTTCCTCCGACCCAGGGAGCCCCTGAGATCCGCCGCGGCGCCGGCGCGGCAGCTCCTGGCAGTGCCCGCCCGGCGCTCCCGGCGCGGCCCCCGGGGGGAAGCATGGCCCACCGCCGGGCCGAGTATCAATCACTGAGGGGGTGCGATGCCATGCAGGAGTTCAGCCGGAGGCCGTGGCTTTCGGTGTACCCGGAGGGCGTTCGGCCGTCGTTGGAGTACCCCCCCGTGCCGCTTCACCGCCTGGTGGAGGACGCGGCCCGGCGCTTCCCCCGCAGGGCGGCCACCGAGTTCTTTGGGGGGCGCATGAGCTATCGTGAGCTCGCCCTGGAGGTGGACGCCTTCGCCGCCGGGCTCCAGCGCCTGGGCGTGGCGAAGGGCGACCGGGTGGCGGTGATCCTCCCCAACTGTCCGCAGTGCGTGATCGCGTACTACGGCATCATGAAGGCCGGCGGCGTGGTGGTCATGGTCAACCCCATGTACGTGGAGCGCGAGCTCCAGTACCAGCTCAGCGACGCCGGCGCCCGCACCGTGGTGGTGCTCGACCACCTCTACCCGCGGCTCAGCCGGGTGCGCGAGGCGGTCGGGGTCAAAGACGTGGTGTGGACGGGGATGCAGGACTACCTTCCCTTCCCCCTGAGCCTGCTCTATCCCGTCAAGGCCCGGCGGGAAAAGCACCAGGTCGGGGTCCCGGCCGGCCCGGGGATCCACCGCTTCACTGCGCTCTCCCGCGGGCGGGGCAGGCCGGAGCCGGTGGACGTCGGGCCCGACGACCTGGCGCTTTTACAATACACCGGCGGCACCACCGGCGTCTCCAAGGGGGCGATGCTTTCCCACCGCAACCTGATGGCCAACGTGGTTCAGACGGTGGAGTGGCTGGTAGGCAGCCGGCCGGGAGAGGAGAAGGTGCTTGCGGTCCTCCCCTTCTTCCACGTCTACGGTATGACCTGCGCCCTCAACTTCTCTGTGGCGCTCGCGGCAACAATGGTGCTGCACCCGCGCTTTGTCATCAAGGACATCCTGAAGAGCATCAACAGAAGCCGGCCCACGCTGTTCCCCGGGGCGCCGACCATGTACGTGGCGGTGATAAACCACCCCCGGGTCAAAGACTACGACATCCGCTCGATAACCGCCTGCATCAGCGGCTCCGCCCCGCTGCCGATAGAGGTGCAGGAGCGCTTTGAGGAGCTCACCGGCGGCCGGCTGGTGGAGGGCTACGGCCTCACCGAGGCGTCGCCGGTCACCCACTGCAACCCGATTTACGGCCGGCGCAAGGCGGGCAGCATCGGCCTCCCCTTCCCCGACACCGACGCCTGGATCGTGGACCTGGAGACGGGCTCAAGGTGGCTGGAGCCGGGGGAGATCGGCGAGCTGGCGGTAAGGGCCCCGCAGGTCATGGTGGGCTACTGGAACCGGCCCGACGAGACGGCGGCCGTCCTCAGGGACGGGTGGCTGCTGACGGGGGACGTGGCCCGGGTGGACGAGGAGGGCTACTTCTACATCGTCGACCGCAAGAAGGACGTGATCATCGCCGGCGGCTTCAACGTCTACCCGCGCGAGGTCGAGGAGGTGCTGTACGAGCACCCCAAGGTGCGGGAGGCCGCGGTGATCGGGGTGCCCGACCCCTACCGGGGCGAGACGGTGAAGGCGTTCGTGGTGCTCAAGGAGGGCCAGGCGGCGACGGCGGAGGAGATGGTGGCGTTTTGCGAGGAGCGTCTGGCCCGGTTCAAGGTCCCGCGCCTGGTGGAGTTCAGGGCCGACCTCCCCAAGACCATGGTGGGCAAGGTGCTCCGCCGCGTCCTGGCGGAGGAGGAGGCGGCCCGGCGCGCCGCCCAGCCCCCGGCGTAGCGGCGCCGGCCCCGGGGATGAGCGGCGTCGGGCTTTTGCACCGTCATAAGACCATCGACGTGAGGTCTGTCGGGGACGGAAGGTTCGTCATCACTGTGGGCTTTTGTGACGAGGATCACGATGCCGGCCTCGAGGTCTGCGTGGAAGTGGCGTCGAGGCGGATAGTCGCGGCGAGCGCCGTCTTTCGGCGGGCCCCCTACGGCGAGCGCTGCGCCGCGGTGGCCGGCCGCGCCGGCCGGCTGCTGGGCCTCGAGGTGGAGCCGGGGTGCTCGAGGGCGGTCTACCGCGCCGTGGGCGGGCCGGAAGGGTGCACCCATCTGGTGGAGATGGTCATGGACGCTCTCCGGGCCTACCTCCCGGCGCTGGGCCGCCAGGAGATGCTCAAGGTCGCTGCGGCCTGCAGGAGGGCGGGGCTCGACGGGGAGGAGGCGCAGAGGCGGGCGCTTCAGCACATACACCGGCTGGGGCTGAGGCTTCTGCCCGACACCTGCGTGGTTTACCGGCGCGGCGCGGGACACACTCTGCCGGGCGCCGGGGCGGCAGGGCCGGCCGCCCCGCCGGAGGGCAGGGGCTCAAAGGAGGGGCCTTCATGAACATCAAGCGTGCAGCCATCATCAGCCTGTGCCGGACGCCGGTGGGGAACTTCGGGGGCGCTTTCCGGGAGCTTTCGGCGGGCAGGCTGGGCGCGGTGGCCGCCAGGGAGGCCGTCAGGCGTGCGGGCATTGACCCCGCCGACATCGACGAGGTGGTGGTGGGGGCCTGCGGGCAGTCGATGCGCGAGGCCAACGTGGCCCGCGTGATCGCGCTCTACGCCGGCCTGCCCTTTGAGTCCACGGCCTACTGCGTCCAGCGCAACTGCGCCTCCAGCCTGCAGGCGCTCGCCAGCGCCGTGCAGGGGATAACCTGCGGCGACGGGGAGGTGTACCTGGTGGGGGGCGTGGAGAGCATGAGCACCGCCCCCTACGAGGTTTACGGGGCAAGGTGGGGCCTGAGGATGCGCCACGCCCAGTTCGAGGACGCGCTCTGGAACGGCCTCACCGACCCGTACAGCGGGCTCATCATGGGGCTTACGGCGGAGAACCTGGCGGAAAGGTACGGCATCTCGCGGGCGGAGCAGGATGCCTGGGCGCTCGACAGCCACCTCAAGGCGTTCAGGGCCATCCGCACCGGGAAGTTCAAGGAAGAGATCGTCCCCGTGGAGGTGCCCAAGGCGCGCGGGCAGACCGAGGTCGTTCAGCAGGACGAGGGGCCCCAGGCGGGGCTGTCGCTGGAGCGGCTGGCGCTCTACCCCCCGGTGTTCAAGGAGGGCGGCACGGTGACGTCGGGCAACTCTTGCCCCATCAACGACGGCGCCTCTTTCGGGGTGGTGGTGGGCGAGGACGCGCTCAAGCGCCTGAACAAGGAGCCGCTGGCCTACGTGACGGGCTATGCGTTCGCCGGGTGCGACCCCGCGATCATGGGCATAGGGCCGGTGCACTCCACCCGCAAGGCGCTCCAGCGTACCGGGCTCGGGCTCAAGGACATCGGGCTCATCGAGATAAACGAGGCGTTCGCCGCCCAGGTGATCGCCTGCCAGCGGGAGCTGGGCTTTGACGTCGGGATCGCCAACGTCAACGGCGGCGGCATCGCCCTGGGACATGCGGTGGGCAACACCGGCATGCGCATGATCAACACCCTGGTGTACGAGATGCGGCGGCGGGGAACGCGGTACGGCCTGGCCACCATGTGCGTGGGCGGTGGCCAGGGCGGCACCGTGATCGTGGAGCTGCCTTAGGCACCGGGAAGGGGGGGCGGATCGTGTACGTATTCAAGGCGGCCGTGATCGGGGCGGGCACTATGGGGGCCGAGATCGCCCAGGTCATCTCCTGGAGCGGGCTTCCCGTGGTCCTCAAGGACATCGATCGAACGCTGCTGGACCGCGGCATGGCGCAGGCCAGGTCGATCTACCAGCGCCGGGTGGACAGGGGGAAGATGACGCCCGACGAGGCCGAGGCAAAGCTGGCCCTCATCACCCCTACGCTGAGCTACGACGAGCTAAAGGACGCCGACTTCGTCATTGAGGCCGTGCCCGAGAAGATGGAGCTTAAGAAGGCGGTGTTCGCTGAGCTGGACGAGGCCTGCCAGAGTACGGCCATCTTGGCCTCTAACACCTCGGCCCTCTCCATCAGCGAGATGGCGGCTGCCACGCGGCGCCCCGACCGCGTGGTGGGGGTCCACTTCTTCTTCCCGGCCAGCGTGATGAAGCTGGTCGAGGTGATCGCCGGCGCAAAGACCAGCGAGGAGACCATGGACACCGCCGTGGAGTTCGTGGAGAGCCTGCGCAAGATCCCGGTGCGGGTCAAGGAGTGCCCCGGGTTTCTGGTCAACCGGGTGCTGCTCGCCGCCATGCGGCAGGCCCTGGTCTTCCACGAGGAGACCGGAGAGACGCCCCAGGCCATCGACGCGGCCATAAAGGAGGGCGGCGGGGTCCCCATGGGCCCGTTCACCCTGGCCGACACGCTGGGGCTGGACATCGTGCTGGAGGTGTGCCGCACGCTGCAGGCGGCCTACGGGCCGCGCTTTTCCGCCACGCCGTCGCTGGAGAGGCTGGTGGCGGAGGGGAAGCTCGGTGCCAAGAGGGGCCAGGGGTTCTACCAGTACTCCGGCTGAGGGGGGTGCCGCCGTGGACGCCGAAAAGAGGGAGCTTTTGATCGACCGCTTCCGGCTGGCCGGGTTCGTCGAGGCCTGCCGCCTCTACCAGGAGGGCATAGCCACGGTGAAGGACATCGACCTGGCCATGCTTGCCGGCGCCGGGTTCGTCAAGGGGCCGTTCGCCTGGGCGGACGAGGTGGGGCTGGACGTGGTCCTGGGGAAGCTGGAGGGGCTCTGCCAAAGGTACGGCGAGGCGTTCGAGCCGCCCCCCCTGCTCAAGGAGATGGTGGCCCGCGGCCACCTGGGCAGAAAGTCCGGCCGCGGGTTCTACGAGTACTAGCGGCCGCGCCGCCGCGAGCCGAGAAGGAGGCCGCCTTCCATGACGTACAGCAACCTTCTGGTGGAGAAGGATAACCTTATAGCCGTGGTGACCGTCAACCGGCCGCCCGTGAACGCCCTCAACTCCGAGACCATAGACGAGCTGGCCGCCGCGTTCCGCCAGCTCCGCGACGACCCCGAGGTGCGGGTCATCGTCATCACTGGCGCCGGGCCCTACACCTTCATCGCCGGGGCGGACATATAGGAGTTCCAGGAGCTGGACGAGGCGAAGGGGAAGCGTCTGTTGCGCACCGCCCTGGACCTGTTCAGCCTGATCGAGAGCCTGCCCAAGCCGGTCATCGCGGCTATCAACGGGACCTGCCTGGGCGGGGGGAACGAGCTGGCCATGGCCTGCGACTTCCGCATCGCCGCCGAGAGCGCGCGCTTCGGCCAGCCGGAGGTCAACCTGGGCATCATCCCCGGATGGGGCGGCGCCCAGAGGCTGCTGCGGCTCATCGGCCGCACCCGCGCCCTGGAGATGCTCATGACCGGCGACATGATAAAGGCCGCCGATGCGCTGCGCTACGGGCTCATCAACCGCGTGGTCCCCGACAACGAGCTTCTGGCGCACGCGCGCAACCTGGCGAGGAAGCTGGCCATGGCCCCGCCGCTCGCGCTGGCCGGAATCAAGCGCCTGTTCATGGCGGCCCAGGGGCCGGCGCCGGAGCAGGTACAGCAGCTTGAGTCGCAGATCGTCCTGGAGCTGTTTGGGAGCGAGGACGCCCGTGAGGGCATCGCCGCCTTCGTGCAGAAGCGCCGGCCGCAGTTCAAGGGCCGCTGAGGAGGTGAAGGCTCCTTGGACTTCAACCTGCCGCCGGAGGTGGAGATGCTTCGCCGCACGGTGCGGGAGTATGTGCGGGACCGGCTCCAGCCGCTGTGCCGGAGGGTCGAGGAAGAGGACGAGATCCCGCCGGAGATCGTAAAGGAGATGGCAGATCTGGGGTTTTTCGGGCTCCCCTTTCCCGAGGAGTACCAGGGGGCCGGGCTGGGGGAGCTGGGCTACGCGGTGGCGATGGAGGAGCTGGGGGCGGTCAACGCCGCCTACGGCAATCTCATAGGCGCCCACACCGGTATAGCCGCCACCTCCATCTACCTCGACGGCACCGAGGAGCAGAAGCAAAGGTACCTCGTGCCCATGTGCCGCGGCGAAAAGATCGGGGCGTTCGCGCTCACCGAGCCCAACGCCGGCTCCGATGCAGCCGCCATTGAGACTACCGCCCGCCGCCGGGGCGGCGCCTACCTGCTCAACGGCTCGAAGATATGGATAACCAACGGCAACGTGGCCCAGGTGCTGGTGGTGTTCGCCGTGACCGACAGGTCCCTGGGGCCGCGGGGGGGGATAAGCGCGTTCATAGTGGAGAGCGGCTTCCCCGGGTTCAGGGTGGGCAAGGTGGACGAGAAGATGGGGCTGCGCGGATCGCACACCGCCGAGCTCATCTTCGAGGACTGCGAGGTGCCGGCGGAGAACCTGCTGGGGGAGCCCGGGCTGGGGTTCGTCACCGCCATGAAGGCGCTCGACATCGGCCGGATAGGGCTGGCGGCCGGGGCGGTGGGGGCGGCCCAGCACGCGCTGGAGCTCTCCGTCCAGTGGGCCAACCAGAGGGTGCAGTTCGGCAAGCCCATCGGCGAGCTCCAGGCCATACAGTGGATGCTGGCCGACATGGCCACCGAGATCCACGCCGGCCGCTGGATGACCTACCACGCGGCCTGGAAGGCGGACAGCGGGCTGCCGATCACCCGCGAGGCGGCCATGGTCAAGCTGTTCTGCAGCGAGATGGCCAACCGGGTCATCGACCTGGCGGTGCAGATTCACGGCGGCACCGGCTACATGAAGGAGTTCGGCATAGAGCGCATGTACCGGGACGCCCGCATCCTGAAGATCTACGAGGGGACCAACGAGATCCAGCGCCTGGTGATCGCCCGCGAGCTTTTGCGGGCGGGGAGGTGAGGGGGCGATGGGCGCGACCCTGCCTGGAGCGCAGCGCGCCGGGCCTCCCGCCGGGACGGGCGCCGCCCCGGCAAGAGGCGGGGCCATCTTCGTCCTCCTCAAGGTGGCGCCCCGGCCCGACGGCGTCTACTTTTCCGCCAGCCGCGGGGTGGTTGACGCCTCCGGCGCCCCCCGCGAGGTCGGGGACTGCGACCGCCGGGCGCTCGAGGCGGCGGTGAGGCTGGCGGAGGCGGCGGGGGCCGCCGCTGGCGGAGCGGTGGCCCGCAAGGCGGCCGCGGCCGGGGGCGGGGCGGCCGCTGACGCGTGCGCGCCCGGCCCGCCGGTCGAGGTGGCGGCGCTGAGCTGGGCCCCAGAGGCCGACGAGCCGGTGCTGAGGGTGGCGCTGGCCGCCGGGGCCAGCAGCCTGCTTCGCATCGCCACCCCCCTTGGCCCGGAGGCGGCCGACCCGGCGGTGGTCGCGGCGGGGCTGGCCGAGGCCCTGGCGGGGCGCCAGCCCCGTCTGGTGCTCTGCGGCCAGGGCTCGCCCGACGAGTCCCGAGGGGCGGTGGGGCCCATGGTGGCGGCGCTGCTGGGGTGGCCGCTGGTCTGCGGCATGGTCCGGGCGGCCTGGGGGAAGGGGGATGGGGAGGGGGCCGGGCAGGTGCTGGAGGTCGAGGCCGAGGAGGGGTCCAGCCTGGTCCTCTACCGGGTGCGTCCCCCAGCCGTGCTGGCGGTCGGCCGCCACGGCCCGGCGCCGCGCACCCCGTCCCCGGTGCGCCTGGCGCGCGCATTCCGGCAGCCGGTGGAGCGGCTGGAGGTCAGCATCCGGGCGCCCGCCCTGAAGCTGCGGTCGCTCGGCACCACCGAGTCCCGGCGCCGGCTGGGGGAGCCCATACCCGGCGCCCCGGCCGAGGCGCTGGCGATGCTGTGGGCCAGGCTCCGCGAGAGGCGGGTGGTGTAGGTGGCTGAGGAGGCCAGGATCACCCCGGAGTTGTGTGACGGCTGCGGCGAGTGCGTCCGCGCCTGCCCTTTCTTCTCCGTCGACGTGTCGGAGGGGAAGGCGGTGTTGGCTGAGTCCTGCAGCGGCTGCGGGATCTGCGTCCCCGCCTGCCACAAGGGCGCCATCTCCGTGGCCGGGGCGGCCCCCCGGGGCGGCGGGGAGGGAAAGGGGCGCGGGGTGTGGGTCTGGGCCGCCGGCGACCGGCCCGGGTCCCTGGACCCTGACTCGGCGGCGGTGGCCGCGGCGGCCCGCGCCGCCGCGGAGGCCGAGGGCGACGCCGTCGCGGCGGTGCTGCCCTGGGAGCCGGCGGAAGGCGCGCCGCTGGCTGCCCTGGGCGTGGATGAGGTGGTAGTGATCCCCGGTGCGGAGCGGCCCCCGGTGCTGGCGGGGGCCCTGCTGTCCGAGCGCCCCCGGCTGCTGCTGGGCCCGGCGGACAAGGCGCGCCGCGTCATCCCTGGGGCCGCGGCCCTGGCGGGGGTGCCGTTTGGGGCCGGGGTGGTGGAGCTGGAGGTGTCCTCGGCCGGGGTGGAGTTCACCCGCCCCATCTACGGGGGGCGCTTCGTCGCCCGGCTGGCGGCGGCGTCCGCGCCGGCCGTCTGCACCCTCGACCCGCGGGCCTACGGGCGCCCGCGGCCCGGGGGGGCCGAGCCCCCGCGGCGCAGGCTGGAGGTGGAGGCCCCGGCTGCCGCGATCCCTGGCGCGCCCGCCGCGGGCAGGGTGGAGCGGCTTGACGCCAGGCCCCGGGAGGCGCCCGTCCCGCTCGTGGAGGCCCGCCTGGTGGTGGCGGGCGGGAGGGGGCTTTTCGTCCCCGGGCCAGCCAGCGAGGAGATCCTTGAGCTTCTGGCCCGGACAGCGGCTGCGCTGGGTGGGGCGCCGGCCGCCGACCGCGAGGCAGTGGAGGCCGGCCTGGTGCCGGGCGGCCTCCTGGTGGACGCCGTGGCAGGCGCCACCGTTGCCCCCGACCTCTATCTGGCCCTGGGCGTAAACGGGTCAGCGACCCACAACGCCGCCATCTCCCGCAGCAAGGTGATCGTGGCCGTGACCCAGAACCCGGCGGCGCCCATCCTGGCCGTGGCCGACTACGTCATCCCCGTCGAGCCCCTGGAGGCGCTCCGAGCCCTTAAGGGGATGGCCGGGGGGTAGCCCAGGGCGCCGGCGGCCGGAGCCGGTGCTGTCGGGGACGGGCAGTGCCCGGCACGGTCCGCGGACCCCGCCGCCTAAGGCAGCCTCCACCGGCCGCGGTCCATGACCGGGCGCCCATCCAGCCACAGGCTGGCGGAGGCGATCACCAGGTCGTAGTGGAGGTCCGCCTCCACCTTCCCGCCCATGTGGGCGTTGCCGCCCACCGCTACGTGCACCGTGCCGCGGATCTTCTCCGCCTCAAGCAGGCTGTCGGGGCGGCGGGCGTTGGGGTTGGTGCCCACCCCCAGCTCCGCCAGGTTGCGGCGGCCGGGCGGGGCCTGCGGGTCCAGCAGCAGCGCCCGGAGCCGGTCGGCACAAGCCCCCCGGCCCTCTATGCGCCCCACCTCGCCGCCCCTCACCTCCAGGAGCAGCCTGCCTGCCATGGGCTCCGGCGCCCAGCCCGCCTCTACCACTACCGTTCCCTCCGCCGAGCCCTCCACCGGCGCGACGAACGCCTCCCCGGCGGGGAGGTTGCCCCACTGCCCCGGCCGGGTGAAGAGCCCGTCGTCGGAGCCCGCCTCCCTTCCCGCCAGGCTCAGGGTGAGGCGGGTCCCCGCGGGGCACTCCACCCGGGCCTCCTGGGCGCGGGTCAGCAGCCCCGCCCAGGCTGCGCTGGAGCGGGCCAGGGCGCGATGGTCCACCGCCAGGGCCCCCCGGGGGCCCAGCATGAACCCCTCGAAACCGGGCATCGACGCCACCCGGGCCCCGCGGGCGGTCGCCGCCGCACGGGCGCGGGTGTGGGAGAGGGAGAACGTGGTGATGAGCAGCAGCACGTCGGCCCCGAGCAGGGCCTCGGCGGCGGCGGGGTCGGGCTCGGCGCCCGACCGGCCGGTGGCGGGGAACTCCAGGAGGTCGAAGCGCGACCTGGGGAAGAGCCCCGAGGCGCACCGGCAGACGGCCCGGGCCAGCCGGTTGCGGCGCTCCATGCCGGCCAGCCCCGCCGGCCCCAGGGTGCTCTGCAGCGCCGGGGTAGGGAGGTCGGTGGCCACCAGCACCCTCTCCCCGGGGCGGAGGCCCATGTTCACGGCTAACAGCCTCGACACGCCGCGGGCTATCCGGGAAGCCGAGACCGCCGGACTCATGGCCCGGCCCTCGCTGCTGCTGCGATTGTTCCCATGGCTTGATCCTCCTTGCGGTAAAG
Organism: Acetobacteraceae bacterium; assembly: GCA_023511555.1. Classification (GTDB taxonomy): domain Bacteria; phylum Bacillota; class Sulfobacillia; order JAIMBG01; family JAIMBG01; genus JAIMBG01. The sequence continues at coordinate 5,844 of JAIMBG010000017.1, read as the reverse complement.
CGGACGTGTGTGCGGTCGCGGGAGGGCTGGGCCCCGCCTGTGAGGCTAAGTCATTCGCGGTCGGGGGGCGAAAGTCCTCCAGGGCGTTCAGCGGTGGGCGCCCTCCCCCGGCGCCCAGGCCGCAGGGGCGGTGACGGGCGGCGGGCGGCGCATGCACCTGGCCCCTCCGAGGGCTGAACGGTGGTCTGGACCGCGGCGGGAGAGGGCCGGTCTGGGGCCGGCCCTCCGCCCTGCCCGGCTGCCGCAGGCGGCTCGTTGGGGCTTCCTCCAGGAGGAAACCGGCCGTTCCGAGCGAAAAAACTAGGCGGAAGGCGGCCGGCGGAGGGCGTCCAGGAGCAGCGCCGCCGGGAGGGGAGGGGAAGGCCGGGTGGAAGTGAACCGCGTGGGCCAGGGCCGGCTGTTCATGGACCCTGACGTAGACAGGGCTCGCGACTTCTTTCGCCACAAGTCGCGCCGGATGGCCAACAAGGTGACCACGGTGAGGGAAGCCATTACAAGGTTCGTGCACGACGGGGACTACATAGCGGTGGGCGGGTTCGGCGGCAGCCGGATACCCACCGCGCTCCTGCACGAGATCGTCCGCCAGGGGCGCAAGAACCTGGGGCTGTCGGGGCACACCGCTACGCACGACTGCCAGATTCTGGTGGGAGCCGGCTGCGTGAACCGCTGTGACGTGGCCTATGTCGTAGGGCTGGAGGCCCGCGGCCTCTCCCGCGCCTCCAGGCGGGCGTTCGAGAGCGGGAGCGTGGAGGTCACGGAGTGGACCAACGCCCAGCTCGCCTGGAGGTACAAGGCGGCGGCCATGGGGGTGCCGTTCCTGCCCAGCCGGTCCGCGCTGGGCACGGACACGGCCCGGCACGGCGCGGCGGTAGAGATCACCTGCCCGTTCACCGGGGTAAAGCTCCTGGCCGTGCCCGCGCTTTACCCCGACGTGGCCCTGATCCACGTCCACCGGGCGGACGTCTACGGCAACTGCCAGATAGACGGCATCCTGGTGGCGGACGTCGACCTGGCGCGGGCGGCCAGGACGCTCATCGTAAGCTGCGAGCGTCTGGTACCCAACGAGGAGATCCGCCGTGACCCCGGGCGCACCGTCATCCCCTACTTCTGCGTGGACGCGGTGGTGGAGGTCCCCTACGGGAGCTACCCCGGCAACATGCCCTACGAGTACTTCTCCGACGAGGACCACCTGCGCCTGTGGCTTGAGGTGGAGGAGGACCCCGAGGAGTTTGAGCGGTTCCTGGACAGGTACATCAGGAACACGCGGGACTTCAACCAGTACCTGGAGCTCTGCGGCGGCATCGGGCGGCTGCAGGAGCTGAGGGCCCTGGAGTTCCTGATACACGGCGTTAGGGGCCCCGGCGGCGGCGCCCAGGGCGGTGCAGGGGCCGGCGCCCCAGCCGGCGGCGCCGAAGGCGGTGAAGGGCCCGGGGCCCCCGGCGGCGCCGCGGCGGCCGAGGGTGCCGGGGCGAAGGGGGGTGCCCGGTGATGGCCGGGGAGCTGCAGTACAACCGCATGGAGCTGATGATCTGCCTCGCCGCCCGCTACCTGGAGGACAACGCCACCGTGGTGGTGGGCACCGGGGCGCCCTGCGCCGCCGCCATGCTGGCGCAGAAGACGGGCGCCCCCAACCTCATGATCATGTTCGAGGCCGGAGGGGTAGGGCCGCTGCTCCCCACCATGCCCGTTTCGGTGGGGGACTCCCGGACGTTTTACCGCGGGCTGATGGCGGTTAGCATGGCGGAGATCATGGAGTGCTGCCAGCGGGGCATGGTGGACTACACGTTCCTGGGCGGGGCTCAGATAGACATGTACGGCAACATCAACTCCACCATGATCGGCACCGACCTCCAGCGCCCCAAGGTGAGGCTGCCGGGCAGCGGGGGGGCCTGCGACCTGGCCTCGCTGGCCTGGAGGACAATGATGATCACCCCGCAGGACAGGCGCCGGTTCACGGCTAAGCTGGACTTCATCACCAGCCCCGGGTACCTTACCGGCAAGGGGGCGCGCGAGGCGGCGGGGCTGCCTCCCGGCTCCGGCCCCTACAAGGTGGTCACCGACCTCTGCGTCATCGGGTTCGACGACGACACCCGGCGCATGAAGGTGGAGAGCATGCACCCCGGCGTTACCCGGGAAATGATAGAGCAGGCCACGGGGTTCGAGCTGCTGTGGGCGGAAGAAGTGAAGGTGAGCCGGCCGCCTACGGCGGAGGAGCTCAGGCTGCTGAGGGAGGAGGTGGACCCGTTCCGGTACATCATCGGGAGGGCTTAAGCGCGGGCGCATGGTGGGGAGCGCGGCCCCAGGGGCGGATCCTTCGCTGAGGCCGGGGGCCGGGCGGGGGGCGCCGCGAGCCCGCGCAGGCGGCCGGAAGGGGGGCGCGAGACGCGCGCCGGGGGCTCACCGTGGGCCTCACGGTGGCCCACTCGGCACGGTTCGGACCCTGGCGACCGCCAACGTCCCCTCGGACCTTCACCCCTTGACTGGGTACGGCGGCCTACAAATCCTCCCCTCCAGCAGGAATTGGCAGGAGGCAGGCAGAATCCGACTGTCGATGCCCCGCCCCCGGGCCGCTGGCGGGGGCGGGGTCGCCGAACGCCCGCCTGCGCAGGGGGGAAGCCGCCGATGGCTAGCGTTCTGGGCGCCGCGGCGGAGATACTCTCCGCTCCGCGTCGCCTGTCCCGTGACCTGTGGATCCTGTTCCTCTCCTTCTTCCTGTGGTGCTTCGGCCTGGGCCTGTTCACCCAGATATGGCCCCTCTTCATGCAGGACCTGGGGGCCGGCCCCGTGGAGATCGGGGTGCTTTACGGCGTGGGCTACGTCGTCGTGACGGTCACCTACGTGATCGGCGGCGTCTTAGCCGACCGCTTCGAGCGCAGGGGCCTGCTCATCGTCACCTGGGCGGTCTCCGTGCCCGCCATGCTGTTCTTCGCCTGGGCCCGCCGCTGGACGGACCTCTTCCCCGGGATAGTGCTCTTCAACTCCTTCCTATGCATGCCGGCCTTCAACGCCTATGTGGCCGCCCGGACCAGGCCCGAGGAGAGGGCGGCCGCCTTCACCGTGGTTTACGCCTCGGGGCCGCTGGGGAATCTTGCGGCGCCGGCGCTGGGCGGGTGGCTGGCGGCCCGGCTGGGGATGCGGGCCGTCTTCCTGATCGCATTCGCCGTATGCGTGGTGTCCACGCTGGTCTTGCTGATCCTTTCCCCCCAGCGCCCCGACCAGCCATCTCCCGCCGGCGCGGCGGCAGGGGCTGACGCTGCCGAATCCAGTCGGGGCTCCCGGGCAGCGCGGGACGGTGGGGCGGGCCGCCGCCTGCCCCGCCTGGTGCCATACTTCGGCCTGGTTGCGCTGATGTATTTCGTGCTGATCGGGCCCCTGCCCTATGTGCCGACCTTCCTGCGGGACGGCCGGGGCTTGACCGTGGTGCACATTGGGGCGCTGGGGTCGGTGTTGGCCTGCAGCGAGCTGCTGATCTCCCTGGCGCTGGGCGGGCTGGGGGACAGGTGGGGCAAGCCCCGAACCCTGGCCCTGTGTCTCGGTCTCTTCGGCCTCAGCATGGCCTGCCTGCTGATGCCGGGCGGGATGGGCGTGGTGGCCCTGGCCTTTGTGCTGCGCGGGTTCTCGCGGGTGGTCCACTCGCTGGCGACGGCGCTGGTTTCCGACCTGAGCCCGCAGCGCTCGCTGGGTAAGGGCTTTGGGGCCTTCGGGGCCGTGACCGGCCTGGCTTCCGCGGCCGCGCCGTATGCCGCCGGCTGGGTCTACAAGGCCACCCCCCCGGGCCTCTTCGTCGCTGCCGCCGCGGCGTCCGTGCTGCTGGCCGTCGCCGTGGCCGCCGTAGGTCGCGCCGCTGCCGCCGGCGACGGGAAGGCGCGCCCGCGGGGGGGTGCCGTCGCGGCCTGACTGGCCGTGGGCGAGTGCGGCCTGACTCTACATCGGCCGGGTGCGGGCTGAATCGCCAGGGCCTGAGTTGCGGGGGCATGGGTCGGTGCGCGCCCGGTCCTGCGAGGCGCCGGCTTCCTCCGGCGCAGGAATCGGGACGGGGCGCGGGGAAGTTGGACCGCGCGGGGCGGGGCCCGGCGGGAGCACCGGCGGGGGGCGGCCGGGCCCCGGTCCGGCAGGGAAAGGAGGCGCCGGCTGTGAGCCTGGCGGGACGCCGCGTCGTGGTGGCGGCCGGGCCCACCACCGAGGTCACCGAGCTGGACCGGGTCCGCCTGGCCACGATGACCAACCGGTCCACGGGGACGCTGGGGGCGCTGATCGCGGCGCTGCTTTTGGCCCGCGGGGCCCAGGTCCATTACCTTTTCGGCCGCGGAGCGGCCATGCCCACCCACGCGCGCATTCTAAGCCTGGCGGGGCTGGTCCCAGGGGCGGATGGGGCCTGCGACTCTGGCGAGGGCGCTGAGGGCGCCCCCGGACCGGCCGCCGGGGCCGGCCCGGTCGCCGGGGCTGGCCCGGCCGCCGGGGCCGGCTTGGCGCCGAGCGCCCCTTCGCCCCCCCCCCCCCCCCCGGCCGGGTGGCGGGACAGGCTGAAGGCCGTCCCCTTCGGCGGCATCGAGGACCTGATTCGGGCCCTGGCCGACGCTCTCCGGCCCGGCGGGGCGTTTGCCACGCTGATGGTGGTGGCCGGCAGCGACTACCGCTTCGGCAGGGTCCTTCAGGGGGGCCGGCCCGTGACCGCCGGGAAGGTGGCCTCCAACGCCCAGGACCTGGTGGTGACCCTGGTCCCGGTGAGGAAGGCCATAGCCGAGGTGAAGCGGCTCTGTCCCCAGACGCTGCTGGTGGGCGCCAAGCTGGAGGCGGGCCTGAGCGAGGAGGCCCTGGTGGCGCGGGCGCACGACAGACTCCTGGCCTACGGCGCCGACCTGTTCATCGCCAACACCGACCTGGCCCTCCGCTCGCTGGACGCCGACCACTGGTTCGTCTTCCCCGACGGCTCCTGGGAAAGGCACCGGGGCAAGGTGGCTGCGGCCCGGGCCCTGGTGGAGTGGCTGCAGGGGAAGGCGGGTGGGGAGAGCGAGACCGGAAGGGTCTGACCTTTGGCGCCCCGAACTAAGGGCCGGACCGCGCGTCCGCGGCCCCCTTCACTGTCCCTCCCGCGAAGGCCCCACCTGCGCCTTCCCCCTGCGGGTTGTCCATCCCTGCCCCGTCTCCCGCCTCGGGCCTCCCCGCCGCCCACGGCCCGCCGAGCCGCGGCCCATCGCCCGCCGAGTCGCGGCGACGACGGCGGATAAGCCCGCCCCCGCAGCTCGCGCGGCCCCCCCGCCCGCCGAGTCGCCGCCCCACCGGTGGCCAGCGGCGGGGAGGCCGGCGCCAATTCCCCGGCGTCCCCGGTCGGAGGTGTCGGTCTAGCTGTGGTAGACTAGGGCTGAGAACCTGCACGCCGGGCCACCGGCGGCTAACGCAGGGAGCACCGCGCCGGGGAGGGAGGATGTTGTGGCGGCGTGGAGTCCCAGGTACCCGCTGGACGAGCAGGGGGTGCGGTGTGCCCCCACTGACCCGGGGGTGTATCGGCTGTACGTGAGGACGGCCTACCACGAGCTCAAGGTGTTCTACGTAGGGCAGAGCGAAGACCTCCGGCGGAGGCTTCGGGAACACATCGGGCCGGACGAAGCCAACGCCTGCATACGGCGCAAGCTGGACCTTCCCTGCGAGTATGACTTCACCGTGGTCCGGGGGGAGTCGGAGAGGCGGGAGAGGGAGGCCGAACTGGTGAGGGCGATCCATCCGGAGTGCAACCAGGGGTAGGGGATGAAGCAGGGAGGATTCTTAAGCTTTCCAGGGTATACACATTCAGGTGGGAGTTTAGCGGCGGTGGGCCGAGGTGGCGCCCCTGTCAGGGCGACCGGG
>JAIMBG010000203.1 GCA_023511555.1 Acetobacteraceae bacterium | reverse complement strand
CGCCTGCGTCCCGGCCGCCCCGTCCGCGCCCCGCGGCGGCGGGGGTCCTGGGGCCTGGGCGGGGTGGCCGCTGCCCTAGCCATCCTGGTGCTCGCCCTGGGGGCGGGGCGGCTGCGCGACTCCATGACCCTCCTGCTCGCCAGGACGGAGGCGGTCTCGGAGTCGCGGCTGGAGCAGGCGCTGGACGCCAGGGCCCTGGTGGTGCGGGGGGAGTGGGTGGTGCGCTCGCCCGCCGACGGCCGGCTGAGGCTGGTGGCCGTCCCCGGCCAGAGGGTGCGGGCGGGCGCCGTGCTCGCCGAGGTGGAGAACCCGGGCAGGACGGCGGAACTTCAGGCCCAGCTGGGGGCGGTCGAGGCGGAGCTGGGCCGCCTCAAGCAGCAGCTTTCGCCGCGGCTTGAGGCGCTGAGCGCCAGGGTGGCGGAGCTCGACGCCTCGCTCCGGGAGCGGGCGCTGGCCTGGAGCTCGGCGGCCGTGGAGGGAAGGGTCTCCCTGCTTCCCCGGCTGCGCTCCGAGCTGGAGAGGCTGGCCCGCGAGAGGGCCGAGGCGGCGGCCCAGGAGGCGGAGGGCCGCGGCCGCCTGGAGCAACTGGAGGGCCGGAGGAAGGGGCTGCTTTCGGCCCTGGCCGGCGTTCAGCAGGCGGTGGTGGCGCCGGGGGCGGGGGCGTTTTCCCTGCGGCTGGACGGCCTGGAGGAGGAGCTCCTTCCCTCCAGGCGGGCGGAGATATCCCCTGCCCAGCTCTTCTCGTTCCGGACGAGGCCCGGCGGGGCCAGCGACGGGCTGAAGGTCGGGGCCGGGGATCCCCTGTTCAAGGTGGTGGATCCCCTGGAGGTGTACCTGGGGATGAGCCTCCCCTCGGCCCGGGCCGAGGAGCTCGCCCAGGCCCAGCGGCTGTGGGTGGAGTACGGGGCGGGCTCCGAGGTCGAGGCGGCCCCCGCAGGGCTGGGGAGCCCCGAGGCGGGCGGCAGGAGGGTCCTGTGGGTGGCCCTGGTGGGGGCGCCCGAGCTGTTCCTCGAGGCGCGGCGGGCCCAGGTGAAGCTGGCGTGGGCGCGCTGGGAGGGGGTTTCCGTGCCCGCCGGCGCCCTGGTCCGGCGGGAGGGGTCCACCGGGGTGTTCGTGGTGGAGAAGACGTCGGCGCGCTTTAAGCCGGTGGTGGTGCGGTTTTCCGCGGCGGACCGGGTGGGGGTGGAGGGGCTGGCTCCAGGGACGCGGGTGGTGCGCAACCCCTGGCTGGTGAGGGACGGCAGCCGCGTGCGGTAGGGCAGCCGGGTGTGCCAGCGCAGGGGGCGCGGGGGGCCGGGCCGGCCGCCGGGCCCCGGGTGCCGTTCCACCCCGGCGGCGGCCGGTGTGTCGGGGGAGGAGGGACCTTGGAGGGGCTGGCTCAGAACCTGGAGCGGGTCAGAGAGGCGCTGGCCCGGGCGGCGGTGCGGTCGGGGCGGCGCCCGGAGGACGTCACCCTGGTGGCGGTGACCAAGGAGGTGCAGGTGCCGCGGATACTGGAGGCCGTGGCGCTGGGGGTTACAGACCTGGGCGAGAACCGCTACCAGGAGGCCAGAGAGAAGCTGGGCCGCGTGCCCGGAGTCAGGTGGCACTTCATTGGACATTTGCAGCGGAATAAGGTAAAATATGTCCTAGAGTCCTTTGAGCTGGTGCACTCCCTGGACCGCGCCGCCCTGGCCGAGGAGATCGACCGGCACGCCCGGCGCCGGGGGAGGCCGGCCCGGGTGCTGGTCCAGGTCAACCTGACGGGGGATCCCCGGCGCCACGGGGTTCTCCCCGGCGACCTCCCCAGGCTGCTTGAGGCCTGCGCCCTTCTGCCCGGCCTCAGGGTGGAAGGGCTGATGACCATCGCCCCCCCCGCGCCGACCCCGGAGGGGGCGCGCCCGTATTTCCGCCGGCTGTTCGAGCTGGCCCAGGAGCAGCGGCAGCGGGGCCTGGAGCGGGTGAGCCTGGACCACCTATCCATGGGCATGAGCGACGACTTCGTACCCGCCGTGGAGGAGGGAGCCACCATGGTGCGCCTGGGCCGGGCGCTGTTCGGGGAGAGGCGGGGGGGCCGGCCGTGACGGGACTTTTGCTCCTGCTGCGGGTCGCGGTGGAGGTCATGTTCTGGCTGGTGCTGCTGCGGGTCGTCCTGAGCTGGGTGCGGCCCCAGGGCTACCAGCCGGCGTTTTACCGGCTGCAGCATCTGCTGGACCGGGCCACGGAGCCGCTGCTCGGGCCCATCCGCCGGTGGGTGCGCCCGCGGGCCGGCCTGGACTGGTCCCCACTGGTGGCCATGGTGCTGCTGGGGCTTCTCGAGGCGCTCATCATCAGGCTGCAGGGCTGAGGGCCAGGCCGCGGCCGGCGGGCGCGGAGGGGCCTGCTGCGAGGAATTCCGAGGGGGCCGCCGAATCACCAGGAAGGCGAGGTCCCGGGAGGGAGCCTGAGATGCCGCTTACGCCGCTTGACATCCACAACCGGGAGTTCCGCAGGTCGTTCCGAGGCTACGACCCCGACGAGGTGGACGACTTCCTCGACCAGGTGGTGAAGGAGTTTGAGTCGCTGCTGGCCGAGAGCGCCCAGCTCAAGGAACGGGCGGAAGACCTGGAGGAGGAGCTGGGGCGCTACCGCGCCATGGAGGCCACGCTGCGCGACTCACTGGTCCTGGCCACCAGGACGGCGGAGGAGGTCAAGGCCGCCGCCCAGAAGGAGGCCGAGGCGCTGTTGGAGGAAGCCCGGGCCCGCGTCCGCCAGCTCGAGGAGGAGGCTGCCCATCGGGTTCGGGCCATGGAGCAGAGGCAGGAGGAGATCAGGAACCAGCTTCGGCTGCTGTGGGCCCGCGCCCGCGGCGCCATACAGTCCCAGCTTGAACTCCTGGACCAGGAGGGGAAGTACTTGACCGCTCCCCTGCTGGAGCCCCCGGCCGGCGAGGGCGGGGAGGCGTGACCGGCGAGGCGCTGGAGGTGGGCAGGGCCGCCGGCGGGGTGAGGTTTCGGGTCAGAGTCCAGCCGGGGGCCCAAAAGACCTGCGTCGAAGGTGTTGCCGGGGGCGCCCTGCGGGTGAGGGTGGCCGCCCCGCCCCAGGGGGGGCGGGCCAACCGCGCGTGCGTGGAGCTCCTGGCTCGGGCGCTGGGCGTGCCTGCCTCCCACGTCAGGCTTGAAGCCGGCGCGGCCTCCCGATCCAAGCTCATCAGGGTCGAGGGGGTCCTGCCCCAGGCGGTGGGGCGGGCCCTGTCGGTCGAGGTGCGGGAGTTGCTACCCGGAGAGAGAGGGCGGTGATGGCCGTGGACTGGAAAGCGACGCTTAACCTTCCGCGCACCCGTTTCCCCATGAAGGCCGACCTGCCCCGGCGGGAGCCGGAGGTGGCGAGGTTCTGGGAGGAGAAGGGGCTGTACCGGGCCGTCTCCGAGTGGCGGCGGGGCCGGCCCCGCGTCAGCCTGCACGCCGGCCCCCCCTACGCCAACGGCGCCATCCCC